>DWZB01000026.1 GCA_019118405.1 Candidatus Limosilactobacillus gallistercoris
AACCAGCCAAAGGTGCTGTTCAAGAAAAGCTTTGAGAAGATAGCCGTCTCCTGCAGGTCCAGGGCAAAGAAGAAGCTCAGAATAAAGGACAGGAAGAAGGTCACCGTGATGGCGCCAATACTGGTCAGCGCACTGATGGCAAAGCTGACCCCGTGCCGGACCTGGGCCATAATCGTCGACCAGCTGATGTACTGGTTGATGTAATGGTAGAGGTTTGTCGCGTCCCGACTACTGTAGAACTTGAGCACCGAGTTGACCATCTTGACCACCTGATGCACCAGCACGGGCAGGTACCTGGTTATGCCGAAGTACAGGAGCATCAGGAGAACCAGGTAGGTCAGGATCACCAGCAGTTTGGTCGAGAAGTGCGGCAGCCACCGCTGGACAAAGCGGACCCAGCTCACCACGATGAAGGTTAAAATAAAGGTAAGCAAGATCATGTTCATCATCGACCGCATCATCCACAGTGCAAACACGATTAACAATAGGACCACAAAGCGACGCAGCTCCACGTTCTTGATGAAGCGGTGCCAGGCATCAGTCACATTAATCATCACCCTTCAAAAATCTAATAAACTTAGTTAATTTTAATCCTAAAGGGGTAATTTCAGCAACGTTTTGGTCTGGTTGTTCCATTTAGTTACGACCCTAAAAGTTGAGTGTTATAATAGTGGCATTATTTGAGAAAGAAGGATGCTTTAATGTTAGAAAAGACGTTCTACAAGTCACTGTTAAGCCACTCGTTCAACATCCCCGTCAAGATCATCTTCTGGGACGGTTCGAGTGTCGTTTACGGTGACGGCGAACCCGAGGTTACCGTTACGTTCAAGGAAAAGATCCCGATTCGTGACATCACGAAGAACGCCTCAATTGCACTTGGGGAAGCCTACATGGATGGCAAGATCGAAATCCAGGGTAGCATCCAAAAACTGATCGAATCCGTCTACGAAAGTACCAGCAGCTTCATGCGGAATTCCAAGTTCCGTAAGTTCCTGCCAAAGCAAGGCCACTCCGAGAAGGAAAGTGAAACCGATGTGCAGAGCCACTATGATGTCGGTAACGACTTCTACAAGCTCTGGCTCGACGACACGATGACTTACTCCTGTGCCTACTTCACTGGTGACAACCATGACGACCTGACCAAGGCCCAGGAAGACAAGGTTCAACACATCTTAAAGAAGCTCAACCCAAAGCCGGGCAAGACCTTCTTGGATATCGGCTGCGGCTGGGGGATTTTGATGCTGACGGCGGCCAAGGAATACGGGATGAAGGTCACTGGGGTTACCCTGAGTGAGGAACAGTACCGTTTCGTCCAGGAACAGATCAAGAAGGACGGCCTGGAAGACGTGGCCGAAGTTAAGCTGATCGACTACCGGGAACTCGGTGACCAAAAGTGGGACTACATCACCTCTGTGGGGATGTTCGAACACGTCGGCAAGGAAAACCTTGGCCTCTACTTCAAGGATATCCAACGCTACCTTACCGATGACGGGGTAGCCCTGATCCACGGGATCACCCGGCAACAGGGTGGGGCCTACAACGGCTGGATCAACAAATACATCTTCCCTGGCGGCTACGTTCCCGGCCTGGTCGAAATGGTTCAACACATTGAAGAGAACCACATGCAGATTGCCGACATCGAAATGCTGCGTCGTCACTACCAGCGGACCCTGGAGATCTGGGACGCAAACTTCAACGCTCACCGTGCTCAGATCCAGGACATGATGGGCGAACGCTTCACCCGGATGTGGGACCTCTACCTGCAGGCCTGCGCCGCTTCATTCGAGTCCGGTAACATCGACGTGATCCAATACCTGATCACTAAGGGTGCTTCTGGCAAGAACCTGCCGATGACCCGGGACTACATGACTAAGTAAATCCTAATTCAGGTAGAAATAACCCGTGCCAACCTCCACCGAGGTCCGGCACGGGTTTCTCTATTGGTAGCGAAAAACGCGCCATCACGGCTTAAAAGCTGGTGATGGCGCGCTTACTTATATGTGGAAATCTATTGACTGAATGTGACGATTAGCCCACTGTGTTGAGACTGTGTTCCTTGCTCCACTTCATGGGATCTTCGCGCCACTGTTGGAGAGACTTCAGATGGTCAGCGCTGATCTGGTCGGTGGCCTGGGCTTCCTTGATCAGGGTGGTGTAGTCGGTAACGGCATAGTACTTCAGGTCGTTGGCCAGGAAGTTCTGTTCAGCCGCCTGGAGCTGGTAGGTGAAGACGGCGACCACGCCGATGACTTGGGCACCGGTGTTATTGATTGCCCGGACTGCATTGAGGACACTACCGCCAGTGGAGATCAGGTCGTCGATCACCACGACCTTTTGACCGGGTTTGAGAACCCCTTCGACTTGGTGGCCCTGACCGTGGCCCTTCGGCTTAGACCGAACGTAAACCAGCGGCAGGCCCATCTCCTGGGCAACCCAGGCAGCATGGGGAATCCCGGCCGTGGCAGTCCCGGCGATGACGTCCGCATCCGCAAAGTGGAGGTTGATCTGTTCTTCCATCCCGTTGTAGATGGCCTGGCGCACATCTGGGTAGGAGATCGTCAGGCGGTTGTCCGTGTAAATTGGCGACTTCAAACCACTTGCCCACGTGTAGGGCTTGTCGGGGCTCAGGGTAACCGCGTGAATGTCTAATAATGCCTTAGCAACTCTTTGTGAATAAGTCATAATTATTTTTCCTCCTCATTTGCTAAAAATGCTTGTTGAATCTGTTGGTATGCCGCCACTGGATCAGCGCTCTGGGTGATTGGCCGCCCCACGACAATCCCGTTACTCCCGAGTTCCCGGGCTTGGGCTGGGGTCACTACCCGCTTCTGGTCATCGTGGACCGCCAGTGATGGCCGAATGCCGGGCGTGATGCACAGAAAATCCGGCCGGGTCACCTGGCGAATGGCCGGAAGTTCATGGGCCGAGCAGATCACCCCGGCCAGGCCGACACTTTCCGCTAGCTGGGCATAGTTTTGGACCGACTCGATCAGGGAAAGGTCAACGTGCTGTTGATCATGCAGAATTTCATCATCAATCGAGGTCAGCTGGGTGATCGCCAGGAGCTTGGCAGGCCGGACCCCCGCCTGAACAGCGCCTTCTTCCAGGCCGGCCAGTCCCGCCGTCAGCATCTCGGTTCCCCCCGCCGCGTGGATGGTGGTGAAGTCGATGCCGAGGCGGCCGATTGCGGCCATGGCTCGGTGAACCGTGTTGGGGATGTCGTAGAGCTTCAGGTCGAGAAAGATCTTGAAGCCGCGTTTCTGGGCTTCCCGCACGATCTCCTGACCCAGCCCGTAGTACATCTCCATCCCGATTTTAACAATCGGTTTGGGCGTCACATCGAGCTCGTCAAATAATTTGACTGCTTCTTCCTTTGTGGCAACATCAATTGCGACCATTGGTACATAGCGTTTCAAAACTTTACCTCCCATAGGTCTGTTAGCTTCTCAATCCCGTACTTATCCATCGTCATCGGCAGTTCCGCCGCGATCTTTGGCAGGGCCAGCGTGTCGTGAAAACTAGCCGCCCCAACTTCAACCGCGTTGGCCCCGGCCATCATGAATTCCAGGACATCCTCAGCACTTTCGATTCCGCCCACACCGATAATTGGAATCTTGGAAATGTTGCGAACCTGGTGGATCATCCGGAGCGCCATCGGTTTCAGGGCCGGACCGGACAGCCCGCCCGTCACGTTGGCCAGGACTGGCCGGCGGGTCTTCAGGTTGATGCTCAAACCGGTCAGGGTGTTGATCATCACCAGCCCATTGGCCCCGCCCCGCTCGGCCGCCTGGGCCAGGGGCACAATGTTAGTCACGTTCGGGGTCAGCTTGACGTAGACCGGGACCCCGTGAGCCGCGGCAACGACCTGCTTGACCAGCTGCTCCAGCGTATCCGGATCAGTGCCCATCGCCAGGCCGCCGTGCTTGACGTTCGGGCAGGAGACGTTCAGTTCCAGGGCGTTGACCCCGCCGCCGACCGTCAGCTTATCAGTTACTTCCACGTACTCGTCGTTGGAGAAGCCGGCCACACTGGCAATTACCGGCAGCTTCGGGTAGTTGACCTGCAGCCAGGGAATCTTCTCGTCCACGACCCGCTGGACGCCGACGTTTTGCAGGCCGTTGGCGTTTAACCAGCCAGCACTCGTGTGGCAGACCCGGGGTCGCGGATTGCCCGAACGGGGGTGCAGGGTGGTTGACTTCATCACCAGTGAGCCCAGCCGGTTGAGGTCGTAGTTGTCAGCAATTTCTTGCCCGTACCCGCAGGTGCCGCTGGCGGCGATTACGGGGTTCTTCAGGGACAGGCCCGGCAGTTCGACTACCAATCGTTGTTCATCGTTCATTCTGCATCCTCCCGATCGTAAACCAGCTTACCATCAACAAATGTTTTTACAGTTGCCCCATAGACCTGGTCACCGACGAATGGGGTGTTGTGGCCCTTGGAGAAGAACTGGTCCTCCTTGATCGTCGTCTGATGGTCAATATCAAAGACCGCGATGTCTGCAGGATCCCCGACCTGGAGCTGGCCGGCGGTGGTCAGCTTGAACACCCGACACGGGGCCCCGCTCAGCCAGTCAATCAGCTGGCCCAAAGTGAAGATCCCGTTCTTAACGTAGCGGGTGTAGAGCAGGGCAAAGGCGGTCTCGCTGCCGACGATCCCGTTCGGCGATGCCAAGAAGCCCTGGTGCTTCTCCGCGTCCGTGTGCGGGGCGTGGTCAGTTGCAATGCAGTCGATGGTACCGTCGAGCAGGCCGGCCAGGCAGGCTTCCTGGTCCTCCCGACTCCGCAGCGGCGGGTTCATCTTGTATTCCGCGTCGTCATCCGGAATGTCTGCATCGGCCAGCAGGAGGTGGTGCGGCGTAACCTCACAGGTGACGTTGATCCCCAGCTGCTTGGCGTGGCGGACCAGTTCGATACTCTCCTTGGTCGAAACGTGGCAGACATGGTAATGAGCACCGGTCGCCTGGGCGATCACGATATTTCTAGCAATCTGTGCCGTCTCACTGATCTTCGGCATCCCCGGCAGGCCCATCTTCTTGGCAACCGGGCCGTCGTTGATGACCCCGCCGTTGGCCAATTGGTTGTCCTGGGCGTGGTCACACAGCGGCAGGTCGTACTTGGCCAGCTGCTGCATGGCCCGGTAGACAACGCTGGCGTCCTGGAGGCCGGCCCCGTCATCACTGAAGAGGCGGGCTCCCGCTGCGTACTGGGCAGCGACGTCAACCGGTTCCTTCCCCGCCCGGTCCTTGGTAACGGGCGAGTACTGGATGATCTTGATCGCACCGTCCTTGGCGTTGCGGGCCTCCTGGGCGTGGAAGCGTTCAGGCGTGTCACAGGTGGGTTTCAGGTTCGCCATTGCGGCGATCGTGGTGAAGCCGCCGTGGGCCGCAGCCCGGCTGCCCGTGGCGATCGTTTCCTTGTTGGTGTAACCCGGCTCACGGAGGTGAACATGGATGTCGACCAAGCCAGGGGTGACCAGGTTGTTTTCCAGGTCAATCACCCGGGCACCCTCACCGGCATGGAGGTCAGTCCCGATTGCGGCAACCTTGCCGTCCTCGATCAGGATATCGCAGGTCACCAATTGTTCACCGACCAGGCGCCGGCCATTCTTCAGTAGGGTTTGACTCATGGTGCCGCCCCCGTCTTACATAATGCCCTTGTAGCGCAGGATCCGGCTCAGGATGGCCATCCGGACGAAGACCCCGTTTTGCATCTGACGGAAGATCCGGGAATTTGGTGCTTCAACCAGGTCGCTGTCAATTTCGACGCCCCGGTTAACCGGTGCCGGGTGCATAATGATGGCGCCCTTCTTCATCTTGTTGTAGCGTTCCTTGGTCAGGCCGTATTGCTGGTGGTACTTTTCAGCGTCGAATGCCCCGTTCTCCGCACCGGACAGCCGTTCGTTCTGGACCCGGAGCAGGTTGACCACGTCCATCTTAGGGAGCAGTTCGTCGAAGTCGCCGAAGGTCCCGTATTGGGCCAGCTCATCGTCGTACCATTCCTGCGGGCCAGCGAAGTAAACCTTAGCGCCCAACCGGTTGAGCATCATGGCGTTGGAGTGGGCCACCCGGGAGTGGGACAGGTCACCGATGATCAGTACCTTAAGATCCTTGAAGTTGCCGAATTCTTCGTGAATCGTCATCATGTCGAGCAGGCATTGGGATGGGTGTTGGCCACTGCCGTCCCCACCGTTGGCAATCCCGATCTTCAGACCAGGGTGCTTAATCAGGTTCTTGTAGTATTCATTTTCGGGGTGGCGGATAACGGCAACATCAACCCCGATGGATTCCATCGTCTTAACAGTATCGTAGAGGCTCTCCCCCTTCTTGACAGAACTGGTGCCCGCTTCGAACTGCATCACGTGCATGCCCAGCTTCATTTCGGCCATCTGGAAGCTGGTCTTGGTCCGGGTGGAGTTTTCGAAGAAGAGGTTAGCGGCGTAGGCTGGCCGGGTGAGTTCCGCCTTCTTGCCGTGCTTGTATTCCTCGGCCTCATTGATCAGGTCCAGGGCATCCTCAGCGTCCATGTCGGCAACAGTAACAACGTTTGGTTGAATTCGTTCAGTACTAATCATCAAATAGATCTCCTTTTTCTTTGCATAAGTGATAAAAGCAGCGTCAACCGATCCAGTCCCCTGGTTTGCGGTCACGCTGCTTTTCGTGTGTTTTTGCTTATGTTTAAGATAGGCTGAAAACACTGCACCGATTCTGCTCTCACGGGAGACAATTAAATGGCTCAGTTCTTTCAAAAATACCTATTTGATTAAGTGGGCGAAATCTCCTTCTGGCACCCTGAAGCGGCCCGGGAAATTCTGCATAAAAACGGCCTCCTCAGTGGTGCACTAAGAAGGCCGCGATATTCTAACGCTCAATTAAATCCTTCCTAGCCTCGCTGGACTAAGTTAAAGGTATTTCGATTGTCCATAATACTAGACGCTTTCTATGGGCTTGTCAACACCCTTTGAAAATTTTCTCACATTTTCCGCCTAGGAGTCTTAAAGAAAAAGCGCACCAGCCTCGACCAACGAGGCGGTGCGCACCTGAATTATATGACCATGTTCAACAGCCAAACTGCGACCAGCCCGCTGATGACCGAGATCGACATCGAGCGGGTGAAGTAGGCAATGACCATCACGATGACGGCCGCCACAATTTGGTCAACGTGGCCAAACGGGACGAAGTGGTAGCCCGCCGTTGTCACAAAGATGTTCTTTACGATCAGCGCGGTGAAGAGGCTGACGGGAACGTACTTCATCCATTCGTTGAACCACTCGGGGATCTTCCGGGTGGAGAAGAACAGAATTGGGAAATAACGTGGAATAAATGCCGCAAATGCTGCAAAAATAATGACAATGATATGATACAAGGTCTTATTGTTACCAGTATCGGAAATTAATAAAGGCAAATTACTAAATAGTTGTTCCATACCTAGTCTCCACTAATCATTGTGTTCGGACGGGACCTTTTCCTGCCGATCCTCATCCAACTGCTGCTTAACTTTCTTCATTTCACGCCGTTCCTGCTGGTCTTCCACCGTAATTCGGGTGGCCATTGGCCGGAAGATCTTAGTCAAGAACCAGTTGCCGTCCGGATCCTTGCTGTGCTTGCGAACCGCGTTTTCAATCAGGAATCCAGTGAAGGAGGCGATCAGGGTCGCAATCACGATCCCCAGCGTGCTCCTGGTAAGCACCAGAAAGAACACGGCCAGCACTGCCGAGAACAGGCAGATCAAGAGGGTCAGGTGGTTCCGAACCTGCATCACAACCATGTACAAGAACAGGGCCGTCAGAGCAAAGTCCACCACTTCCAGGTCAATCGAAACGGTACTGCCGATCAGGCCCCCGACCATGTTGGCCACGGACCAGGAAATCAGGGAGTAGTGTTCCACTAACAACCCGTCCTTGGGGGTCCACTTCTTATCGGTTGCGAACTTAAGGTAGTTCACTGCATAGTTTTCATCGTTCATCGAGACGGCAAAGAGCCAGATGAAGTGTTGTGATTCGTTTTTGATGTACTTAGAAAGACTCGACCCCAGGAGTGCATACCGCAGCTCCAAGAAGAACAGGGTCACGAAAATTGACATTAACGGTGCGTGAATCGTCAATAACGAAGCCAGAATAAACTGAGCACCGCCAGAGAAAACCACGATCGACACCACAAGGGTCATTATAAAGTTAAAGCCCGCTGCGTGTAATAAAATTCCACAAGCTAATCCGATTGGAATATAGCTAAGGCAGAGCGGCATTGCAATGCCTAAGACTTCTAGCCATCGTGCTTTTTCTGGATTTATTTGCGCTTTAGCCACAGAATTTCCTCCAATTATCGTCATCTATTTATAAAATTGAGGCGACACAATGCTCTTTCAGTTTAACACACTCCATTTTTAATGAATATAGCGAAATAACAAGAATGAAGAATTTACGGCGAAATTCTTCATTCTTGTTAAATTATTTTTTTAATTGTTCCTGTTTGAGGGGCAAGGTGACGATAAAGGCCGTCTCGTGCTCGTCGGAGGTCACCGTGACCTGACCATGGTGCAGGTCCACAATACTCTTGACGATTGCCAGGCCTAAGCCGGTTCCGCCGGTCGCCCGGGATCGCGATGCCTCGGCCCGGTAGAAGCGTTCGAAGAGGTGATCCTGGGCCTCCTTTGGAATTGGCGTCCCGTCGTTGGCAACCTTGACGACCACGTTGGATTGCTCCTGGTGGGCCGTAATCCGAATGTAGCTGGCTCCATTGCCGTACTTGAAGGCGTTGGCAACCAGGTTATTGAAGACCCGGCCTAACTTCTCCGGGTCCGCCTCAATCATCAGCGGGTTGGGCACCACCTTGGAGCTGATCTCAATCCCCCGCCGTTCGGCCTCCAGGGCAAAACTGGCCGTCAGCTGTTCCAACAACTGATCAAGATCGACTCGCATGATGTTGACGGGGGCCCCATGCTGCTGAACCTTGGTGTATTCAAAGAGGTCATCCACCAGATTCTTCATCTGCTTGGCCTTGGAATAGGCGATGTGGGTGTACTTGAGGATGTCCTCTTCGTTTTGGTACTGCTTGTCCTCGATCAAGCCAAGGTAGCCGATGATGCTGGTCAGGGGGGTCCGCAGGTCATGACTGACGTTGGTGATCAGCTCATCCTTGGACTTTTCAATCTTGCGCTCATCATCCATTGACTGGACGGCACTGTCAACCAGCGCGTTAACACTGGTAATCACGTGCTGTTCGCTGCCCTTGAGGCGGAAGGGAATCCGGTGGTCAAGGTGGCCCTGGGCGATGTAGTGGAGCTCCCCGATGATGTGGTTCATCAGGTAGAGGTGATAACGCCGCCGCAAGCGCCACCAGACGACCCAAACGTCGATCAGCAGCAGGAAGATGATCAGGATCCGCTGGTAGCTCCAGATCTGGGCCTGCATCGGGCCGATCCGCAACGACTGCTTGATCATAAAGATCCCGTTGTTGACGCCGGGGTTGGATTGGATAACATCCTGAATGATGGTGAGGATCGCCATGTTCAAGAGGATCAGCAGGACGACCGTGACGACCCCTTCAAAAATTAGTGAACTTTTTTCGCGTCCCGTTAGCTTCACGCTCGAACCCCCTCAATGCTAGTGGTTCTCAATCTTGTAGCCAACGCCCCAGACTGTCTGAATCACCTTTTCGCCATTCGTGGCTTCTTCGATCTTATCCCGCAGGTGGCTGACGTGGACCATCACCGTCTTGGCAGAGACCACGCTCTCCTGTTGCCAAACCCGCTCGAAGATATCATCAGCGGAGAAGACCCGGTTCGGGTGACTGGCCAGTAGGTACAGAATCCCGAATTCAAGGGCCGTCAGCTGAATTGTGTCGCCCTTGATCGTTTTGACCTCGTGGGAGTCCTTGTTGATGATCAGGGGCCCGACGTTGAGCACATCCGGCTGGTCATTGGTAACCTCGCCCTGACTCCGCCGCAACAGTGACTTGACCCGGGCCATGACCTCCAGCGGGTTGAACGGCTTGGTTACGTAATCGTCCGCCCCGCTGATCAGGCCCTGGATCTTGTCCATGTCGGTCGTCTTGGCAGACAGCACGAGGATTGGAATGTCGGAGTCCTTGCGTACCTGCTTGATGACTTCCATCCCGTCCATCTCAGGCATCATCAGGTCCAGGATCACCAGACCGATATCCGGGTTGGTGTTCAGCTTGGTCAAAGCCTCCTTGCCGTTGTAAGCCGCTACCGGCTCATATCCTTCGTTCCGGATGTAAATTTCCAGTAATTGAACAATTTCCTTATCATCATCGACAACTAAAATCTTCATTATGCGGCCACTCCTTCTTTACCAGCTTACATATCTATTAATTATAATCAATTTACATCGATTCAACCGCCACCAAACACCGACCTTAAGGAAATCTTAGCGGCTGACGCTGACGGCAATGGTTTTCGTCTGCTGACCATCCGTCAAGATCAGGTAATAGTTGCCTTCCTTCGTAAAGGTGTAGTTGACCGTTCCCGCGGCGGCCTGGCCAGGGAACGTCTGCAGAACATTGCCGTTTCCGGCATCGATAATCTGCAGCTGGTTTTTCGCTGGCACAGCAAAATTATTCAAAACGGCATGCCCATTTTGACCCAGCTTGAGGTCCTGATGGTCAGGAGCAGGCAGGTCTCCCTGCTGTTGGGTCCCCTGGCGATTAGTATTGGCCGCCTTGGATTGTGCAGGTTGAGAACTGCTACTGGCTGCCCGCCGTACCTTTGACGAGGACGTCTTGGCAACTTGGCTGGTGGCTGCTTCTGTCTTTGTGTGGACGACTCCCATGCCCGCAACCGCCAGCACGGCAACAATCAGCAGGCACCAGTTCAGCGCCGGGTGATTCCAGGTCAACGGCTGCGTGCCCCCATGCAGAATATGCCATGCCTGGCGAAACCACTGCATCAAGAAAAGCAACAGGCATACGATCGCCACGCATAGTAGAAGTATTTGATAATTCACTATTTTCCCTCCCCGCACACTTAATTATCAATGGTTAATCTCCTCTTTATTGTACCAGTTTCTGCGAACCGGAACACAATAAAAAGCTGACGAGGACGGAATCCTCGCCAGCTGATCACAAATTGAATTGAAAATTACTTGTAGTTTGGTGCGGCCTTGGTGATTTGCACATCGTGAGGGTGTGATTCCCGCAGACCGGCATTGGTGATCTGAACAAATTGAGCGTTATTGATCAGGGTTGGAATGTCAGGGGCACCGACATAACCCATTCCAGAACGGAGACCACCGTCGATTTGGAAGACAATGTCGGAAACGTCACCCTTGTATTCAACCCGGGCTTCAATCCCTTCTGGAACCAGCTTGTTGGCCTCGTTGACCCCGCCTTGGAAGTAACGGTCGGAGGAACCGTGGGCCTGGGCCATGGCGCCGACGGAACCCATCCCCCGGTAGGCCTTGTACTTCTTGCCCTGGTCTTCAAAGACTTCACCAGGAGCTTCGGTTGTCCCAGAAAGCATGCTCCCAAGCATTACGGCGTTCCCACCAGCAGCAAGGGCCTTAACAACGTCACCAGAGTACTTGATCCCACCATCGGCAATGATCGGCTTGCCGTATTCACGAGCAACCGTAGCAGCGTCGTAGATTGCAGTAATCTGAGGAACACCAACCCCGGCAACCACCCGGGTCGTGCAGATGGAGCCAGGGCCGATGCCGACCTTAACAACGTCAACCCCGGAATCAAAGAGAGCCGCCGTGGCTTCACCAGTAGCAACGTTCCCGGCGATCAGGGTAACATCTGGGAAGTGGTCACGAATTTCCTTGATCTTGCGCAGAACCCCGGCAGAGTGACCATGGGCGGTATCGATAACGATAGCGTCGGCACCTGCCTTCAAGAGTGCTTCAGCCCGTTCAAAGGTATCACTGGTGACCCCAACCGCAGCGGCACAAAGCAGGCGGTTCTGGTCATCAACGGCCGCCTTGGTAGCACTAGCGGGAACTACCACGCTCTTGACGTTGGCAACTTCGCTCGCCTGGGCTTGGATCGACATGTTCTTGTGGACAACCCCAAGGCCACCTTGCAGGGCCATGGCAATCGCCATTGGTCCTTCCGTCACAGTATCCATTCCGGCACTAATCAACGGAATGTGGAGTTTCAGATTATCAGCTAGCTGAGTACTTAAATCAACTTCGTTTGGCAAAACATGACTTTCTGCTGGAATCAGCAAAACATCATCAAATGTCAAACCCTTTTTGGCAAACTTTGTGTCCCAATTTGACATCGATCAAACACGCTCCTTAGTTTTTGATTAGGTCAACTCTACTAGGAATTAGCGCTGAGGTCAATAGCAAAAAGTTAAAATTAGCGAGAAAATCCCAGGAGATCGTTCGCACTTTCCTGGTCAATCACCAGGGTATTGGCATATCCCGCCACCAAGGCCCCGTGAATTGCCGGAACTTTAGCGACATTAGCCGCCACCAGAATACTGTGTTTTTTCTTCTTCAGTTCATCGAGACAGATCCCAATCGTCCGTTCGTTAATATCCCGATTCACGATCTGACCTTTAGCGTCGATGAAGCGGGAAAAGATGTCACCGACCGCCTCCTGCTGGAGAACCTTCTGCTCCTCCTTAGTGAAGTAACCCAGCTTGAAAAGCATGGCGGAATCACGAACCGTTCCGACCGTAAACATCGCAATATCGGCCTGCTGTCCCAGCTTGAGGATGTACTTGATGTGGGTATCGTTAGCCACCAGTTCCTTGGTTTGGGCATGGTCAAAGATGACCGGCACCGGCAGGTACTGCGGCAGGGTATTAAAGGCGCTGGCAAAGGTGTTGACCGTCTCAAAGGCGTAGTTCCGGGTCTCGGTATTGGCCATCGACCCCTTCATCTGGACAACCTTGATTCCGGAGACATCCTTGGGGGTAATGTGGAGGGCCACCTGATAAACCGTCCGCCCCCAGCCCAGGCCAATGATGTCGTCGCTCTTGACGATTTTTTCAATGTACCGCGCCCCGGCAATCCCGACTTCTTCCAAGGGGTTGTCTTTCCCCGGCACAATGATTAACTGCTTGAGGCTTGGATACTTGGCCAGCAGGTCCGTCTGCAACTGGTGAAGCGGTGCAAGGGGGTTGTGAATCTGAATTGTCACCAACCCCTTGTCACGACCATATTGCAGCAGGCGGGAAACGGTCGCCCGGGAGATGCTCAGTTCACTGGCAATCTCCTGCTGGTTAAAGCCGTCCCGGTAGTAGAGGGTCGCCACCTTGAGTGCCAGGGTAATACGCTTGTTTTCACCATCCATTTTCTGTCCTCCCTTATACACAAAAACAAGGGAACCGTCACAGAATTTCCGTGCCAGGCCCTTGTTTTCTGTTTCGTTAAATTCTAACTGATTGGTCAAGAATATTCAAACTAGAATATCACTTGTCCGCAATTGCCGTCGCCAGTGAAATATTAATCATATCGTTGAACGTCTTCTCCCGTTCCTCCGCCGTGGTCTTCTCGTCACCGAAGATCAGGTCACTGACGGTCAGGACAGAGAGGGCCCGGAAGTGCAGCTTAGCCGCCAGCAGGTACAGACCGGCCGACTCCATCTCCGTCCCGAGGATCCCGTAATCACGGAGCTTCTTCATGTCCAGCTCGTCATTGTAGAAACGATCGGCCGCAAAGATGTCGCCAACCTTCGTATCGATCCCCAGCTTCTCGGCAACGTGGTAGGCCGTGTCCAGCAGCTTGAAGTCAGCCAGCGGTGCATAGTGGAAGCCCGGGCCAAAGGTGTTCATCGTTACCGCGGAGTCCGTGGAGGAACCTTGAGCCAGGATGACATCCCGCAGGTGAACATCAGGCGCGATGGCCCCACAGGAACCAACCCGAATGATCGTCTTAACACCAAAGAATTGCACCAGTTCGTTAATGTAGATGGACATCGATGGGATCCCCATTCCAGAACCCTGAACGGATACCCGGTGGCCCTTGTATTCACCGGTGTAGCCGAAGGCGTTCCGGACGGAGTTAACCTGCTTAACGTTGTCCAGGAAGTTTTCCGCAATGTACTTTGCCCGCAGCGGGTCGCCCGGAAGTAATACTACGTCTGCGTAATCGCCCATCTTGGCGCCAATATGTGTACTCATTTTTGTTCCTCCTCAAGTTATTCAATGATTTCATGAATCAGTGGCGGCTGCTCGCCGTGGTCACCGATTTCGATACTCTCGTCTAAAAGCTGCTCAACATTCTTGATCTCCTGGCGGTTGCTGTAGATCGTCAGCAACGGTTCACCTGCTTTGACATGATCGCCGAGCTTGTGGTGGAGTTCGATCCCCACGCTGTAGTCCAGCTGGTCATCAGCCTTCTGGCGGCCGCCGCCAAGGAGCATGCTGGCGGTGCCAATCTCATCGGCCGTCAGCTTGGTTATCACGCCGGTGCGTTTAGCCCGGTACGGAATCTGGTACTTAGCCTGGGGCATGACCTGGTAGTCATCCATCACCCGTGGATCACCGCCCTGGGCAACCACCATCGCCTTGAAGCGGTCATAGGCCGTGCCGTCAGCGATCGCCTGCTCCAGCAATTGCCGCGCTTGATCCGTGGTTTCAGCTTTGCCGCCCATCACTACCATGTAGCTGCCGAGGGTCAGAACTAATTCGGTCAGGTCCGCTGGTCCCTTCCCCTTTAGGACGTCAATGGATTCCTCAATTTCCAGGGCGTTCCCGATCTTGTTACCCAGCGGCTGATTCATGTCAGAAATCACGGCCATGCATTGCAGGCCGGCTTGTTTGCCAATATCAACCAGGGCGTGTGCAAGGGCCCGGGACTGGTCAAGGGTCTTCATGAAGGCCCCCGCCCCGGTCTTGACGTCAATCACCAGGGCATCGGTCCCCGAGGCGATCTTCTTGCTCATGATCGAACTGGCAATCAATGGAATGGAGTCCACCGTGTCCGTGACGTCCCGCAGGCCATAGATCTTCTTATCGGCCGGGGCGACTTCCCCGGTGGCCCCAACGATTGCCAACTTCTCCTTAGCGACCTGATCGATGAATTCCTGTTCGCTCAGTTCCACGCGAAAGCCCGGAATCGCCTCCAGTTTATCCAGGGTGCCCCCGGTGTGACCGAGGCCCCGGCCCGAGATCATGGGTACCGGGATCCCCGTAGCGGCGACCATTGCGGCCAGCGGCAGACTGACCTTGTCACCGACCCCGCCGGTAGAGTGCTTATCAACCTTGATGCCCGGAATCTGGTGCAGGTCGAGGCGTTCCCCCGAATGCATCATTTTCATGGTCAGGCTGGTCTGCTCACTGCTGGTCATCCCCTGGAAGTAGATTGCCATCAGCAGAGCACTGATCTGGTAGTCCGGAATGCTACCGTCAACCACCCCGTCCACGAAGAACTGCAACTTTTCATCGGTCAGGGTGCCGCCGTTTCGCTTGGTGTCGATGATGTCAACCATCCGCATCGCAATCGCTCCTCTCGTTTGACCGCGGTTAGTCGTTGCTGATTTCCTTGTAGAAACTGGTTCCCCGCACAGAGTCCACGTTGAAGTTTTCCAGAATCGTGGCCCCTAAGTCAGAGAAGGTCTTCCGCAGACCCAGGGATTGGTTCAACTTGTTCATCGATGGAGAGTAGACCAGCAATGGCACGTTTTCACGCGTGTGATCAGTCCCCCGGAAACCCGGGTCGTTACCGTGGTCGGCGGTGATCATCAGCAGGTCGTCCGGCTTCATTTCCTTGAGGACCGCCCCTAAGCGCTTATCAAAGTCCATCAGGGCCTGACCGAAGCCCTTTGGATTACGCCGGTGGCCATACATGGCATCGAAGTCCACCAGGTTGGTGAAGCAGAAGCCGGTGAAGTCCTGCTTCATCACTTCGTCAACGTGGTCCATCCCGTCCATGTTGCTCTCGTTGTGGTAGCCCCGGTCGATTCCCTGACCGGAGAAGATGTCGTTGATCTTACCAACACCGATGACTTCGTAGCCGGCCTCACGGAGCCGGTCCATGTCGGTCTTGCCGATTGGCTTCAGGCTGAAGTCGTGCCGGTTGGCCGTCCGAGTGAAGTGGTCCTTGTCAGGGCCAACGTATGGCCGGGCGATGATCCGCCCCACAGTGTATTCAGGACCGTTAACCAGTGTCCGGGCGTATTCACAGATCTTGTACAATTCCTTGACTGGAATAACATCTTCGTGGGCCGCAATCTGCATTACGGAGTCGCCGGAAGTATAGAGGATCAGTTCCCCGGTCTTCATCTGCCGCTCACCATAGTCATGGATAACCTCAGTTCCGGAGTATGGCTTGTTGACGATCACCTTGCGGCCAGAGAATTTCTCCAGCTTGTCGACGATTTCCTGTGGGAAGCCGTTCGGGAAGGTGGACAGCGGCTTGGTAACCGGCAGGCCCATCATTTCCCAGTGACCATCCATACTGTCCTTACCGGCGGAGATTTCTTCCATCTTGCCGTAGTCCCCGATGGCAGGGTCAGCGACCGGCACCCCTTCAATTGGCATATCACGGAGGTTGCTAATCCCCATCTTGCCCAGGTTAGGCAATTTCAGGTCGCCCTTGTAGAATTCGCCAACGTGGCCAAGGGTATCTGAACCAAGGTCGTCAAACTTATCGGCATCGTGGGCCGCACCAGTACCAACTGAGTCCATCACAATTACAAATACACGTTTATATGACATACTAACCCCTCCATCTTGATAATTTTGTTAGCTAAAAATTGTGGCCTGCTTAGTCTTGCTCAGCAGCTTCTTCCAGGATCTTAACGGATGCGGAAACCCCTAGCCGGTTGGCACCAGCTTCGATCATATCGTAAGCCTCTGCCAGGCTGTGGATTCCACCGGCAGCCTTGATCTTGAAGTCGGGGCCAACGGCTTGACGCATCAGCTTGACGTCTTCGGCCTTGGCACCAAAAGTTGAGAAGCCCGTCGAAGTCTTAACGAAGTCAGCACCACCCTTAACGGTCAGCTTGCATGCCCGGGTCTTCTCTTCATCCGTCAGCAGGCAGTTTTCAATGATCACCTTCAGGAGCTTGCCCTTTTCGTGGGTCGCTTCGGCAACGGCGCGGATATCGTCCTCAACCGCCTGGTCATTGCCGCCCTTCAGCTCACCGATGTTGATCACCATGTCGATCTCATCGGCGCCATCTTCAATAGCCTGCTTGGTTTCAAAGACCTTGCTAGCCGTTGAGGTTGCCCCCAGAGGGAAGCCGATGACAGTACAAGTGTTAATGTCGGTCCCGGCAAGGCCCTCATGAACCTGCTTAACCCAGTACGGGTTGATGCAGACAGAAGCGGTGTTGTACTTCCGCGCCTCGGCAACGGTCTTGTCAATCATCTCAGCCGTGGCTTCCGGCTTAAGCATCGTGTGGTCCATGTACTTGGCTAGTTGTGCTTGTGTTAACTTCATAATTGAAATCTCCTTTGAAAATATGTATGCGTTTTCATTTGACTACGTTTATAGTTTAACAGTCTCTCGCACATTTGTCCATATATTTTTTGAACATTTGACCAATTTAGTTGTTTACTAAATTAGTTAAGACAAATTCATCAAAAATCGTCATAAATCATTAATATTTAATTGCTCAACCATGAATTTAAGCACTAAAAAAAGATGCGGAGAAAATTTCTCCGCATCTTTTTATAAATCGAATTAACGACGCCGGTTGCCGTAGAAGCCGCCGGTGATGTGGTAACGACGCCGGTAGTAAATATCGCCGACAAAGGTAACCACGGCAATTACCAGGTACCCCCACTGGTTGAGCCGGGGGTTAACCACGTTCGGCAACATTGATGCCAGCATGTAGACTGCCAGCCAGGCCACCAGTCCGAAGGCCACCGTCAGTACCCGGAACCACATTGGCTTGGTCTGAACCCACTTGCCGTCCTTGTTCTTCGTCGGTTGCAGCTGCATGGCCACGTAGCCAAACAGCACCCCACCGAGGATGGCAACCAGCAGGATAGCCGTGATTCCACTGCTTCCGGCCCGCTTACTGTGCATGGCCAATGGTGACAGCCAGAACATCAGACCGAACATGAAGGTAAAGATACTCAAGAAGATCAGGGCATTATCAATGGCCAAGAGCCAGATCGACCGCTTTGTCATGTGCTCGGGCGTCTTCTTTGGGTTCTTCAGTTCCTTGGCATACTCAGTCGGCGTACCGAAGAGGGCCTTGGCCGTCTTCCCCTTCTTTTGGCCGGCTGCCAGCTGTTGGGCCGTCTCCTGCAGCATTTCCGGCTTCTTGTCGCTTTCCACACCCTGCCGGTCCAGCTGCTTGTTCAGCTGGTACATAAATTCTTCGTTTTTACGGGTCAAATGATACTGTTCAAACGCGTTCCCCTGTGCTTGCCGCTGGGCCTTGGCATGCTCTTTTTGCCGTTGACCCGCCGCTGCATTCCGCGCTTGATTATGTTCTTGTTCTTCGCTCACGAATAAACTCCTCTCTGTGGTGCATTAGACGTTGAAGCGGAATTCAACAATGTCGCCATCTTGCATTACGTAGTCCTTACCTTCAAGCCGCAGCTTCCCGGCTTCCTTGACTGCCGCTGCAGAACCAAGTTTATCAAGGTCGTCAAAGCTCATTACTTCGGCCCGGATAAAGCCCCGTTCAAAGTCGGAGTGAATAATCCCGGCAGCCTGGGGTGCCTTGGTCCCCTTCTTGAAGGTCCAGGCACGGGTTTCCGGACCACCAGCAGTGAAGAAGGTTTCCAGACCCAGCAGCTTGTAAGCCGCCCGAATCAAGCGGTTCAGTCCGGGTTCCGTGACCCCTTCCATTTCCAGGAAGTCGGCCTTGTCAGCATCGTCCATCTCGGCGATCTGTTCTTCGGCCGCCGCAGCGACACCGATGACCTCACCGTCACCCTTGACGTGTTCCTTAATAGCAGCCATGTACTTGCTGTTGTTAGGATCTGCCATGTCATCTTCAGAGATGTTGGCAACATAGAGCACCGGCTTGCTGGTCAGCAGGAAGAGGCCCTTGACGATCTTCTTCTCGTCATCGGAGAAGTCAATGGACCGAACGCTCTTGCCGTCTTCCAATACCGGCTTGATCTTGTTCAAAACGGCCAGTTCTGCCAGGGCGTCCTTGTCCCGGCCCTTAGCAGCCCGTTGAACCTTGCCCAGGCGCTTGTTGACGGCGTCGAGATCGGCCATCACCAATTCCAGGTTAATCGTGTCGATATCCTCGATCGGGTCCACCTTCCCGGAAACGGTCGTAATATCGTCATCATCAAAGGCCCGGACAACGTGCACGATGGCGTCGGTCTGCCGAATGTTTTCCAAGAACTTGTTACCAAGCCCTTCACCCTTGCTGGCCCCCTTGACGATCCCGGCGATGTCGGTGAACTCAAAGGTCGTTGGAACGATCTTCTTAGCGGGGATCAGTTCCTGGATCCGGTCAAGACGCTTATCGGGAACTTCCACCATCCCCACGTTTGGATCGATCGTGGCAAATGGGTAGTTGGCCATCTCGGCCCCCGCCTTGGTAATTGCGTTAAACAGCGTTGACTTACCAACGTTTGGCAAGCCGACAATTCCTGCAGTTAATGACATGAATAATTCACTTTCCTTTTTCGTTAATCTTTTTTATTTTAAGCTATCTTGCTTGATTTGTGACCACTTTATTCGGATTTATTCCGCCGGATGGGCTTTTTCAATGACCTTCTTGAGGCCCTTGTCGAACTTCTGCCGGGTCATCATCACAACGTGGCCACAACCCTGGCATTGAATCTTGATGTCGGCCCCAACCCGGGTGATCACCCAGCGGTTGCTGCCGCACGGGTGAGCCTTCTTCATCATCACGATATCGCCCTTATCATAACTTGCCATTGTCATCCCTCCTAATCGAGTGAAATATCAAGCAGTTCTAAAATCCTGGTCAGATCATCGTTTGAGCTGTACGGAATCTCGATCTTGCCGCTTCCCCGTTTCCGGCTTTGGGAAACCGCTACCTTAGTGCCGAACTTGCTCTGGAGCTGGTCCTCGGCTTCCCGAATGTAGACCGGCTTGCGTTGCCGCTTGTGCTGGTCCTTTTCCTTAACGGTTCCGTTCATCTGCGCAACGATCTTCTCCAGCTGCCGGACCGTCAGATTCTGTTTCACCGCCCGGTTAGCCAGCTGGGTCAACTGGCGCTTGTTCTTCAAGCCCAAGATAGTGCGGGCCTGGCCCATCGACAGCTTGCCGGCGTTTAAGGCTTCCTTGATCGGTGCAGGCAGCCCCAGCAGGCGCAGGTAGTTAGCGATGTACGGCCGGCTCTTGCCAAGCTTGGCAGCAACCTGGGCCTGGGTCAGTGACAGCTTCTCCATCAGCGTCTGGTAGGCCTGGGCCTCTTCCAGGGGCGTCAGGTCCTCCCGCTGCAGGTTTTCCAAGACAGCGATCTCCATCATCTGCTCATCGCTCATTGTCCGCACGATCGCTGGAATCGTCGACTGCTTGGCAAGCTTGGATGCCCGGAAGCGCCGTTCACCAGCTACCAGTTCGTAGCGCTCCAGCTGCGGGTCAGGCTGGCGCAGAATAATCGGCTGAAAAACCCCCGACTTCTCAATCGAAGCCGCCAACTCCTTCAACGCTGCCTGGTCAAAGGTCCGCCGCGGCTGGTAAGGGTTCGCCCGGATGGCCGTCAGCTTAATGTCCTGGACCTGCTCCCCCTCATCTTGAGGTGCGATGGTATTTTCTTCAAAGAGGGCCGCGATCCCGCGACCTAGGGCGCCTGTTTTACGCTTTGCCATGTTTTGCCAACACTTCCTTTGCTAGTTGTTCATATACATGGGCCCCCGTCGACCGTTTGTCATAGTCGACAATTGCCAATCCATGACTTGGGGCCTCCGATAAACGAACGTTTCGTGGGATCACTGTCTTGTAAACACGGTCGCCAAAGGCCTTGCGCACCTCCGCATTGACCTGCTGGCCGAGGTTGGTCCGCTTATCATACATTGTCAGCAGGACACCCTCGACCTTCATCTGCGGATTGAAGTGGCGCTTGACTAAACTGATCGTGTTCTGCAACTGGCTCAGTCCCTCCAGTGCATAGTACTCACTCTGAACCGGAATGAGGACCGAGTCAGCGGCCGTGAAGGCGTTAATCGTCAGCAGGCCCAACGATGGCGGACAGTCGATCAGGATGAAGTCGTATTCGTCCCAAACCGTCCCGAAGGAGTCCTTCAGCCGGGTCTCCCGGGCCATCAGGTTGGTCAGTTCCACCTCCGCCCCTGAGAGGGCAATCGTCGTCGGGGCAATGTCTAATCCCGGGTGGCTGGAGGGCTTGATGACGTCCTTGAGCATCGTGTCCTCATCGATCAGCACGTCGTAGACACTCTTCTCAATCTGCCGCTTTTCGATCCCCAGACCGCTGGTGGCGTTGCCCTGGGGATCAAGATCAATCAGCAATACCTTTTTCCCAAGGTCGGCCAGGCAGGCCCCCAGATTCACACTGGTCGTGGTCTTGCCAACCCCGCCCTTTTGGTTTGCCAACGCAATTACTGCGCCCATCATATTGCCCCCTTACTGCTCTTTTGGAATCTCGATGGTCAGCTGGTAGGCCTTGCCCGTTTCTTTTTCGTGAGTTGTAACCTTAAAGCCGTTTTCGGTGGCCATCTTGATTGACTTCTTGATCGTGTTCAAGGCCAGGCGCCCGTCCGTAGCCTTGGCGCTCGACTGGGCCTTCTTCTTGGCAGCTTTTCTTTTGGTCTTCTTAGCGGGCTTCTTCTTGGCCGTTTCATCAGCCAGCCCGGCCGACTGAGTTGTCTGCTCCTTGGCCAGCTTCTTTTGCTTAGCAACTTCTGATGGCAGTGGCCGTCCCAGAACTTTGGCAACCTCGTCTTCCGTCTGCCGCACCGTTAAGCGCTCGTTGACAATCCGCATCAGCATGGTCCGCTGCTGTTTTTCATCCAGATCCAGCAAGGCCCGGCCATGACGCTCAGAGATCCGGTGATCAAGGATGGCCGTCTGGACAGGCGTGATCAGCTTGAGCAACCGAAGTTTATTGGCCACAAAGGACTGGCTCTTCCCCATTCCCTTGGCGAGGGCCGCCTGGGTCAGATGGTTAAGGTCCATCAGTTGGCGATAGGCCTGTGCTTCCTCCACGGAACTCAGTTGGGCCCGTTGGAGGTTCTCGATCAGTGCCAGGGAAGCGGACTCCTCATCCGTCATCTTCCTGAGGATCGCCGGAGTAGTCTCCCAGCCCAGCATCTTCATTGCCCGGTAGCGCCGCTCACCAGCAATGATCTCGTACTTTGCCGGTTCGTATTCCCGAAGGACAATTGGCTGAAGCAGGCCGTGTTCATCAATCGTGTGGGCTAGTTCACGGATCTCATCCTGGTTAAAGACCTTTCGTGGCTGATAACGGTTGGGAATGATCTGGTCCAATTTAATGTCGACAACTTTATTCTTATTATTTGTATCACTTTTGCCAAAATTGAATAGTGAAAATGCCATACTCTCTCCCCCTGACACTATTGAATTGGTTTCTTATTCGGCAATCCCGGTCGCCGTGGGTATTTTGTTGGCGTTGGCGCCACCTTATCAATCAGAATGATGTTACGTTCGTCATCCGTCCCCGGAAGAGTCAGCTTGACCGTCTGCCGAACCTGGCCGCCAAGCTTGGCAATGGCCTTAGCGGCATCCTGCAGTTCCTCTGGTGCCGCCAGGGCCTTATAGGCGATAAACTCACCGCCGACTTGAGCAGCGGGCAGGCATAGCTCGCTCAGAACAGACAGCCGGGCTACCGCACGGGCTGTTACCACGTCAAACCGCTCCCGGTGGGCACTTTTCTTGGCACTGAACGTTTCCGCCCGATCGTGAACCAGCTCCACATCAGTCAATCCCAGCTTGGCGACCAGTTCCTCAAGAAAGGCGATCCGCTTATTAAGCGAGTCAACGATCGTGACCTTAAGCTGCGGAAAGGCGATTTTCAACGGCAGCGATGGAAAACCGGCCCCAGCGCCAATATCACACAGAGTCAGGCTGGCGGTCTGCAAACGCGGCTCGGCCAAGGCCCCCGTGATGGAGTCGTAAAAGTGCTTCAGGTAGACCTCGTTTTCTTCAGTAATCCGGGTCAGGTTAACGTGCTTATTGCTATCGACCAGCATCCGATAGTAAATTGCAAATTGTTC
Organism: Candidatus Limosilactobacillus gallistercoris; assembly: GCA_019118405.1. Classification (GTDB taxonomy): domain Bacteria; phylum Bacillota; class Bacilli; order Lactobacillales; family Lactobacillaceae; genus Limosilactobacillus; species Limosilactobacillus galli. The sequence continues at coordinate 23,052 of DWZB01000026.1, forward strand.
TAATTGCTTGGCGGTCAGCGTGATTCCGTGATCCGCTAACGCCTGTTGAAATTGTTCTGGATTCATTAGCTTCTCCTTTCGTGAAACAGCAAATTGTTTCACGTTACCCTACTACTGTACCGTAAAAGTGCCCTACTTTCAACCGCCAGCCCTCACCAGCCGAGCCAATATTTCCCGGGAAATAAATGAAAATATCGTCAACAGAAAAAGCGTGTCAAAAGCCGATAATGGCTTCTGGCACGCTCACTTCGTACTAATCTGAGGCTATTTAGTCTTACTTCATCTTGCTGACTTCTTCTAAGAACCACTTGTTGAAGTATTCAGCATCAATGTCCAGGCAAACCTCCGCGTTGGTCTTGCCATCATGGTAGGCACCACGAATGTCACCAACCGTTGCCCCAATGGCTGGGCCTTCAGTCTGAACATCAACCCACATCTTCTTGGTCGTAAATGCTTCTGGGTGGAGCAGGTAGAAGATAGTGTTAACGTCGTGCATTGGGCGACCCTCATCAGTCCCGTCGTTGTAGTGGGTAATCAGGGCGTGGAGCATTTCACCGGTCTTGTTCATTTGGCCAAGCTTCTCAATCGTGTCCTTGGTCAAAAGGGCCTTCAGGGTAACATCCAGGCCTACCATGACGATCGGAATACCAGCGTTGTACATGATCCGGGCAGCATCCGGGTCGGTGAAGACGTTGAATTCTGCGGCACTGGTCATGTTACCGCCGGACATGGAGCCACCCATTGCTACGATCTTCTTAATGTGGCTCTTCACTTCAGGATATTCGCTGAACAGAAGGGCAATGTTGGTGTAGGAACCGGTTGGTACCAGGATAACCTCGTCTTCGGCCATGATGGCATCATGCAGGGCCTCAACCGCCGTCTTCTTAATTGGCTGACCGTAATCGTCGCCGAAGTCATAGCCGGGCATCCCAGATTCGCCATGGATCCGGGCAGCGTCCTCGAACGGCTTGATCAGCGGCTGTTCGGCCCCGGCGGCCACTGGAATATCCTTATCAAAGAAGTGAATAATCTTTAAGGCATTGGCCGTAGTCTTATCAACCGTGACGTTTCCGGCAACCGCCGTTACCAGCTTCAAGTCAATCGATGGGTCATTGATTGCCATCGTCAATGCAGCAGCGTCATCGATTCCTGGGTCAGTGTCCATAATAATCTTAGTAGTCATATTTTATTCCTCCTTGAGAAATGCAAGCGTTTACGAATCTTGGGCTAAAAAAAGCAGCCCTCACAAGCTGCTTTTTAGTTTTACCAAACGAACAGGCCGACAAAGGCAGCTGACAAGAGTGATACCAAAATACCAGACAGCAGCAAGTAACCAATGTTGGAGGCGATGTAGTCGTTATCTTCCTTGTTAGCCAAGCCCTTGAAGGCACCGATAATCATACCTAAAGTACCGAAGTTGGCGAAGGAGGTAACGAAGACCGTCAGAACAGCCTTCAAGTGTTCTGGGTAGTGGTTGATGGAACCAGTAACCTTACCCATAACAACGAATTCGTTAGTAACTAACTTCATACCCATGTCTTGTGCCAAGTCCCATGCTTGGTGAACTGGCAGACCGAGCAGCCAGGAGAATGGGAACATGCAGACACCAAGGATACTTTCCAGTGACAGTGGCTTCCAGAACAGACCCAAGATCTTGTCGATCAGGGCAGCCAATGCAACGAAGGCAACAACGTTAGCGATAATGATCAGAATCAGCTTACCAGCGCCCAGGATAGAGTCACCCAAGAAGCTGAAGAATGGTTCCTTCTTACCGTTATCAGTGTTACCAACCTTTTCGATCGTATCATCTTCAGGGGCAACCTGAACAGGGTTCAACATACTCGTCGCAATCAATGCGTTCATGATGTTGATTGGAACAGCGGTCAGGATGTACTGACCAGGCATCATCAGAATATAGGATCCAAGAATTGAAGCCGTAACACATGACATCGACATCATGGCCAAGGTCAGGTTACGTTCCTTGCTCATCTTCCGAATCTGCATACCAGAAACGGCCAGCACTTCAGTGTTACCTAAGAACATCATTTCAACAGCGAAGAAAGATTCGAACTTAGGCTGACCAGTGATGTATGAGAGTCCACGTCCGATCCACTTGATGATCCATGGCAGGAACCCAATGTAGGTCAAGATGTCGAACAGTGGAACAATCATCAGGATTGGCATCAATGCAGAAGAGATGAAGTTCAAATGCTTTGGATTGTACCAGTTACCTAATGCGAAGACCGTACCCTTTGCAGATACGTCAACGATCCAAACGAAACCGTCGGCTGCAGCCTTAACACCGGCACGACCTGCGGCAGAACCCGTCAGGAACCACGCCAGGATAAGGTTAATGACAATCATGATCCCAACTGTCTTCCAGTTAATGGCCTTGCGGTTCTTTGAGAACAGCCAACCAATAGCCAGAAAGACAATCAGACCGATAATATTGATTGCGAGATACATATTTACACCCCTTAATATAAAATACATGCGTTTGCTAGCCCGACTGTTCAAATCGAAAAGAATAATTGCTTTGTTCAGTGAGCTAACTTAAGACATTTTTAGAATATCTTAAATTTTCGTCCCTGTAAAGCACAAATTATTACGTTCTTTGTGAAATGATGACGTTTACAACGTTTAGTAAAGCGCTGTAACGTTTTACTTTCTATATATTCACCAGTCAAAGCCAGTAAAAAATTTATTTCACAAAGATTTTTAATTTCTTGGAAGCGCTAACAAATAGTAACAAAAGAATAGAGAAACAGTGTGCTTTTCAGTAACTATTTCTCCACCCCTGCCAAGGAACCATAATTATACTTGTTTTTTAAGAAATGATCAATATTACATTTAGAAATAGAAATTTCGTTCATTTATTGCATAAAAAAAGATATAATATAACTAACGTCAGAAAGCGCTTTATCAAAATAAGGAGGACACGACGATATGAAAAAATCAAGTTTTGTTAAAATTGGCCACTCCGATGTTCTAGCAACCCCACTTGGTCTTGGAACCAACGCCGTGGGTGGTTATAACCTCTTCCCCAACCTCAAGGACGATGACGGCCGAGCACTTGTCCGGGCGGCCCTGGATAATGGAATCAACCTGCTTGATACAGCCTACGTCTATGGATTGGGCCACTCCGAAGAACTGGTCGGCGAAGTAATGAAGGAGTATGATCGCGACAAGATTATCCTGGCGACTAAGGGGGCGCAGGACTTCTCCAGCGGCGAACAAGTTATCGACAACCGGCCAGAATTCCTGACGGACCAGGTCAACAAGAGTCTGAAGCGCCTGGGAACCAACTACATTGATATTTTCTACATTCACTTCCCCGACCACGATACCCCGAAGGCTGAAGCAGTCGGCGCCCTCCAGAAACTGAAAGAAGCCGGTAAAATCCGGGCAATCGGGATCTCGAACTTTAGCCTGGACCAAATCAAGGAGGCCAACGCGGATGGCTACGTCGATGTCGTGGAGGATGAGTTCAGTCTCCTCCACCAGGATCACCTGACTGAAGGCATGCTGGACTACCTGCATGATCACCAGATCAGCTTTGTTCCTTACTTCCCATTGGCTTCTGGCATGCTGACGGGCAAGTATGACCACAAGATCGACTTCCCAGCTGACGATATCCGCAGCCAGATTGCCGACTTCACTGAGCCGCGCTTCAGCAAGGTCCTTAAAGCGGTGGATGTTGTCCGGCCAATTGCCAAGACCCACCAGGCAACCGTTGCCCAGGTCGTTCTGGCATGGTACATGCAAAACCCGCTGATTTCCGTAGTTATTCCGGGAGCCAAGCGCGCTGAACAGGTCAAGGCCAACGCCCATGCCCTGGATATCACCTTGACCGACGCGGAATACCGGACAATTGAACAAGCCTTTGATGGTTTCAAGCATACCACCAGCGGTAAATCATTAGCTGATCCGGAATAAGATTTCCCGGGAAATTAAAGAGTGGCGATTGGGCGGCAATCGTCCGTCGCCACCTTCTTGTTTTAAAACCAAAAAACGGAGACAATTTAATGTCTCCGCGCTTCCGCATGGAAAGGATCGGTCACTGTTAATTGTATCAAGATCCGTTATTGTGTCTCTATCTGCAGTTCTTTCGCCTTTTGTGAAGAACCCTTATAGCTTATTATCATTTAGGTTGTAGATATGGCCACTAATTTTTAGCTAACATACTTTTCAAGGAAACTAAAGCGTTTCATGTGGAGTGGGGTGTTGTTAATTATCATGTAAAGTCATTTTAATTAACTAGCTTCAAAGTAGTTTATTATGAGAAGATGTTCGTATCAAAGGGCCGATCTCTTTCCACACCCCTAGTATAGTAGATCGCTCTCAAAAGTTCAATCAAGCCGCGCCACTACGCAATTGGTCACGGTTTCACAAACTAGACATTTAGGGTCTTTTTTACCGTTTGTCACACAATTTTCGAACTCTTTTTGGGTAATTTGAACACCATATTTGGTCAAAATTTAATCTTTATTTTTCGGTAAGAAACCGTAACTAACGGCCAGCAGGGCAAAAATGGCAACCGTGATAATCAGCGGCAGGCGGGTGCTGTCGATAAACAGCAGAATCACCAGCACGGCACCGAAGAAGATGATTGTCAGCCAACTGGTCAGGGGGAAGCCGGGCATCTTGAAGTAGGAGACCCCGGTCGGGTGTTGCTGGCGGTACTTGATGTGCGCCCAGAGGATGATCAGCCAGGTAAAGATGAAGGTGATCGTCGAAATGCTGGCGATCATGTCGAACACGCTCGCCGGCATGATGTAGTTGAGGATTACCGTGATAAAGAGGATCAGTGATGAGAAGGTCAGGGCGTTGTTTGGCACAGCCTTGGCACTCAGTTCACCGAACCGTTGCGGGGCATTGCCACCCCGGGCCAGTGAGTACAGGGACCGGCTGGTACTGAAGATGGCGCTGTTGGTAGCTGACATGGCCGCCGTCAGAACCACGAAGTTCAAGATCCCCGCTGCCCCGGGAACCCCGATGGCCGCAAAGACCTGCACGAAGGGACTGGAGCTAGTCTTGATCTGATACCATGGGTAGATCGCCATCATAGCAATCATCGACCCGATGTAGAAGAGGCCGATCCGCACTGGCAGGGTGTTAATCGCCTTGGGGATATCCTTCTGCGGGTCCTTGGTCTCCCCAGCGGTCAACCCGACCATCTCAATGCCGACGAAGGCAAAGACAACCATTTGGAAGGACATCAAAAAGCCCATTGGACCGGTGGGAAAGAAGCCGCCGTGACTGACCAGGTTGGTCAGGGTGACCGGCCGGCCGGCGACGGAACTGTGGAGGACAAGCATGATCACCCCAACCGCAATCAGGGCTAAGATGGCGATCACCTTGATCATTGAGAACCAGCTTTCCAGTTCACCAAATAAACCGACGTTGACCATGTTGACCAGCATCAGCAGGACCACGATGATCAGCGGTCCCACCCACTGCGGCAGGCTTGGGAACCAGTAACGAAGGTAGATTCCCGTCGCCGTCAGGTCCGCCATTGCCAGAGTCAGCCAGCAGGCCCAGTACATCCACCCGGCCACAAACTCCATCCGGTCACCCAAGTACTCCTTCACGGAATCGATGAAGGAGTGCTTGCTGATGTCGGCCAAAATCAGTTCACCGAGGGCCCGCATCATGAAGAAGCAGAAGATCCCTACTATTAAGTATGAGAGAATAATCGATGGGCCGGCCTTGTGAATCGCAGACCCGGAACCGAGGAATAGTCCGGTCCCAATCGCCCCACCGATGGCAATCATGGTGACGTGGCGACTCTTCAGTGAGCGCTTCAGTTTCTGTTGCTGTTGTTCGTCCATAAAATTCCCTCCTTGGATACATAAAATTAAGCATGACACGAAAAACGCCCCTGGTACACCTTTGTACCAGGGACGTTTTTGCAACGCGGTTCCACCCATCTTCATAGCCCCCAGCCGGGAACTACCTCTGAGTCGATAGAGGAACCACCCTATTTCATCGATCATGCCATGTGGCTGGACCCGCCTTTCAGCAGCTGACGGGTTCTCTGGATCCCAGCCTTTGAAGTTACTGACCATTATACTGATTTCAGCACAAATGTCAAACGATAAGATCAAAATAGCAAAAATAATTCGGTTACCCCGTGAATACAGGGTGAACAGCATTTAGACATTCAGCACCTTGTCCAGGAAGTTCCTGGTGTCCGGGTGCTGTGGATGGTCGAAGATTTCCTCCGGCGTTCCCTGTTCCCTGATTTTGCCATCATGGAAGAAAATCACTCGGTCGGCTACCTGCTTGGCAAAGCCCATCTCGTGGGTGACCACAATCATGGTCATTCCCTGCTTAGCCAGCTGTTTCATAACCTCTAAGACATCACCGACCATCTCAGGGTCAAGGGCACTTGTCGGTTCATCGAAGAGCATCACGTCCGGCTTCATCGCCAGGGCCCGGGCAATCGCTACCCGTTGTTTCTGCCCCCCGGAAAGCGTCTGCGGGTTAACATTGGCCTTTTCCCTCAGCCCAACCAGGTCGAGATAACGCAGGGCCTCCTCTTCGGCCGCTTCCTTAGTGGCCTTGCCCAGCTGAACTGGGGCCAGGGTGATGTTATCCAACACGGACATGTTCGGGAAAAGGTTGAAGTGTTGGAACACCATCCCAATGTTTTCCCGGACTTTATTAATGTTAACCTTCGGGTCGGCGATGTCGTAGCCGTCGACGTAGACGTGCCCGCCGTTTGGCACCTCCAGCCGGTTAAGGCAGCGCAAGAAGGTACTCTTTCCGGAACCGGACGGGCCGATCATGCAGACCACCTCGCTCGGGGCCACATTCAAGTCGATCCCCTGGAGAACTTCGTTGCTGCCGTAGCTCTTATGCAGGTCTTTAACTTGTACTTTGTATCGTTTATCCATATTAAGCCATCCTCTTCTGAATGTAGTTTGATAACCAAGTCAACAGGGTGATGATGATGATGTAGATGGTCCCGATGATCAGCCACATCTTGAATCCTTCCATGTTCTGCGAAATGATGACGGTCCCGGTTTCGGTCAGTTCCATGACCCCAATTGCGGATAGAATCGAGGTATCCTTTAGAGTCATGATGAACTGGTTGACCAGTGATGGCACCATGATCTTCAGTCCTTGCGGTGCGATAACCTTAGTCAGGGTCTTGTGGTAAGGCAGCCCCAGACTCCGGGCCGCTTCCCACTGGCCCGGATCGACGGCTTCAAAACCACCCTTGACGATCGCCCCGATGTAGGCCCCTTCGTCCAGCATCAGGGTGATGACCCCGGCGACGAAGAGTGGCACCTTGTGGCCAATAACATTTGGCACTCCCATGTAGATGAAAAAGGCTAAAACGATCATTGGCAGGCCCCGGAAGATGTAGATGATCACGCTGGATACTGCTTGGGCAAACTTGTTCTGCATAATCCCAAGAACCCCGAGAACCAGGCCGAAGATCATGGCACAGACGATCCCGACAACCGTCAGTTCAACGGTCATCCAGAGGCCCCGCAACAAGGCTTCCCGGTTGGCCCGCAGCAGGCCGAGAATTGTCCGGTCAGCGGTAGCACTCTTGGCGGTCTTGTTGCCTTTGGTGTACTTGTCGATGATCTTCTGCATCCGGCCGGTCTTCTTCATCCATCTGATCCCGGCATTGACCTTCTTTTGCATTGCCAGATTCTTGCCCTTCTGGAAACCGATGGCCACCGGCTGGGCATCGATTGGCTTCTTCGTCACAATCTTCAGTGGTACGCCGGTCTTAATCCCGTATTCGAGGACCGGACCATCATCGAAGGTCGCGGCGGTATTGCCGATCTTGACATCGTTCCACATCGTGTTGGAGGAATCGAAGTACTTGATCTTATAGCCATACTTCTGCTGGTTATTCTTCAGGAAAAGGGCGGAACTGGTTCCGGACTTAGCAGAAACGGTTTTGCCCTTCAACTGCTTCAGGGATTTGATATTGCTATCCTTGGCTACCGCCATCTCGACCCCATCCGTGTAGTACGGAACGGAGAAGTCAAACTTCTGCTTCCGCTCGTCAGTGACACTCATCCCGGCCATCACGGCGTCCACCTGACCGCCTTCCAGGGCTTGGAGGTCACCGTTGAAGCTCATCGGTTTGAGCCGGTACTTGAAGTGCTCGTGTTTGGCAATTTCCCGAAGCATTTCGATTTCAATCCCCGGGTTCTTGCCGGAATAACCGCCCTTGCTGTCTTGAATTTCAAACGGCTCGAAGGTGTTGTTCGTCGCAATCGTGTACGTCGGCTCAGCAGCGGAGACAGGCTGAGGTTCGACTAGCAGCCACCCAACTGCAACTGCGCAAACCGCAAGCCAGCAGGCAAATATCTTTTTCCAACTTATTCTCCGCATCGTAACCGACTCCTTTTTAATCAAATTTTAACGTTGCTAATACTTTATCATCTCGATAAAAATAATTGAATACTTTTAAGTCAACTGTGTGTTTATCCAAGCTGGCAGCGCTTAAATTAATGAAATAAAAAAGAACAACCATTATCTAGCTTAATTAAATTAACCACCAACACTTAGGCCCACCCTTTTTATAAGAAAATTCTCATTTTTAGGAGTGACAACACCGTACCATGTTTTGTTCAAATTACAAACAACCAATCATGTTGTCTATCTTTCAACTAATTCTTCAGGCCACTCTTCAAAGTGACTCGGAAGACTAATCACGCCTAAGATCTTCTCATTTTTATCATCGATAATAAAGCATCCTAATTTTTAATATTAAGTAAACAGCGATAGTAAATTAACAATTCAAAGCCAGAAAGTTGCTAAATAAAGAAAAATAAA
>DWZB01000027.1 GCA_019118405.1 Candidatus Limosilactobacillus gallistercoris
GTAAAAAGCCAGTTACGCTAAAGTATGATGGTGACCATGGTCTTAATTTTATTAAGTCCCGTCTGCAAGCGGCGATACCCGAACAATCATTTTTGGAATAGACCAATAAACATTAAATGTTCGTAAAATCAGTCCACAATTACCTTTTCAATACGTTTTTAAGGATACCAATCCGCCCTGAACAAGTCAATTAATATCGAAATTTTAAGATAATTAAAATCTTTTTGCCCGATCGACTTTACTTAATTAACCATGACTGGACCAATTCGTTAATTTGTTCAGGCTGATCTTTACCGCTGACCAGGTCAAACCAGTGGACATCCATCTTGTTGCGGAACCAGGTCAGTTGGCGCTTGGCATAGTGGCGCGAATCCTGCTTAACCTTGCGCACCGCCGTGGCCAGGTCAATCTCCCCGGCAAAGTACGGGAAAAACTCGTGATAGCCGATTCCCTTCCTCGCTGGCAGGCTGGCCCCGTCGTGATCGTACAGCCAGCGGGCCTCGTCCAGCAGTCCTTCCTTCATCATCAGGTCGACCCGCCGGTTGATCCGGTCATACAGGACGGGCCGGTCGGTCGTCAGCCCAATCAGCAGGTAGTCATTAGCGCTCTTCTGGCGGGGCTGATCGGAAAAGCGCCGCCCGGTCTTCTCAATGACCTCGAGGGCCCGGATCACCCGGCGGAGGTTCCCTTTCTCGATGTGCTGCTCAGCTGCCGGATCGAGTTCGGCCAGGCGCTGGCGGACGTATGCCGCCCCCCGCTCCTCAGCCAGTTGCTGCCAGTGCTGCCGAATCTGGGCCGATCGATCGTCAAAGTGGTCCTGCCCCAGCGTGAGGTTCTCGGTCAGGGTCTGCAAATAAAACCCCGTGCCGCCAACCACCAGAGGCAGGTGCCCCCGACCGGCAATGTCTTTGATCGCCTGCTCGGCCTGCTGCTTGAACATGGCGGCGGAGTAACGCTCCTGAATGTCACAGATGTCAATTAGGTGGTGCGGGACCCCCGCCATCTCCGCCTTGGTGATCTTGGCCGTCCCGATGTCCAAGCGGCGATAAACCTGCATCGAGTCACCGGAGATCACCTCGCCGCTGAAACGCTTGGCAAGGTCAATCGACAGGGCCGTTTTCCCCACCGCGGTCGGGCCCATAATCGCAACTATTTTTGTCATTTTATTTTCTCCCACAATTTATAAATTATCGCAAAATTTACTGTAAATCACTGGTAAATCATACCTAAGTAAATCATAATAGAATTAACTAAATAACTAAAGGGGGAACTGTGTTATGAAACAATTCACTAAGGGTGTTTTCATCGGTGCTGCATCAACCATTGCCGCATTAGCAAGCGGGGCCTTGGCATTCCACAAGAAGGTCATCAAGCCAGTTGAAGAACAAGAAGAAAAGTTTGACGAAAACCGGAAGGCTGCTATTCGGAAGGGTCGTTCCGCTCATCAAATCTAATTCTAACCGAACAAAAACAGGAGGCTGAATTCAGTCTCCTGTTTTTGTTTTAATATTTAGCTTTCTTGGTCTTGCCATCCCAGCTGTTGTAACCACCCTTTAAGATGTACAGCTTGTGGTAGCCGTGCTTGCCGAGGAAAGCCGCCGCTTGGGTACTGATGGCCATTCCCTGGTCATACATGTAAACAGGCAGATCAGGCCGCAGCTCGCCGTATTGCTGCCGCAGGTAAATGTACGGCAGGTTCCGGGCACCGAGAATATGGCCAGCCCGAAATTCGTTTTCCTGGCGCAGATCGATTACCTGAGCCTTCCGAATTCCCTTTTGGAACTCGTCCTCGTCCAAAACGGTTGCGTAATGATTACGCCGCCAGTATTGGAAGAGCCAGGTCAATAGCCAGGCCACCAAGAGGATGATGATAACAGTGTTGAAGATTAATAATCCTTGACTAACTCCTAAGATCACGATCAGTTCGCCTCACTACTATTAATCATTAGCAAATTGACGTGCCAGTGAAGCCGCACCGATTACCCCGGCATCGTTACCAAGTTCAGCCAGCTTGAGTTGAGTAGAAGTCCGGACAGTCGGGAAGGCGTACTTTTCGAAGTTCGCCTTAACCCGCTTCAGCAGGAAGTCCCCGGCAGCGGAAACCCCACCACCGATCACAACGAATTCGGGGTTCAAGACGTTGCTCAGGTTAGCGCAAGCCAGACCCAGGTAGTGGCAAACTTCGTCGACAACCTTGTTTGCCAGGTAGTCGTTTTCCTTAGCCAGGTCAAAGACGATCTTGGAAGTGATCTCGTCACCGTTGTCGATCATGGCCTTCAGCCGACTGTTGCCCTCGTATTCTTCAGCCTTATCTTGGGCAATGTGAACAACCCCGGTTGCGGAAGCGTATTGTTCCAGGCAACCACGGTTACCACAAGTACAAAGGTAGCCATCTGGCTGAACAATCATGTGGCCGACTTCACCACCGGCACCAACCAGACCGTGGATCAGCTTGCCGTTGGCGATGATTCCACCACCGACACCGGTACCCAGGGTAATGAAGGCCACATCGTCACCCTCGTTACCGGCACCCTTCCAGCGTTCACCAAGGCCTGCCACGTTGGCATCGTTATCCAGGGCAAACTTCATCCCGGTACCTTCTTCGATAGCTTCCTTGACGTTTTGGGTTGTCTTCCAGTTCAGGTTGTAGGCACCAACAACGGTCCCCTTGTCCCGGTCGATCGTTCCGGGAGTCCCCATTCCGATCCCGATAAACTGGTCCTTGTTCATCTTGTACAGGTCCAGGTGGTGGTTGATTGATTCAATGATGTCAGGGACGATGTGTGACCCTTCGTCCAGGGTGTTCGTCCGGATTGACCACTTCTGTTGAATCTCACCGTTTTCCGTCAAAATTGCAAACTTGATGGTCGTACCACCAAGATCAACACCAAATAACTTCTTGTTTGCCATAATAATTCCTTTCTTGGGGATTAATACAGTTTCCCCGTTTGTTCTCGTTTCAATTCTTCACGATGTTCCTTGCGCAGGACAATCTTCGCCTTCATATAGGTTGATTGATCAACCACTCCTGCCTGGTGGAGATTGTCAAGCTCAATTGCCATCAGTTCGATGTCGTATAAGCGCTTGCCGACGTATACAAATACATTAAACTGCTTGAGCAGCTGCTGAACATCGTACAACGTCCTAAATTCACGTGGAACCATTGCCATAATATCAGCTCACTTCCCAAATTAGGACTAGGATACCAACAATCAACATCCCGGCACTCAACCAACGCTTGTTCGTTGCCACCGGCCCAATTTTAGGGGCGGCCACAACGTACGCCATCAGGAAGCCGGCGAACAGACCCCCGATGTGTCCCGCCAGGTCAATACCGGGCACCAGCAGGTCGGTCCCAATGTTTAACAGGACCAGGATCAGGAACTGACGACTGAGCTGGCGAATCGCCAGGTTTTCCCGGAAGGACTCACCCAGCATCAAAAAGGCCCCGAACAGGCCGAAAATCGCCGTGCTGGCACCGGCCGCCAGACTGCCGGATAGCCAGTAGGCACTGCAAAGATTCCCGACAATGGCACTGACAAAGTAGATGACCAGCATCCGCCAATGGCCAAACAGCTGCTCAATGTAGAGGCCCAGAAAATACAGGGTCAGACTGTTGATCAGCAAATGGGTAAAGCCAATGTGGACAAAGACCGGGGTGATCAGCCGCCACCAATGGCCGGCCCGCAAGAGTTCTGGTTGCAGTGCCCCAAAGCGAACCAGGACCGCCGGATTAGTCGACCCGCCGGCCAGAGTCATCGCCAGGTACACCAGCACCTGAATGACCACCAGGGTAATGGTGACGGGCGCTAGGGACCAAGTACGCGATCGCATCAGCTAGCACTCCGCCAGGTTCAGGACCTTAGCAATCTGCTGGTCGTGCTCGTCTGCCTGCCACTCGCCATCGTCGGCCAGTTGGGTTGGCAGGGCCAGGGCAATCGTATCACCATGGTACTTGCTCAGGTAGCGGTCATAGTAGCCGCCGCCAAAGCCAAGCCGTTTGCCATCTTGGGTGAAGGCCACCCCCGGGACCACCATCAGATCGATCTCATCGGGCCCAAATACCCGACCATCCGCCGGTTCAAGAATACCAAAGGAACTTTCATTAAAGTTAGTGCTCTCCGTAATCTCGACGAACTCCATCTGCCGCTTGGGAAGGGTCCGGGGAACCACCACTGTCCGCCCCTCATGACGGGCGTGCAGCAGGATCGGGGCCGTGTCGATCTCAAACGACTGGCTGAGGGTCAATGCCACCGTTTTGGCGCGCATCCACTCGAGTTGGTTGAAAAGCATCGAAGTTAAACGTTTCTCTTCACTAAGACGTGTATTAAGATCTAGCTGTTGCAGCCGTGCGATGTAGGCCTGCCGCAGCTCATTCTTGGAATACGCCATTATTCTCATATCTCCCCTTTATACAAAATGATAAACGGTTACAAGAATACATTATTACAGGTCCGCCTATTTTTTGCAAGCGTTTTTTCACTAGGTGAACCGATTCACAGCTTGCGACTGGCCGGAACATTAATTCACTTGGGTCAGAATCGAACACACAAAAAAACCAGCAATTGCTTTAGAAGCAATCTACTGGTTTGATGAACCAAGTAAAAAATTACTTAGTTTCGCGGTGTAATGTCACCTTGCGTTCCCGTGGGCAGTATTTCTTTAATTCAAGCCGGTCGGGATTGTGACGACGGTTCTTGCTGGTTAAGTAAGTCCGCTCGTGGCATGAAGTGCATTCAAGGGTAATGTTGACACGCATGAGTTATAACCTCCAAACTTTATTTGATCTTAATTGGTTATTTATCGTAACCCTAACTCGTACAACTATATCATTTATTAATTGGTTTGGCTAGTGATTTAGCAAAGTTTGTTAAGGAAATTACCTTGACAGTTGCTTTATTCACCGTCAGTAAAGCCCTTTGGCGACTGAACCATCTTCCAGTAGGCCTGGAAAATCTGCTTGGCCATATTCAGGTTCGCTCCACCATCACTATTTGTACAACCAGGGATAGCCAGGGCAACAACTACCTGCGGATCGTTAGACGGTGCATAACCGGCAAAACTCAGAGTGGTAGTCTTGTGACCATCAGAAACCGTTTCGGCTGTCCCGGTCTTCCCGGAGATTGAAGGCTTGACGCTAGACAATGCTCGACCGGTGATGTAGGTGTTAGAACCATGAACCACCTGGTACAGTCCTTGGTGAACAACATCGAAGTATGACTTCGGAGCTGGGATAACCTGCTGAACCTGGGGCTGAGTCGTGTATTCAACCGGGCCCAGCTTACCATTGCTCTGGGTTCCGCGAATTTCCTTAACAATGTAAGGACGCATCCGGTTCCCGCCGTTGGCAATGGTTGACATGTACTGAGCCAACTGGATGGTAGTGTAACCGTCGTAGTTCCCGTAGGCCAAGTCCAGTGCTGAACCAATGTGCTTTTCGTCAGAAGGACCGGTGTACCCAGCGGTTTCACCCGGCAGGTCCACCCCGGTCTTTTGACCAAGGCCGAACATGTTGAAGTAGTACCGCTCCTTAGCAAAGATGCTTGGCTTCAGGGTCATTGGGACGTTATCGTGATAGTCCATTCCCCCCTCTTTCATGATCAGTTGCATCATGTAAGAGTTTGAGGAAACTTCTAGGGCCGTTGGGGCATTCACCGCCATGTTAGCGGAACCGCCATGGTTGAACCAGGAACTCTTGGCAGAAATCCCTTCCACCTTAATTGGCCGGTCAACCAGGGTGTTGTTGGTAGGCGTAATGACCTTGCTCATCAAGCCTCCCATCACCGTAGCGGGCTTAACAACCGACCCCATCGTAATTGGGTGGTTGATGGCACCGATTTGGTCATCAGTCTGCTTACCGGTCTTCGTGTCACGGTCGATTCCGGCCATGGCCAGGATGGCACCGTTGTGGGGGTTCATAACCACTGCGTAGACCCCTGAGGAGTAGCCGTTACCCGCAGAGGCGTAGTTATTCTTCAGGATCTCCTGCACCCGCTGCTGGAACTTGGAATTGACAGTCAATACCAGGTTATCCCCCTTCTTGCCAGGGTACTTGACAACTTCCTTGGTAACATTATTACCATTCGTCGTAACCTCGGTCTGGGACTTGGAACCGGCCAGCGTGGCCTGGTATTCCTTTTCAAGGTAGCTCTGCCCCACGCTATCGTTTCGCGAGTACCCCTCGGAAAGCAGGCTGTTAACCTCATCACTTGGCAAACCCGTAGTGGAGACGGTCCCGGTCAGGCTCTGGACGTCCTTGCCCTGCGGATAGTTCCGGGTCCAGGCCGTCCCGATCTTAACCCCGGGCATCTCGTTAAGGTGCTCCCCGACGGCCGCCAATTCGCCAGCCGTAACGCCGGTCTCCTTAATGTAGGTCGTTGACAAGGAGTAGGCCCCGCTCATGGCTGCGTAGATTCGGGCGTTGTTCTTCTGCTGGCTGGTCAAATGCCAAGCATCCGGATGACTATTCAGATAGTTAAGGGCCTTATCGTACTTGTCGTCATCGCTATCACTACTGCTGGTTTTAACATGCTTGAGGACGCTATTCAAACGGCCCTTATCTGCTAGGTAGTAATCCTCTTCATTCCGGTCAGTCAAGCGGGAATTCTTGTTGGTGACCGTCACGTACCTGCCCAGCCGGTTAGCAATCTTATAAAGATCATCCGTCGTAACGTTGGAACCCTTAGTATAGGTAATTGCCTGGTGGGTCTGGTTGCCGACCATGACATTTCCTTGGGAATCATAAATCATCCCCCGCTGGACGTTATTGGTCTGAATCGAGGTATCCGAGCGCTTAACCTCCGCCTTGTAGGCTGAACCGTTCAGCACCTGCAGATAAAAGAGCCGGGCCGTCAGTGCCAGCAACAGGATCCCGACAATCCACAGCAGGAAGTTCAGCCGAAACGGAATCACGGACTGAGCACTACGTTTCTTTCGATTTTGCGAATTAAACAATCTTTTTATTCGATCAAAGACTTTCACAAGTTAATTCTCCTTCAATTGTAGTGACGATATTATTCTACCAAATTTTGTTATTGGGCGCAGAGGACCCTTCACTACTAACTTAAGAATAATACTCTTTATTTATGAAAAAATGAACACTTAAGTATCATGATTTACTTAAATTTAATCCTTCAGAGACGATTTTCTTCATAAGATCGGTATATAATATTCAGCAATACTAATAAGGGAAGGAAAACTCGTTGTGATTCGCCATAATTGGAAAAAACAGCATGCATTAATATTGACCGGAAGCTTCCTGATTCCGGTCATCCTGATGGGGGCCTACTTTGCTTATCGGCAAATGGCTCCCTTTGGCCCCAGCAGCCTTTTAACGGTCGACCTCGGCCAGCAATATGTCGACTTTTTCGCTTACCTGCGTAACATCATCCTCCACCACCCCGGCTCCCTGTTTTATTCATTCAGCAAGGGACTGGGCGGTGAGATGCTGGGAACCAATGCCTACTACCTCTTCAGTCCCCTCAACCTGATTCTGATCTTCTTCCCTGGAAAATGGCTGACCAGCGGGGTGATGGCCCTTACCCTGCTCCGTTACGGCCTAGCGGGAATGGCCTTTGCCTGGCTGCTCCTTAAGACCCGGCTGCAAAGCGGCTTTCGGATCTGGGCCTTCAGCACTGCCTACGCCCTCAACGGTTGGATGATCGCTAACCAGCTCAACATGATCTGGCTCGACGCCCTAGTCATCCTGCCGCTGATCATCTGGGGACTGCTCAGACTCATCCACGACGGCCATCCGGGAACCTACATTGCCTGGCTGGCGGTCATGATGATCGATAACTACTACATGGCCTGGATGATCTGCCTGTTCACCATCCTCGTCGTCTGCTGGCAGCTGCCAACGCTGGCGGATTGGCGGACCCGGCTGAAGACAACCGGGGTCTACCTGGCCAGCTCCATCGCCAGTGCCGGCATTGCAGCGGTCACCCTCCTGCCAACCATCTATGCCCTGACTACCAGCAAGGGGACCTACACGGAGGCCATCATCAGCAGCAAGCTGGAATACCAGCCGCTCAAGATCCTCGGTAAACTGGTGCCCGGGTCATTTGATTTCAACCAGATGCCCAGCGGCCAGCCCAACATCTATATTGGTATGCTGCTCATGATCGGTGCAGCCCTCTACTTCTTCAACGTCCACATCAAGTGGTCGCAGCGGCTCGTTGCCGGCCTGGTTACCATCTTCTTTATCCTATCGTTCTGCTACGAACCACTGGACCTGCTTTGGCACGCCGGACAGTTTCCGGTCTGGTACCCGTACCGCTTCTCGTTCATCTTTGCCTTCTGGTGCATCCTGCTCGCCGCCCGGGTCCTGCAGCCATCCTACCAGCTGCAATGGCCGGGTGCACTGGCAATTTTGATTATCAGCGGTCTGGTCTTCTGGGTAACTGGCCAGCTCAAATTGGCGTACCTGTCAACCAGTCAGCGGCTCATCGGCCTGGGGTTCGTCGTCGTTTCGCTGGCAGCATTGATGATCGCCCGGCGGAATTCCCCCCGCCTGTACGACTTCCTCATCATTTTGATCGTGGCCTGTGACGTTGGGACCAGCGCCTTCACCAGCCTCAACAAAATTTCCTACGTCTCCCAGGCTGAGTTCGGCAAGTACACCCAGCAGCTCGACCAGGCCAGTCAACAACTGAAGCACCATGATTCCGGTTTCTACCGGGTCGCCAAGACCTTCATGCGAACCAAGGATGACCCCATACAGGGCGACTTTTACTCCGCCGATCACTTCGGTTCCACCCTGGAGCCGCCGATTCCAGCATTCATGGGTGCGATTGGCCAACCAGCTGGGGATGGCTTTGTCAGCTACGACAATGGAACCCAGGTCAGCGACGCCTTGCTCGGTTTCAAGTACACAATGACCGCCCGGCACCACGGGATCGAGGACGGGGAACAGATCATGCCGCTATCCGGGTACCGGCCGGATTGGGCGCGCCTGAAAAAAGTCAATCAGACCAGGATGATTACCAGCCGCGAGAACCCGGCCGCCTTGCCGATTGTGTTCGGGGCTAGTTCGGAGATCTTCCAGCTCGGCAAGGCCACCCTGGATCCGCTCGGCTACCAGTCCCAAATCTTCCAGGCATTGGCAGGCCGGCCGATCAACCAGCCATTGTTTATCGTCCAAAACTTTACCTCGGTTAGCTTCAATAATGTTCAAGCCGCCCACCAGATCACGGGCACGACTTTCAAAAAGCAAAACCTCTTGAAGCCGGCCACGATTAAGCTGAAGTTCACGCCACCGACCAACGACTCCTACTACCTCACCCTCGGCCCCGAGGTCAAGGATAGCGCTTCGATCAGCTTGAACCGCCGGGACTTCAGCCAATACGATACCTACCGGGATACCGTCGTGATCAACCTAGCCCACCACCAGAAGGGTAAGCCGGTTACCATCACCTTCCGCCTCAAGAAGACCAGCGCCTGGCTGCAGAACGTCAGCGTCTACCGGTTGAACCAGCGGGCCTTTAATGCCAGTCTGAGTACCCTGCAGCAATCGCCGCTGAAGATTCAAAAGGCCACGCCAACCAGCATTAAGGGAACGGTCCATATTCACCGTGGGCAGTCCGCCCTCATGACGACCATCCCCGCGGCCGCCGGTTGGCACGTCCGCATCGACGGTCACCGGGTTCAGCCGCGGACCGTCATCAGCATCTTCATGGCCCTGCCGATCACCAGCGGGACTCACCGGGTTGAATTCTACTACCGGCCGCCATTCCTGATCCTCGGGGTGATTGTCACCGTCGTCAGCCTTGGCCTGACCTGGTACATCACTAAACGACAGCGTTAAAAAACAGCCACTCAGGAAAGCTCCTGGGCGGCTGTTTTAATTTAGTGTTCAAAGTGTTGGGAGGCTCCGGTCGAGGCATCCGCCTGATTATCGGAGTGATCATCCTGGTCGCTCTTCATTCCGGCAACATCTGGGGCCTCGTTCTGATCTTCATGCTGGAAGTGGAAAACGGGGCCATCGGCGTTGGCATCAACGGTCGTAATCAAGCGGGTGAAGAACCACTCATCAACTTCATTAACGTGGTAGTTGATCCCGTCCTTGACCACTTCCAGCACCGGATCGATCGGGTGGTTATCCTTAGCAAAGGCCTGGGAAAAGCCATGGTGAACCTCCGTCCGGCCATAGACCTTGCCATAGAACTTGATCCCATCCCCCGGCTTCAGATCCATCTCATTCTTGAACCATTCATTAGCGGCATCGGTAACAATTAACTTCATACTTAAATCCCCTTTACTCGTTCGACTAGTTTTATGATAGCACTTTCATCCTGCTAAAGATACCATCTGACGAGCAAAATGCCAAGCAATCTGCCTATGCCGGATAATGTTTTAAGATCCGGGCATTCCAGCGGGGACAGGATCAAAGACCTATTTAAAACCAAAAAAGCCTGCGGCAAAGCTAACCCTGCCGCAGGCTTCTTCAATCTTACTTGACGTCTAAGATCTTAACCTTCATCGTGCCATTTGGAATGTCGATGTTGACCTCTTCACCGATCTTGTGGCCAAGCAGCCCCTTAGCCATTGGTGATTCGTTGGAAATCTTACCGTTGATGGGGTCGGATTCGGATTCACCGACGATGGAGTAGGTTTCCGGTTCTTCGTCAGGAAGTTCCTTAATCGTAACTTCCCGGCCCATGGAAACTTCATCCTTAGCAACGTCTTCGTTGTCAATGATGACCGCGTATTGCAGCATGTTTTCGATTTGAGCGATCTTGCCTTCAACCATTGCCTGTTCGTCCTTAGCTGACTCGTATTCTGAGTTTTCAGAAAGGTCACCGTAACTCCGGGCAATCTTGATGCGCTTGATAACTTCTGGACGACGCTTCATCTTGTAGTTTTCAAGTTCTTCTTCTAGCTTCTTCTTCCCTTCAAGGGTCATTGGAAATTCTTTTTCTTCAGCCATATCTAATTCACTCCTCAAATTTTATCCAGTGGCTACATTACCATTCTGCCAGGTGTTTGTAAACTCTATTGCAGGGTGTGGCCCCGCTTAACCAGGATGTCGCGAACCTTAGTCGTCAGGATATCGATGGCCACCCGGTTCTCACCACCCTCGGGAACGATGATGTCAGCGTAGCGCTTCGTCGGTTCCACAAACTGGTGGTACATCGGCTTAACCGTCGCCAGGTACTGGTTGATTACTGAATCCAGGGTCCGGCCCCGCTCAGCCATGTCCCGCTTGATCCGCCGAATAATCCGAATATCATCGTCGGTGTCAACGTAGACCTTGATATCCATCAGGTCCCGCAGACGTTCATCATCCAAGATCAGGATTCCTTCCAGGATAATCACATCCTGGGGTTCAACATGGACCGTTTCGGCTGACCGGGTGTACTGGGTGTAGTCGTACACAGGCATCTCGATTGCCTTGTTGTTCCGCAGGTCGGACAGCTGCTTAATCAAGAGATCGGTGTCAAAGGCCAGGGGGTGGTCATAGTTGACCGCCTTCCGCTCGGCCATTGTCATTGATGACTGGTCATTGTAGTAGGTATCCTGGGTGATGATCTGGATGGCCTGGCCATGCAATTGGTTATAAATTGCCTTGCTGACCGTGGTCTTCCCACTCCCCGAACCACCAGTAACACCGATGATAATTGGCCGCCGCTGTTCTTTTGTACTCATTGTCTAAATTACTGCTCCTCTAAATATAAATTAATCCCAAATAGTATATAGCACTCTGCCGGCCACGGCAATCCCCCTACCGCTTTTCTGCGGCCCGGTTCTGCTGGAGAACCCCCGCCAGCTCGGGAACCGCTGCCGACCTGGCCAGACGAAATTTTCCCGCCTTCACGCCATGGGTCTTATGGGTCTGGAGGTAGTAGTAGAAGACAAACTGACTGCGAACCAGGTGGTGCTCCTTCATTATCTTAGCAACTCGATGGTCGGTTGCCCCGGCCGGAATCACCACCGTCACCCGCTGGCGGCTGCTCGGATCCACCGGCTTCAGTGAATAGTTGAAGTACTGGTGAATAGCCAGGCCGGCAACAACGATGATTCCGATCAGGAAAATGACCAGCCGATTTTGCCGTTTTAATTGATCGTTATTCAACTTTTAGCCTTCATAAATACAAATAATGTGGGACTGCACCGTGGCAAGTCTCACATTATTTTAGTTTAACGAATTTCAGCGGACAGGTCGTCTTGCAAGGCCTTCGTGACCTTGTTGAAGGCGGCGTTGACCTGGTCTTCCGTCAGCGTATCGTGGTCATCCTGGTAGGTCAGGGTGTAAGCCAGCGACTTCTTACCGTTTGGCAGATGCGTGCCGCTGTAGACATCGAAGAGGTGAACGTCCTTCAAAAAGGCCCCGCCACGCTTGTCGATGACATCCATGATCATCTCGTTGGTGACATCATTGTCAACTAACAGGGCAATGTCCCGGGTGATGGATGGGTACTTACTGATTGGGTGGTACTCGTTGTCAACCTTTGGTGCTGCGATCAGGGTCTCAAGGTTAAGCTCGAAGACGTACGTTGCTGGAATCTTGTATGCCTTGGCCGTGCTTGGGTGAACCTGGCCGAGGAACCCGATCAATTGACCGTCCAACAGGATGTTAGCGGTCCGGCCGGGATGCATCTCCTGGCGTGACTGATCGGCAACATAGGTTACCTTGCCCGCCAGCCCCATGTTGTGGAGGTAGCGTTCGACGATTCCCTTGACCTGGAAGAAGTCAACCGGACGGTCTTCGGTGTGCCAGTCGTTGGCCAGCATCTGACCAGTGATCGCACCAGCAAGGTGTTCCTGTTCCTCTGGACGTTCGCCGCCCTTTGGCAGGAAGACCCGGCCTTCTTCGTAGAGGGCCACGTTATCGACATTCCGGGAAACGTTGTAGGCGATGTCCAGCAGCAGGCCGCTGATGATGCTCATCCGTGTAGCCACGTGGTCGGAACTCATTGGGAAGTCCAGCTTCATTGGTTCAGCTACGGGGTCAATCTGGAACTGCTTAGCCTTGTCGACCGTCGTCAGGGAGTAACTGATGGCTTGCGTCAGACCCATCCCCTCAAGGTCATGCCGGCTAGCTCGAATGAACCGTTGCCGGGCAGTCAGGCCACCCCGGTTCCGGGTCATCACTGGCAGGGTCTCCGGCAGGTTGTCGTAGCCGTAGATCCGGGCAATTTCCTCATAGAGGTCCGCCGCAACGAAGATGTCCCACCGCCGGGACGGAACTGTGACGACAATCTGGTCATCTCCGTTTACCTGGTAGCCGAAGTTGAGCCGCTTGAAGACGTCTTCCACATCGGCCATCTTCAGGTCGGTGCCCAGGACATGATTGATCTTGTTAAGAGATAGGGTGATCTGCTTATCAACGGCTGGCTTCTCACTGCCCGTAACGATACCCTTGGTTACCTGGCCGCCTGCCAGTTCCTTAATCAGTTCGGCAGCTTCGTCTAAGGCCGTCTCAACGGTTGCCGGGTTGATCCCCCGCTCGAACCGCATTGAAGACTCACTGTGCAGGTCTAATCTACGTGCCTGCTTCCGAACCATGACGGGGTCAAAGATGGCTGCTTCCAGAGCCACCGTGGTCGTCTGGTCAGAAACGGCGGTTCCTTCACCACCCATCGTGCCGGCGAGGGCCACTGGCTGACCGGCAACCGTTACCAGGATGTCGTTAGCCTTCAAAGTCTGTTCATCCCCGTCCAGGGTGGTGAACTTCTCCCCATCGTTGGCGTGGCGGACCCCGAAGTCATGACCAGGCAGCTGGTCGTAGTCGTAGCTGTGCAGCGGTTGACCGTACTTCAACAGAATGTAGTTGGTAACGTCGACCACGTTGTTGACTGGCCGGATTCCGGCGTTCCACAGACGGATCTGCATCCACAGCGGACTGTCGGCAATCTTAACCCCCTTGATCACCCGCAGCTTGTAGGTTGGCGCAATCTTTTCGTCGTCAATCTGGGCACTGACCAGTTCGCTCGTTGCCTGGTCGGCGTTTTCCTCAACCGGAAGTTCCTTGAAGTGGGGCTTCAGGTTGTAGAAGGCGGCAATGTCGTTGACGTTCCCGTATATACTCAGCATGTCCCCACGGTTAGGGGTAACATCCGTATCGATGATCGGGTCATCCATGCCCAGGTAACCGAAGACTGGTTCGCCGACCTTGGCGTCATCCGGCAAGAAGTAGATGCCGGCCTCGTAATCCTTTGGGGCGATCTTATCGCTGAAGCCGATCTCCTGGAGGGCACAGAGCATCCCGTTGGATTCGACACCGCGGATTTTGCCCCGCTTAATCTTGACGTTGTCCGCAATCCGGGCACCGCTCAGGGCAACGATGACCTTCTTGCCGGCCTGGACGTTGGGAGCGCCGCAGACTACTTGGATGGGATCATCCTCGCCGACGTCAACCTGACAGATGTGCAGGTGGTCGGAGTTCGGGTGTTCCTCGACACTCAGGACATCCCCAACAACAATCTTCTTCAAACCGTCGTCCATCTTGTAAACATCGTTAATATCAACCGACGTCCGGGCAATCTTTTCTGCAAGGTCGCGTGGCTCAACGTCCAGGTCGAGGTATTCCTTTAACCATTGGTATGATACTTTCATCTTACATTATCCTTTCTCGTCGAATTGATTTAAGAACCGTACATCGTTTTGGTAAAAGTTCCGGATATCGTCAACGCCGTACTTCAGCATAGCGAATCGGTCGGGACCCAATCCGAAGGCAAAGCCGCCGTATTCTTCAGGGTCAACCCCAGACATCTTCAGGACGTTCGGGTGCACCATCCCGGCACCGAGGACTTCAATCCAGCCGGTGTGCTTGCAGATTGCACAACCCTTGCCCATGCAGTTGAAGCAGGTGATGTCGGCTTCGACAGAAGGCTCCGTGAATGGGAAGTAGCTTGGCCGCAGGCGGACATCCAGCTTGTCACCGAAGAGGGATTGGGCAACAACCTTCAGGGTTCCCTTGAGGTCAGCCATGGTGATGTGCTTGCCGACAACCATCCCTTCAATCTGGTTGAACTGGTGACTGTGAGTCGCATCATCGGTATCCCGCCGGTAAACCTTACCTGGGGAGATCATCTTTAGTGGGCCCTGGCTGAAATCGTGTTTTTCCAGCATCCGCGCCTGCATTGGCGAGGTCTGGGTCCGCATCAAAACAGATGAGGTCACGTAGAAGGTATCCTGCATGTCACGAGCGGGATGGTCCTTTGGCAGATTCAACTTTTCAAAGTTGTAAACTTCCTGCTCCACTTCATCTCCAACGGCAACTTCGTAACCCATGGAGACGAACAGGTCCACCACTTGATCAATGATCTGTTGGATGACGTGCGGCTGTCCCTGGGCCACGGGGCTGCCAGGCAGGGTAACATCAACGGTTTCCGCCTGGAGTTCCGCATCCAAAGCGGCCTGTTCCAGGGCCGCCCGCTTTTCTTCGATGGCTGCGGTCAGGTCGTCACGAACCTTGTTGGCAAACTGCCCAACCTTTGGCCGTTCCTCGGCACTGATGTCCCGCATCCCCCGTAAAACATTGGTGATCGGGCCCTTCTTCCCCAGCATCTTAACCCGAATTTCATTAATCCGCTTGAGGTCGGACGAGTTTTCAATCTCTTGCAATCCTTGCTGACGCAGGTCAGCAAGTTTCTCTTTTAATCCCATGCTTTCAACTCCTTTGTAAATAAAAAAAGCCTCATCCCCATAGGGACGAAGCTTCGCGGTACCACCCTAGTTTATAGGCAGGCGCCTATACACTTTAATTGATCAATAACGGTGATCGA
Source organism: Candidatus Limosilactobacillus gallistercoris (assembly GCA_019118405.1). Taxonomy (GTDB): domain Bacteria; phylum Bacillota; class Bacilli; order Lactobacillales; family Lactobacillaceae; genus Limosilactobacillus; species Limosilactobacillus galli. The sequence goes on from DWZB01000027.1 coordinate 15,729, forward strand.
CCGGAATACCATTACATATCGGCTCGGGAAATGAAATTCACCGGGACAGGCTGGCCACCGCTCGCAGAATCTTGGTGACTCTCTGACAACCATTACCGGCTACTAGTTTCCGTCATCGCTTTTAACTATACTAAGTATTCTAATGACTCGACAAGGATTGGTCAAGCCCCAATTAGCACCACTTATCACTCCATGCATGAACTTCCTTCATCACTGGTGCTAACTCGCGTCCCCGCGTCGTCAATGAATAATCAACCCGACTGGATCCCGGATAGGTGTTCCGCACGATGATCTGGTCATCCTCGAGTTCCTTCAATCGTTCGCAAAGAACCCGGTCACTGCACTTGCTGACGCTGTTGGCAATGTCCTTGAATCGTAAGGTGTCACTCTCCAGTAAGACTTCAATAATCAAGCCATTCCACTTTTTGCCTAACATCATAAAGGTTTGAGTGAACTTGGGACACAATTGACAACCACCATCCGCAACCGGTGTACTAGCTTCGTGTTGCATATGATGTCTCCTTCCTACCAAATAGTCCGCATCCGACGCTTCTTAATCCGGCGACGAAGTTTGGCCCGCATCGGACTAAAGAATTCGTGTTCTGCTTCAAAATCATCAACCAATGAAACAATTAAGCTTTCTGGGTACCGAGGCACAGCGAGCGTCGCCCCAAACATGTGCTTCAGGATGATGTCTTTTTCCATCTTGTTCAACGGGGTAATTTTTTCCGCATTCCGCAAGGCCACCCGGGGATGGATGAAGGCGTGGGTACCGAGGTCAAACTTGGTCGTCCGCCAGTCATAGTAGAACAGGTCATGGAGCAACCCGGCCCGGGCAACACTCCGGTAATCAAGGTGGAAACGCTTAGCAATCCTGTAGCTATCGTAAGAAACCGCAATTGAATGTTGCAAACGATTGGAGTGATGGTGCTGGGTATATTTAGCGAGCTTCTTAACGGCAGGCTGAGCCAGCAGGTCAGAAACGATTGAGACGTATTCTTGATCGTTGCGCCACTCATTCTTTGATTTCATATAATACCCCTTTTCTATTGGTTACCATCATCATACATGATAGCTAGCCAAAAATAAATTATTTTGCTTTTCAAAAGTAAGTAGTCTTACTGGTTCAGCTGGAACATCAGAATCCCGGCTGAGACGGCCACGTTCAGTGACTCCGCCTCGCCCCGCATCGGGATGTAGAGGTTATCAGTGGTCTGAGCGAGCAGTTCGTCGCTCATCCCCTGACCCTCATTTCCCATGATCAGGACAAAGGTCTTACCAGGATGGACATCCCGGAAGTTCTTAGCCTGCGGATTCAATTGGGTACCGTAGACCGGTGCCCCGCTCGCTTTGAAATCCGCAATCCATTTCCGAAGGTCACCCTCAAAGAGCTGAAGGTGAAACTGGCTTCCCTGCATGGAGCGAACAACCTTGGGGCCGAAAAGGTCGGCAGAACGATGCCCAACGACGACACCGGTGAAGCCAGCGGCATCCGCCGTACGGACCATGGTTCCGACATTGCCCGGATCCTGGACCCGGTCAAGGAACAACCAGGCCCCGGTCAGTGGCTGCTGGGGAACCCGGTGGGCATCTGGCAGGTCAACGACGGCCGCAATTCCCTGCGGTGTGACGGTATCAGTGATGTGCTTCATGATCTCCTCGGTCACGGCATAGGCCTCCGCCGCGTGGTCGAACAGGTCCTGGTGCTGATCCAGCTGCTCACTGGTCCCGATCAGCTGGTGAATCGTCACCCCGGCCTGCAGGGCCTCGTTGACCAGGTGCCAACCGTCTAAAAGATAATAGCCGGT
>DWZB01000028.1 GCA_019118405.1 Candidatus Limosilactobacillus gallistercoris
TTGGCGCGCCGGATATCATCGTCCGCAATGAAAAGCGGATGCTGCAGGAAGCCGTTGACGCCCTGATCGATAACGGTCGGCGGGGTCGTCCGGTTGCCGGCCCAGGTAACCGTCCGCTGAAGTCCCTGTCGCACCTGCTCAAGGGTAAGCAAGGACGGTTCCGTCAAAACCTGCTGGGTAAGCGGGTTGACTACTCTGGCCGTTCCGTTATCGATGTTGGTCCATCCCTGAAGATGAACCAAATGGGTCTGCCAGTCCCAATGGCTCTGGAACTGTTCAAGCCATTCATTATGCACGAATTAGTTAAGCGGGGCCTCTCTGCTAACGTTAAGGCGGCCAAGCGGAAGATCGACCGTCGTGATGATGATGTCTTCGATGTATTGGAAGACGTTATCAAGGAACACCCAGTATTGCTGAACCGGGCACCTACCCTGCACCGGCTTGGTATCCAGGCCTTCGAACCAATCCTGGTTTCTGGGAAGTCCATGCGGTTGCACCCACTGGTATGTACCGCCTACAACGCCGATTTCGATGGTGACCAGATGGCCATCCACGTGCCATTGTCTGACGAAGCTCAGGCCGAAGCACGGCTGTTAATGCTGGCTGCTCACCACATTCTGAGTCCTCGTGACGGTGAACCAATTGTGTCACCATCACAGGATATGGTTATCGGTAACTACTACATGACCACTGAAGATAAGGGTCGTGAAGGCGAAGGAATGATCTTCAAGGATACCGACGAAGCTGAAATGGCCTACAAGAACGGTTACGTTTCCCTGCAGACCCGGGTTGGTGTTCAAGTATCATCATTCCCTGACAAGCCATTCACTGACGAACAGCGGAACCAGATCATGGTAACTTCCGTTGGTAAGCTCCTCTTCAACCGGATCATGCCAAAGGACTTTGCCTACATCAACGAACCAACCGATGCCAACATCCATGAAGGGGTTGACGAGAAGTTCTTCCTCAAGCCGGGGGAAAACATCCATGACTACCTGGAAAGTGCACCACTGGTTCCACCATTCAAGAAGGGCTTCCTGTCTGACCTGATTGCCGAAGTTTACAAGCAATACAAGGTTACGAAGACTTCTCAATTCCTTGACCGGATCAAGGACCTCGGTTACTACGAATCCACGATTTCTGGTCTGACCACTGCAATGTCTGATATTCATGACTTGCCTGAAAAGCCAGAAATCATCAAGAACGCTCGTAAGCAAGTGGCTCTGATCACGAAGCAATTCCGGCGTGGTCTGATCACGGATGACGAACGGTACGAACGGGTTATCGCTGCTTGGAACGACGCCAAGGATGAAGTGCAAAACAAGCTGATTGAGCACATGGATATCCACAACCCAATCAACATGATGTCTGACTCCGGTGCGCGTGGTAACATTTCTAACTTTACTCAGCTGGCCGGGATGCGTGGCCTGATGGCCTCACCAAACGGTAAGATCATGGAACTGCCTGTCCTGTCTAACTTCTACGAAGGGCTGTCTGTTCTGGAAATGTTCCTGTCCTCACACGGTGCTCGTAAGGGGATGACTGATACCGCCCTGAAGACGGCCAACTCAGGTTACCTGACCCGGCGGCTGGTTGATGTTGCCCAAGACGTGGTTGTTCGTGAAAAGGACTGTGGGACTGACCGTGGTCTTGAAGTTACGGCTATCACTAACGGTAACGAAATGATCGAACCACTCTATGACCGGATCATGGGTCGTTACACGATGAAGTCCGTCTTTGATCCAAAGACTGGCAAGAAGATCGTTGGCAAGAACGTCCTGATTGACGAAGACATGGCTCAAAAGATCGTCGACGCCGGTGTTAAGAAGGTTACGATTCGTTCCGCCTTCACTTGCAACACTGAACACGGTGTCTGCGAACGTTGCTACGGTCGGAACGCTGCTACCGGTGACCGGGTTGAAGCCGGTGAAGCTGTCGGTACGGTTGCCGCTCAGTCAATCGGTGAACCAGGTACTCAGCTGACGCTGCGGAACTTCCACACTGGTGGTGTTGCCGGCAACGACGATATCACTCAAGGGCTTCCTCGTGTGCAAGAAATTGTGGAAGCACGGAACCCTAAAGGTCGGGCAACGATCACCGAAGTTACTGGTGAAGTTGTTTCCATCGAAGAAAACCCAGCTGAACGGACCAAGGACGTTACGGTTAAGGGTGAAACCGACACCCGGACTTACACCCTGCCACTCACGGCTCGGATGCGGGTTGCGGAAGGTGACTTCATTCACCGTGGGACGGCCCTCAACGAAGGTTCAATCGATCCTAAGGAATTGATTCGGGTTCGTGACGTTCTGTCCACTGAAACTTACCTGCTGGCCCAAGTTCAGGGTGTTTACCGGATGCAGGGTATTGACCTGCTCGATAAGCACGTTGAAATCATGATTCGGCAGATGATGCGGAAGGTTCGGGTCATGGATCCAGGTGACACTGACCTCCTGCCTGGTCAACTGATGGACATTGGTCAATTCCGTGATGCTAACAAGCCAACGCTGTACGCTGGCGGTATTCCGGCAACTGCTCGTCCAGTTATCCTTGGAATCACCAAGGCGGCCCTCGAAACCAACAGTTTCCTGTCCGCTGCCTCCTTCCAGGAAACGACCCGGGTACTTACCGACGCTGCTATTCGTGGTAAGAACGACCCACTGGTTGGTTTGAAGGAAAATGTTATCATTGGTAAGATCATTCCAGCTGGTACTGGGATGCCGACCTACCGGAACATTAAGCCAAAGGAAGTTAGTGTTGCTGCTTACTCCATCAAGGACCTTGAGGCCAAGATGAAAGAGGAAGACAAGCAAAACTAAGCTTGTGGATAAATTAAGAAGAGGCTGGTAAAGCTTTACCGGCCTCTTTTTTGTTGCAAACGAGGTGTTTACTTGACCAAAAAATATCAAATTGAAATTCCGGAGGAGGCCCTAGAGCAGACTGACTTTCAGCCGGGGGATCGCCTGGCGCTGAGCGTTAATCACAAGCAGATCGACGTGCGGTCGTCACGGGTGATCGACCAACTGCCCCAGATTGCATTCTGGTGGTATGCCTTACCCGCAGCGGTGGCAACCCTGGTCTTTTATGCCTTCTTCCGTGAACGGAATACGGTGCGGCCGATTCCGCTGACGGGGAGTGACTACTCCCTGGCCAATGGGACAATGATCCTGGGGGTGATCTCGGGGCTGATCCTCTTTATCACCACCTTCATTGTGGAAAAGGTACGCCAAAACGGGCCGACCAAGGACTTTTATTGGCGCAGCCTGCCACCGCTGGCGATCGCCTGTGGATTAATCATGATCTTCTCCTTCTCGGCGATCTTCTGGCTGCTCGGCCAGATGTTTAATGACGCCAGCTTTGACCTCTACACGACCACGGTCTTCGCCTTTGTGATTATCGCGGCGGTCAACTACCTGATGATCAACCTAGCGATGACCCTGACGTCGGGGGTAGTTACCAACCTGCTTACGATCATGATCATCGGGGGAATGCTCTTCTCAATGCTGACCAACTCGTCACGGGACTGGTGGAAGCACAACTTCAGCTTCCTGGGGACCGCGGAGAACTCTGCCAGCCTCCAGTTCAACGTCACCCTGATCTTTTCGGGGCTGCTGATGATGACGCTGGTGGATTACCTGTTCGTTAACCTCCAGAAGCGTTACCGGGGGCGGCGGGTCTTGGTCTTGCGGCTGCTTTTGTACATGTTGTCGGCCTGCGTTGCGTCAATTGGGCTTTTCCCCAACGACCCGCAGTTTCACGTCCTGCACGACCGAGTTTCGATGTGGCTGGTCTACATCATGCTGATCCTGATCGTATTGATCCGCTGGATTCTACCCGAGGTCACCCGCCAGTTCCTGATCCTTTCCTATGTTATGGGAGCCTTGATGGGGCTGGAATACATTGTTTTTAAGCTCAGCTACTACCTTTCGCTGACGGCCTTTGAACTGTTGGAGTTTGGCCTGGCCTTCTCCTGGCTGCTCCTGCTGTTGCAAAATATTGAAAACCTGGCCCGGTTTGGGCACAACCTCTTCCTGGTGGAGATTACGCCCACCCAGGATGGGGATAAATAGTGAATAAGTCACGGTTAAGCGCCGTGGCTTTTTTGTTATGCACAGGTAATGGTCAAAACCACGATGGTCGCTAAGCACAGGAATGGCAGAAAGGGGAGCCGCGCCTGGCGTCGGCCGATGAAGAAGGGAAGACTGGCCAGGCAGGAAATGAGGATGATGAGTGCCGTGTACTCAAGCCCGAAGGCGAAGAAGAGAATGGCGATGAACATGACGTCCCCGCCGCCTAGCCAGTTGAGGCATACAGCCATGACGGTGAGAAGGCCAAGCGTCGTTGTGATGATCAGCCAGGTCAGGGCAGCGGGCGGCGACCAGTTGGGGATGATGAGCAAGAGGGGGAGGAGTCCCGCCAGGCTGAGCGGGTACAGGGACTGGTAGTAGTAATCGCAGCTGGCGATGAAAAGGAGGGCCTGGATGACGACCACCACCAGGAAACTGTGGAAAAGTGACGGGGTGGCGAGCAGGCCGGCAAAAAGTCCACAGGCTAATTCACAGGCGGTGTCGTAGATGGGGATCCTTCGGCGGCAGAAGTGACAGTGACCGCCCTGAAGGATGAAGCCGAGGATGGGGATCAGCTGCCACCAGCAGAGGGGATGACGACAGTGCGGGCAGTAGGAACGTGCTGGTGACCAGGGCGACTCGCCGACAACCCCCAGGCGGGCGGCGCACAAGTTGGTGAACGAGGAAAGGCAGAATGTGAAAATAGCAGTGAATAAGTTGGCAAACATGGCAAAACCTCCTATAATAAACAGACGGGATTTATGCCGGCTGCCGCCAAAATAAATCTGGCGATCGCGTTGACATTCATTTGGGGACGTGATAGTCTATTTAAGGTGCTTTTTTAGCAACGGAGTGTCTGTCGTTGGGCAGACTTTTGCGTCAACGAAGGCACAACAATCTAATAACCATCCAGCAATTTTTTTATTCATCAAAAAGAACCGCCTGGATGTGTGGACTTAAAAACAAGGAAGGGGAAAAATTATGCCAACCATTAACCAATTGGTACGTAAAGGCCGTAAGAGCCACAAGGGCAAGTCAAAGTCACCAGCTCTTGGCTATGTTTACAACACTTTTAAGAAGGAAGAAGTTAAGGTTCCAGCTCCACAAAAGCGTGGGGTTGCTACCCGTGTCGGTACCATGACTCCTAAGAAGCCTAACTCAGCTCTGCGGAAGTACGCCCGTGTACGTCTTTCCAACCTGATCGAAGTTACTGCTTACATTCCTGGTATTGGTCACAACCTCCAAGAACACTCAGTTGTTTTAATTCGTGGTGGTCGTGTTAAGGACTTGCCAGGGGTTCGTTACCACATTATCCGTGGTACCCTCGATACTGCCGGTGTTGAAGGCCGGATGCAATCACGGTCCAAGTACGGTACTAAGAAGCCTAAGAAGTAATTTTTAAGGAGGAGTTAAGTAATGCCACGTAAAGGACATGTACAAAAGCGTGAAATTTTACCAGATCCAGTGTACAACTCAAAGCTGGTTACGAGCTTAATCGACCGTCTGATGGTTGATGGTAAGCGTGGAACTGCTACGAAGATTTTATACGCAGCGTTCGACCAAATTAAGGAAGAAACTGGTAACGATCCAGTTGAAGTTTTCCAACAAGCGATGGAAAACGTTATGCCTGTTCTTGAAGTTAAGGCTCGTCGTGTTGGTGGTTCTAACTACCAAGTTCCAATCGAAGTTCGTCCAGAACGGCGGACCACTTTAGGTCTTCGTTGGATTGTTCAATACGCACGGCTTCGTGGTGAACACACCATGGTTGAACGGCTTTCCCGTGAAATCATCGATGCTTCTAACAACACCGGTGCTTCCGTTAAGAAGCGTGAAGACACTCACCGGATGGCAGAAGCCAACCGTGCCTTTGCACACTACCGCTGGTAATCATCGGCAATTGAAACCAGTTGCCTGACTGGTTACAATAAAGGGGTGACGTAGTTGATTGATAACCGTCATCCCTTTTTCTAAAAAATGACGATAAAATATTATCTTTCGGAAGGAGATACACTTTAAGATGGCTAACAAACGTGAATATCCACTTGCCAAGACCCGTAACATTGGTATCATGGCCCACATTGATGCCGGTAAAACCACTGCTACTGAACGGATCCTTTACTACACTGGTAAAATTCACAAAATTGGTGAAACACATGATGGTGCTTCTCAAATGGACT
>DWZB01000029.1 GCA_019118405.1 Candidatus Limosilactobacillus gallistercoris
GATACTCCATCTTGTGTTCTTCGGCTGGGGCAAAGCCCTTCCCCTTTTGCGTATTAACATGCAGGACAATCGGGTGATCGATATCCTTAACATCACGGAAGGCATCGATCATCGTTTGCAGATCGTTCCCATCGGCAACGTACCGGTAGTCTAAGCCCATGAACTTGAAGATGTTGTTTGGCGACTTACCATCGCTGTCACGCAGCTCCTTGAGCCCCTGGTAGAGTCCGCCCTGGTCCTTATCAATTGCCATCTGGTTATCATTGACTACGATAATCAGGTTAGAGTGCAACTTAGCAGCGTTATTCAAGCCCTCAAAGGCTAACCCACCGCTCAGAGAACCATCACCAATGACGGCGACGATGTTGTTGTGCTTTTCTGGCCGCAAAAGATCTCGCGCTTGAGCCATGCCTACTGCCAATGAAATTGAGGTCGATGTATGACCAATTTCAAAGAAGTCGTGGACACTCTCTTCAGGAGAGGTATAGCCCGTAATGTCTTCGTAGTGATCGGGATCCATAAAGCCGATCTTCCGCCCCGTCAACATCTTGTGGGCATAGGATTGGTGGGAAACATCCCAAATCACCTTATCGTGTGGTGAATTGAAGACGTAGTGGTAGGCAATGGTCAGTTCCATGACGCCAAGGTTGGGACCGACATGGCCGCCGATTGCAGCGTCGCGTTCTAGAACCAGTTGCCGCATTTCCGTTGCTAATTTCTTCAGTTCATCCAAAGACATCCGCTTGATGTCGCTAGGCTCATTTACATCATTTAAGAGGTAATCAGGATGCAGATTCATCTAATACCCACTCCTTTAAGCTAAAATTTCGTCTATGTTTTTTGGTTTGCTAACTTATATTTTAACACTACTTAGCAAAATTAAGAAAATCATTTAGTAATCAAATTGACGATTAGCGGCTTCTTAAGATACCATTAAGGAGATTATGCATGAAGGACCGAATAAATAATGATAGATACAAATAATGCAGCGATTGATAAGCTTTCGCCATTCAAGCAACTGACAACTGAACAGGAAAATCTGGTTGAAGATATCCTCGACTTTACAGCGCACCATCTCAAAGGGAATTATCCAGCAACCTACACCATTGTCGGAGACGCCGGAACTGGGAAGAGTGTTGTCCTCTCCCAGCTCTTTGACCGGCTACAAAAGGCTGCTCGGAAGAATCCTTCCTCACCCTTTTACCGGACAACCAATTACTTTTTGGTCAACCACCCGGAGATTCTGAAGGTCTATCGCGAGATTGCGGGACACCTCCCAGAGCTATACAAGAAGGATTTTGCTCGGCCAACCTCACTGATTAACCAGCTCAACAAGGAGCAAGCGAACATCGATGTGGCCATCATTGACGAGGCTCACCTGCTCCTGTCCAAACCGGACCACTATAACAACTTCTACCACGATAACCAGCTGGTTGAAATCATCAAGCGGGCCAAGGTCGTAGTAATCGTCTTTGACCAATACCAGGTACTGCGGATGAAGAGCCTCTGGACCCCAGAACGGCTGCACCACATTACGGATCAATACCCGCACAAGGAGTACCACCTCACGAAGATGTTCCGGATGAATGCCTCACCGCAGCTGGTCAACTGGTTCAACACTTTCACTAATGACTACCAGCTGACCCCATTGCCGAAGAATGCCCGCGAGCATTACGATTTTCGAATCTACGATGATGCGGAAGAGATGCATCTGGCTACTGTTCGCCGCAATAAGGAGGTTGGCCTTTCCCGAATCCTCTCGACATCTGGCTACCCGTCCACCCTTGATGGCGGCAAGCACTACATCAAGGAGGGACGCTTCAAGATGCCGTGGGACCAATATAACTACACGGTAACCCCGTGGGCCGAGCTTCCCCAGACAATTGACGAGGTGGGTTCGATTTATACCTGCCAGGGCTTTGACCTCAACTATACTGGAATCATCCTGGGGCCGCCGATCAGCCAGATCCCTAACACCCAACGCCTCCAGATCAACCTGGATCGTTACACCGATACCGAGGCCTTTAAGAAGCGGGCCGACCTCACCGATCCTGAGGAGATCACCCGGCTGGAGAAACGGATGATTATGAACTCGCTGAATGTTCTTTTCAAACGCGGCGTTTACGGAACCTACATCTACGCCCATGATCCCCTGCTGCGGCAAACCCTCTGCCAACTGTTTGCTGCCGCGGGTCTGCAACTGCCAAAAGAGGAGGATTGACTGATGAAAAAGCACCTTAATAAAACTGCGCTGATTATCTTAGCCTTTATTGCAGCGCTGGTAGTCATCTACTTCATCTACCGTGACTACCGCCCGGAGATTAACCTGCTGTTGCACCTCAATTCGCATAACCAGGTGATCCTCTTGCACCTGATCCGCAGTCACGGCCTGTCGACGATGCTGCTGCTATTGCTTTTGATCGCCATCTTTAATGCCATTCCCGGAATGTCCAATTCCGTCATCTGTATCTTTGCCGGTCTCTGTTACGGACCCTGGATCGGTTTTTTGATCAACTGGCTCGGCAATATTCTCGGCAACTGTGCCGTGATGAGCCTGATCCGGGAGGTCGATATCTCCAAACGTACCAAAAATTCCAAGCTGCTGACCTACCTGCTTCACCAGAAGCATCCCCTGGTCGGGCTGACCATCGGCTACATGATCCCGATCATTCCCAGCGCCCTGGTTAATTATGCAGGGGCGCGGCTGAAATTAAGCCGGGCACACTTCTTAACCATGGTCGCTGTGGGGATGGCGCCGACATCCTTTATCTACGCCTTTGGTGGGGATGCTATCTTCCGGGGCGACGACAAGCGGATCATCATCGCAGTGATTGCCATCATGGTCATTCTGTTCGGTTACCTGATCGTGCGTAAATTAATGGCTAATGCGCACCCCGAACACGAGGCCGTCTAAGATCAAATATTAAAATAACGCTCCTGACGTGTGATTATCTCGCACATCAGGAGCGTTTTTCGTTTATAGTCCTATTTTATAAATCAATTTCCAGCATGATCGGCGTGTGGTCGCGGCGAGCCCCACTATCAATCATGGTTGAACTCTGCAGCTTGTCGGCTAAGCGGTCGCTGACCAGCCAGTAGTCAATCCGCCACCCCGAGTTGTTCTGCTTGCTGGTGATCACTCGCTGGGCCCACCAGGAGTATGCACCCGCCTGGTCAGGGTGCAGGTAACGGAAACTGTCCGTGAAACCCGCTGCCAGGAGCTTGGTAAAGTGCTCCCGCTCCTCGTCAGTATAGCCGGCGGAATGGTGGTTGTTCTCAGGATGCGCCAGGTCAATCGGCTCGTGGGCAACGTTGAAATCCCCGCTGGCGATCACGGGCTTGTCCTGGTCTAGCTGGTGCAGGTACTGCCGGTACTGGTCGTCCCAGGCCTGCCGTTCATCTAATCGCTTGAGGCCGCTACCCGAGTTAGGGGTATAGACCTCGGTCAGGTAAAATTTAGGGAACTCCAGCGTAATGATCCGGCCCTCGTCATCCATTGGTTCCGGTGCCCCAATCTGCGGCTGGGTGACTGCTGGCTGATATTCCTTCTTGTAGAGGTACATCGTCCCGGCATACCCCTTCCGTGCCGGTTCAACGGAACTCCGCCAGGCAACGGCGTAATCAGGGAAAAGCTCGTCTAGAACCTGCAGGTGATTCTTGGTAGGGCCATTCTTTGAAAGCTTAGTTTCCTGAATAGCAATGGCATCCGGGTCTTCGGCGGCAATCTTGTGCAGGACGTCCCGCGTCTCGCCGGCCCGTTTGGAGGTTCCGGTCAGGGCCGCGTTAATTGAATCAATATTCCATGAGATAAATTTCAAGATTAGTTCTCCTTTTCAATATCACTTTTCTTAATGAAAACTCCATCCGGCGTCGTCATCCCCGTCCGGTGGGCAATCTCCTGGTAGGCCGCGTTCAGGGCTTCCTTATGGTCAACGCCGACTAACCGGCAGAAAATCAGCAGGGCAATC
>DWZB01000030.1 GCA_019118405.1 Candidatus Limosilactobacillus gallistercoris
CTGCTGGCAGCAACCAAGGACAAGCAGCGAATCGTCATCTTGAACAAGACCGACCTGCCAAGCAAGCTGGACCTGGACCGCCTGAAGAAGCTGGTGGGCGACGATGCCTTGATTGAAACCTCGATCGTCAAACACGAGGGGATGGACCAGCTCGGTCAGCAAATCAACCACATGTTCTTTGATCAGGGAATCGAGAGCAGCCAGAACAATGTCATGGTTACTAATGCTCGCCACATCGGCCTCCTCCACCAGGCCAACGATGCCTTAAACGATGTCTTAAAGGGGATCGCGGACGGGATGCCGGTCGACCTGGTTCAGATCGACATGACCCGGTGCTGGGACCTGCTCGGTGAGATTACCGGGGATAGCTACCAAGACGAGCTGCTCGATCAACTGTTTAGTCAATTCTGCCTAGGAAAGTAGGGAAAATTATGAAGTCTGCAGAATCATTAAAAACTTCGGACGCCGTTCAGTACGAGGGCGGCGACTATGATGTCATTGTTGTCGGTGCCGGTCATGCCGGAAGTGAGGCTGCCTTAGCTGCTGCCCGGATGGGGAATAAAACCCTGTTGGTAACGATCAGCCTGGAAATGGTGGCCTTTATGCCATGTAACCCGTCTGTCGGGGGCCCGGCCAAGGGAATCGTGGTCCGGGAGATCGATGCCCTCGGTGGTGAAATGGGCCATAACATCGACAAGACCTATGTTCAGATGCGGATGCTCAACACCGGGAAAGGCCCGGCTGTTCGTGCACTGCGGGCCCAGGCCGACAAGCACGCCTACCACCGGCAGATGAAATTGACCATTGAACGGGAACCAAACCTGACCCTTCGCCAGGCCACGGTTGACAAGCTGATCGTTGAAGATGGCGTCTGCAAGGGGGTCATCACCAACACCGGGGCCCGTTACCACGCTAAGACGGTCGTCCTGACGGTGGGAACGGCCGCCCGGGGCAAGATCATTATCGGTGAATTGCAGTACCAGTCTGGCCCCAACAACTCCAAGTCCGCGGTCAAGCTGTCGGAGAACCTGGAGGACCTCGGCTTTGACCTGGAACGGTTCAAGACCGGGACGCCGCCGCGGGTTAATGGGAACACCATTAACTTCGACGAGACCGACATCCAGCCCGGGGATGAGGAACCGCACCACTTCAGTTTCGACACTCCCGACAGCCAGTACATCTCCGTCAGTGACCAGCTAGCCTGCTGGCTGACCTACACTAACCCAACGACTCACGGAATCATCCGGGCCAACCTGAACCGGGCCCCGATGTTCTCCGGGGTAATCAAGGGGGTTGGTCCCCGCTACTGCCCATCAATTGAAGATAAGATCGTCCGGTTTGCTGACAAGTCCCGCCACCAGGTCTTTTTGGAACCCGAGGGCCGGGACACCGATGAGTACTACCTCGACGGGGTTTCCACTTCCATGCCTGAGGAAATCCAAAATAAGATCGTCCACTCCATCAAGGGGCTGGAACATGCCGAACTGATGCGGCCCGGTTATGCCATCGAGTATGACGTGGTGGCCCCATACCAGCTGCACCCAACCCTGGAGACGAAGATTGTCAAGAACCTCTACACGGCGGGCCAGACGAACGGTTCCTCCGGTTACGAAGAGGCGGCCGGCCAGGGTCTGATCGCCGGGATCAATGCCGGACTGCGGGCCCAGGGCAAGAAGCCGTTTATTCTCAAGCGTTCGGATGCATATATCGGGGTCATGATCGATGACCTGGTTACCAAGGGGACCAAGGAACCTTACCGGCTATTGACGAGTCGGGCTGAGTACCGGCTGATCCTCCGTCACGACAACGCTGACTTCCGGTTGATGGAGAAGGGCCACGCGATCGGCCTGGTCAGCGATGAACGACTGGCCAAGATGGAGGACAAGAAGGCCAAGGTAGCTGCCGAGATCAAGCGGCTGAAGTCGATCAAGCTCAAGCCAAGCGACGAGAAGATCAATACCTTCATTAAGCAGCATGGTGACAACCAGCTGAAGGACGCGGTCGCTGCCGCCGACCTGCTGAAGCGGCCATACTTTGACTACCAGACTCTGCTGAACTTCATTCCGGCTCCCCAGGAGACTCTGGACCGGCACGTGATTGAGCAGGTTGAAATCCAGCTCAAGTATGCCGGCTATATCAAGAAGGAAGAGGTCAAAGTTGAACGGATGAAGCGGATGGAAGCTAAGCGGATTCCAGCTGACATTGACTACGAGGACATCGATGGCCTAGCAACGGAAGGCCGGCAGAAGCTGGAGAAGATTCGGCCAGAGACCCTGGCCCAGGCTTCCCGGATCTCCGGGGTTAACCCGGCGGATATCGCCATCCTGAGTGTTTACGTCCGGCAAGGGAAGTTCTCCAAGAAGAACGAACAGTGATTTTGCTGAGTCTGGAATAGCTTAACTGTTGCTTTTAAGAAACTCGTAAATATTAGGGGCTGTAACAGAAGGCGCTTTTGTTATGGCCCCTTTTTCGGTTAATGGGCTAAACCAGGGGAGCGGACTATTTTTCGGGACCGAGGGAATATTACAGAAGCATTGGCCTGAATATGATATAATTTAGTTTCAAGTTTAATTACGCACTTTTTTACTGATCGTCACCCGCAATCGTCCGGGCGATCAGCGGATTAATCTAGGGAAAGAAGAGGTACTTTAGAATGTGTGGGATTGTTGCATTTGTTGATAATGAAAAACCACAAATTAAGGACCAATTAATTAAAAAAATGAAAGACCGGATCATTCACCGGGGCCCCGATGCCGAGGGCCAATACGTGGATGATGATGTCGCCCTTGGCTTCCGGCGACTCAGCTTTGTCGATGTTAAGTCCGGTAACCAGCCGATCTTTAACGAAGATGGTTCCAAAGCCATCGAATTCAATGGTGAAATTTACAACTTCGAAGAACTGCGTGAAGAATTAATCGAGGACGGGCACACCTTCAAGACCCATGCCGACACGGAAGTTATCCTGCACGGTTACGAACAGTGGGGCAAGGAGATCGTCAACAAGCTCCGCGGGATGTTCGGTTTCGTCATCTGGGACAAGAAGACGAAGGAAATGTTTGGTGCCCGGGACCACTTTGGGATCAAGCCCCTCTACTACGCTAAGATGAACGGGACCTTCTTTGTCGGTTCCGAAATCAAGGCCTTCTTGGACCACCCGAACTTCAAGATGGAATTGAACAAGCGGGCCCTCAAGTCTTACATGACCT
>DWZB01000031.1 GCA_019118405.1 Candidatus Limosilactobacillus gallistercoris
GATGAGATTGGGCGGGGGACCGCTACCTATGACGGGATGGCCCTGGCCCAGGCGATCATTGAATACGTTCACCAGTATGTCCAGGCGAAGACCCTCTTCTCCACCCACTACCACGAACTGACCGCGCTGGAGGATACCTTGCCGCGGCTGAAGAATGTTCATGTGGGGGCGACGGAGAAGAATGGCGAACTGGTCTTTTTGCATAAGGTCAGTGCCGGTCCGGCTGACAAGTCTTACGGGATCCACGTGGCCAAGCTGGCGGGAATGCCTGACCAGCTGTTGAAACGGGCCGATCAGATCCTCCAGAAGCTGGAGAATAAAGAGAATGCGTTGCCGACGCCAGCCGCTGAGAACGCGGCAAGCTATGGAGCTGATTCTTCATCAGCGGACCGGGTACAGGAGAGCACAGCGCCAGCCAGTGCAGAAGCGGCTCCGGTCAGTGCGGCGCCAACCAGCCCAGCGCCGGCCCCGGCAGTGGATGCCAACGGGCAGATGGAGCTATTTGCCCCAGCCCCAAAGAAGACCCGGTCAAACAAAGGGGATAAGATTCTTCACCAGCTCAAAGAACTCAACCTGATGGGGATGACCCCGATGGAAGTAATGAACCAGATTTACCAATGGCAGGAAAAACTGAAGTGAGGTGCGTATCTTGGGAAAGATTCACGAACTAGACACGGTCCTAGCCAACCAGATTGCGGCGGGGGAAGTAATTGAACGCCCTGCTTCGATCGTCAAAGAATTGGTTGAAAACTCGCTGGATGCCCATAGCCAGCGGGTTGACATCATCGTTGAAAACGCGGGTCTCGATAGTATCCGGGTGATCGATGATGGCGATGGGATTGCCAGCGATGATGTCCAGCTGGCCTTTCGCCGTCACGCCACCAGTAAGATTGCCAGTCGGAAGGACCTGTTTAAGGTACAGACGATGGGCTTTCGTGGTGAGGCCCTGCCCAGTATCGCCTCCGTTGCCGATGTCGAGCTGGTGACTGCCCAGGCTGGCCAGGATGCGGGCACGCAGATCCATCTTCGCGGCGGTAAGACTGTCGAAAAGAAGCCCGCACCGGCACGCCAGGGAACCGATGTCCGGGTCACGGATCTCTTCTTCAACACGCCGGCGCGGCTGAAATATCTCAAGTCGCCGCAGACGGAGCTGACCCGGATCACCGACATCATCAACCGCCTGGCCCTGGCCAACCCAGCCGTGGCCTTCAGCTTTACCCATAACGGCAAGGAGATCTTCCGGTCAGCCGGCAACGACAACCTCCAGCAGGTGATTGCGGCGATCTATGGGATCAAGGCCGGCCGCAAGATGCTACCGATCGCAGGCGAGGACGATGACTTCAAGGTAACCGGCTTCGTGTCCCTGCCCGAACTGACCCGGGCCTCGCGGCAGTACATCACGCTGACGATTAACCACCGTTACATTCGCAACTTCGAGCTGACCAAGGCCATTATTCAGGGCTATGAGTCAAAGCTGATGGTTGGCCGGTACCCGATTGCGGTGGTCAATATTGACCTGGATCCGGTCCTGGTGGATGTCAACGTTCATCCGGCCAAACGGGAGGTCCGGCTGAGCAAGGAACCCCAGCTGACCAAGCTGATTGCCAAGACGATTCGGGAGCGGATCGCCAGTGAAAACCTAATTCCCGACGTCAGCCCAGACCAATTTGGGCCGAGCACTGAAGACGTTGCCAAACTTGTCGAGCGGCTGAATGAGGCGTCTGGCCACTACCAGGTCGGTGGCGGGAGTGCACCAAATTCCACTGAGGCGGCCCCCGAAGAGGAGCAGCCAGCCAGCCGTCCCGTTGATGGTCCCGCTGATGCCGATGCTGATGACAGTCAGGTGGCAGAGCCGGTCGTTATCCACCATGCCGCTGAATTAACCGGTCCGGCCATGCGGGCATTTGACGAGCGTTACCAAGCAGAAGGGGATGCCCAGCCCTTTGGTCATCCGTTAGACACGCCAGCGCCGGCGCATCCGGTGCACTCGGCACAGAACCTGGAGCTGGACGTTCATGACAAGAGCGACAAGGCTAAGAAACGGTTCCCAGACCTCCAGTACATTGGCCAGCTGCGGGGAACCTTCCTCCTGGCCCAGGCCGGGGATGGCCTCTACATTGTTGACCAGCACGCTGCTCAGGAGCGGATTAATTATGAACGCTACCGCAAGGAGATCGGCCAGGTCAGCTCTGCTCAGCAGGCCTTCCTGGTTCCGCTAGTGCTTAACTATTCCACCGTTGATGCAATGACCATTAATCAGCACCTCGACACGCTGGCGGGGGTGGGCCTGAACCTGGAATCGTTCGGCCAGAACAGTTTCATCCTGCGTTCCCACCCGACGTGGTTTAAGGAAGGGCAGGAAGAGGATACCGCCCGGGAGATGATCGAGTGGCTGATCAAGGATGGCAAGATCACCGTGCGCGACTTTCGCATGAAGACGGCTATTATGATGAGCTGTAAGCGGGCCATCAAGGCTAATCACCACCTCGACGATCGGGAGGCCAAGGCCCTCCTGCGCCGCTTGCCCCAGTGCGAGAACCCCTTCAACTGTCCCCACGGGCGGCCGGTGACGGTCCACTTCAACGACCAGGATCTGGAGAAGATGTTCAAGCGGATTCAGGACAGCCATACGCCGTTTGCCGACGAGTTTGATGATCATGAGTTTTAGTGAAAAGTAGGTTGAATCAATGTATGAATATTTGACGGGGCTGGTTACGAGTGTGACCCCCCAGTATGTTGTGCTGGAAGTCGGCGGGATCGGCTACCAGCTGTTTGTGGCCAACCCGTACCGCTTCCAGGAGGATTCTGAAAAACAGGTGCGAATCTACGTTTACCAGGCCGTTCGCGACGACAACATCTCGCTTTTCGGCTTTGTTGACCGGGCCGAAAAGCAGCTCTTCTTGCAGTTGATCAATGTTTCTGGGATCGGGCCCAAGAGTGCCTTGGCGATCTTGGCCAACCCTGACCACCAGGGCCTGATTGATGCGATTGCCAATGACAACGTGGGCTATTTGATGAAGTTCCCTGGAATCGGCAAGAAAACGGCTTCCCAAATTGTCCTGGACTTAAAGGATAAGGTGGCCGATATGAGCAGCGCGCCGCTTCTATCACCGGCAGCTGCTCCAGACGAGGAAACACCAGCATTGCGGGATGCCCTGGCTGCCCTGTCAGCTCTGGGCTACAAGGAGCGGGAGATTAAACGGATCAAGAAGCAATTGCTAAAGACCGATGCCGCTACAACCCAGGAGTACCTGAGCCAGGCATTGGCGATGATTAATTGATGAGGAGGCGATTAGATGGCTGAGGATCATGGATTAATGTCCGATCACTCTCAAGACGACGCAGAGGAGCAGATTGAACTGACGCTCCGTCCCCAACGCCTGCAAGACTACATTGGCCAGGAAAAGATCAAGCATGAGCTGAGCGTCTACATTCAAGCCGCCCAGGCACGTGAGGAAGCCCTGGACCATGTTCTGCTGTACGGACCGCCGGGACTGGGGAAAACCACCCTGGCGATGGTGATTGCCCATGAGATGGGGGTCAACATCAAGACCACCAGCGGGCCGGCAATCGAAAAGCCGGGGGACCTGGTGGCCATGCTTAACGAGCTGAGGCCGGGGGATGTTCTTTTTATCGATGAAATCCACCGGCTCCCCAAGGTCGTAGAGGAAATGCTCTACTCGGCGATGGAAGACTACTACATCGATATCGTGGTTGGCGAGGGTCCGACTGCGCACCCAGTCCACTTCCCGCTGCCGCCCTTTACCCTGATCGGGGCCACGACCCGGGCCGGGATGTTGTCCGCTCCGTTGCGGGACCGCTTCGGAATTGTTGAACACATGAACTACTACAACCAAGACGAGCTCAAGCAGATCATCTTCCGCTCGGCCAAGATCTTCAATACCAAGATTGAGGATGAGGGGGCCCATGAACTGGCGATGCGGTCCCGGGGGACGCCGCGAATTGCCAACCGGCTGCTCAAGCGGGTGCGGGACTTTGCCCAGGTTGCCGGGAAGCCCAGCATTGACTCGGCTACTGTCAGCAAGGCCCTTGACCTTCTCCAGGTGGACCAGCGGGGGCTTGACGGAATTGACCGCAAGATGCTGCTGACGATGATCAATTACTATCATGGCGGTCCGGTCGGCCTGAAGACAATTGCTGCCAACATTGGTGAGGAGACCAACACGATTGAGGAGATGTACGAACCGTACCTCCTGCAGATCGGATTTATCAGCCGGACCCCCCGCGGCCGGGTGGTTACCCCGGCTGCCTACCAACACCTGGGGATCAGTTACCCAACGGAAAAATGAAGGAAGAATCGATGAGTAAGAAGTTAACATTTCAGATTAGCCATCGCTATCAGTCAATGCGGACCGGAACGGTAAAGGTGAACGGTCGTCAGCTGGCGACCCCGGCCATTGTGCAGACGGGGAGTGCCCTGACCACTTTGACACCAGCAGAACTGAAGGCTTGCGGTGTGCAGGCCATCAAACAGGACGCTCTGGATTACTGGCGCTCGGCCGCTGATTACGGGGACCTGCATGCTCTGCTGGGGTGGCCTGGCGTCTTGGTAACCGCCGCGGGGTCAGAGCAGGCCTACCGCTGGGCCAAACCACGGGGCCGCAAGCAGGACGGGGTCAGTTTTCACGACCCTGATAACGGCCAGTTGCGGTTCTACACTCCGCAGGATGCCCTTGCGGAGCAAAAACGCTTAGGGGCTGACATCAGCCAGGGCTTTGCCCGCGATGCCGGCTACTTTGCCCCAGTCGACGATCTTAACGCCGCGGCTGAACAAAATGCCCGTTGGCTAGCGGGACAGCCGGCCCTTGCTGGGAACCTGGCCCCAATTGTTGGGGGCGGCCTGTTGCGGGTGCGGCGGGCCAGTTTGAACGCCATTCCCGCGGCCGTTGCCGGTTATAGTATTATGGGAGTCGCTTCGAATGTACCAGTTAAAGAACAGAGCCGGCTGGTCACAGAGGTAGTTGGTATGCTGGATGAGACCAAGTTGCGCTACCTGCCAACCGCTGGAGACCTCCACCAGCTGGCTGCGATGCTCTTGGCCGGGGTTGACCTGCTCGACAGCGACCTGGCCGGCCGGGAAGCCGCCATGGGGAACGCCCTGGTCGGAGCAGAACGTCTGCACTTGGATCGGGAACGGTTTGCCAGCGACCAGCGGCCACTGGCAGACCACTGTGAATGCCCAGCCTGCTGCACCGGGGTTTCCCGCGCGACTGTTCACCATCTGCTGGTAACAGAGCAACCGGTGGGGGAACGTTACCTGCTCATGCATAACCTGTTCACCATCAACCAATTGGTCGCTCGGATCCGGGATATGATCGCAGAGGGACAGGTACCGGCAGAACTGCGTAAATTTGCCACTCCTTGCGACCAGTAGTGGCTTTTTATAATAAAGTTTGTTACAGTTATTGATGAGTATTTTTGAAGGGATGGATATTACTGTGAATAGTTTAACTTTTGGAATTTTAGGCGCTGCCAATTCTGGCGCAAGCAGTTACTCTGGAATCATCCTGATTCTGTTGATGATTGCTTTGATGTACTTCTTCATGATCCGGCCGCAACAAAAGCAACGGAAGCAGCACCAGGACATGATGAGCAACCTGCACCCTGGTGACGAGGTTGTTACCATTGGTCGTCTCCACGGTAAGATTGACTCAATCAACCAGGCCGACCGGACGGTAACCCTGGACTGTGAAGGCATCTACCTGACCTTTGATATGGTTGCCATTGCCCGGGTCGTTAAGACCAAGAGCAACGACAACGCGGCCGCAGCTCAACCGGCAGCATCTGATGCCCCAGCTTCTTCTGCCGAGAGTGCCCAGCCAGCTGAAAGCGCTGAACCTGCCGACGATGACAAGACGGCTGATTCAGCTGCCAGTCAGGCTGACGATCAGGAAAAGTAATTGACTAATTCCCCAAAAAGTGGGAAACTTTTAACGGACGTCTGATTGAATGCACTTACCAGACATTTAACCGGACACGACGTTTACGCGTCCTTATCCCTTGCTGAGGGCTGCATTTCCTTAGTGAGACCGTAAATACAGGAGGGAAAATCTAATGCAAATCGGATTGATTGGTTTAGGTAAGATGGGTATCCACCTTTGCCAAAACATGTTGCGCAACGACAACCAAGTAGTTGCCTTTGACCTTGATAAGAAGTTAGTTGACGAAGCTGCTTCTTACGGTGCCGAACCTGCCTACACCCTGGAAGAAATGGTTAAGAAGCTTAACCAGCCACGGACTGTTTGGGTAATGGTTCCAGCCGGCAAGCCAACTGACTCCACGATGGACCAGTTAGCTAACCTGCTTGACGCTGATGACACGGTTATCGACGGTGGGAACACTTTCTGGAAGGACTCCATGCGTCACAACCGCATGTTCACCGAAAAGGGTATTCACTACTTCGACTGCGGTTCTTCAGGCGGTTGGAAGGGTGCCCTCAAGGATGGTAACTTCATGATCGGTGGGGACGAAGAAGACATCTTCAATGAACGTCTTGCTCCACTGTTCGATGGAATTGCTGAAAAGGACGGCTACCTTTACACTGGTAAGGCTGGTTCCGGTCACTACCTCAAGATGGTTCACAACGCTATCGAATACGGTATGATGGAAGCCATGGGTGAAGGTTTCGAAGTTCTTGAAGCTTCTGACTTTGACTACGACAACGCCGCTGTTGCCAAGATGTGGAACCACGGTTCTGTTATCCGTTCATGGCTGATGGAATTGGCTCAAGAAGCCTTTGAAAAGGACCCACACCTGGACAAGATCGCTGGTCGGATGCACAGTTCTGGTGAAGCTCACTGGACCCTGATGGACGCAATGGACAAGCAAGTACCAACGCCAGTTATCTACGAAGCATTAAGTCAACGGTTCCGTTCAATGCAAGACGACTCCTTCGATGGTAAGGTCGTTTCAGCGCTGCGGAACGGTTTCGGTGGCCACGCAATGGACGCTGCTAAGAAGAACTAATCAGACGATTAGTTTGATCAAAATACCTCCTGCAATTCGGCAGGGGGTATTTTGTTTTAAAAATTGGCCCGTCTGGCGATTACTGGTATACTTAATTGTTAGAAGAAATTTTGGATAAGAGGGTAAATAATTATGGCTGATCAATTAGCAGCAATTTTCGCACAAATCAAGAAGTACAACAAAATCATTATCCATCGGCACCAGCGTCCTGATCCGGACGCCATCGGTTCCCAGGTGGGCTTGGCTGAAATCCTGAAGGCCTCCTTTCCCTACAAGCAGATCTACGTGGTCGGCAAGCACATCCCCGGCTTTGACTGGATCGGCACGATGGACGAGATCGATAACGACATCTTCGACGATGCCCTGGTGATTGTTACCGACACTGCAAATGCTCCCCGGATTGATGACCGGCGCTTCAACAATGGGGACGAACTGATCAAGATTGACCACCACCCGAACGACGAGCCGTTTGGCGACCTGATGTGGGTTGAACCGGATGCCTCCAGCTGTTCGGAGATGATCTACGCCTTCTACCAGCACTTTGCCAAGGAACTGAAGCTGCCCAAGAAGGCGGCCAGTGCCCTCTATGCCGGCATTATCGGTGATACCGGACGCTTCCTTTACCCCGCCACGACGCCGCGGACGATGCTGGTTGCCGGTGCCCTGATGGCGGCCGGTGCCGATGCCGCGGCCATCAGCCGGCGGGAGAATGAAATCACCCTGCCACTGGCCCGGCTGTCCGCATACGTTTATGAACACTTGACCATCCTGGATCATGGGGCTGCCTATGTGGTCTTAACCAATGAACTGTTAGACAAGTTTGGCCTGACCGAGGCCGGGACCTCTGCCGTGGTTTCGCTGCCGGGGCGGATCAAGGATGTCAGTGCCTGGGCAATTTTTGTCGAGCAGGCAGACGGCCACTACCGGATCCGGCTGCGTTCTAAGGGCCCTGCTATCAATGGCCTCGCCAAGCAGCATGATGGCGGGGGCCACGAGCTCGCCAGCGGTGCCAAGGCCAAGGATCAAGAAGAGATCAAGCAGGTGATCAGTGAGCTTGACCAGCTGACAACGGATTACGCAACGAAATAACCGAAAGGAACTGACTAATGACTGAAAATAAGTTTAAGAATTTTAAGCTGCCGCCGTACCTGATCAAGGCGGTTCAAGCGATTAACTTCTACCAGCCGACCGCCATCCAGGAGCGGGTAATCCCCGACGTCCTGAAGGGGCAGAGCGTGGTCGGCCAATCGGCAACCGGGAGTGGGAAAACCCACGCCTTTCTTTTGCCGCTCTTTGCCCGGATTGACCCTGAAGTCCAGGCGGTCCAGGCGGTGATTACTACCCCCAGCCGGGAACTGGCCTACCAGATCTACGCGGCGGCCAAGCAGCTGAACAAGTTCGCCCCGCAACCGCTGACCATTCATAATTACGTCGGGGGGACCGACAAGCAGCACCAGCTCGACCAACTAGCGCGAAAACAGCCACAATTGGTAATCGGGACGCCCGGTCGGGTGCTGGACCTGATCAAGAGCCAGGCACTCGATATCCACACGGCAACGATGTTCGTGGTCGATGAAGCGGACATGACCCTGGACATGGGCTTCTTGGAGCAGGTTGACCAGATCGCCAGCAACTTCCCTGAGGACCTGCAGATGATGGTCTTCTCGGCAACCATTCCGAAGAAGTTGCGGCCGTTTTTGAAGAAGTACATGGCTAACCCGCAGGTTGAGGAGATCCCGACCCAGGCGGTCATCAACCCTGATGTCCAGAACTGGCTGATGTCAACCAAGGGCCAGGATAAGAACCAGCTGATCTACCGGCTCCTGACGATGGGAGAACCATACCTGGCCCTCGTCTTTGCCAACACTAAGGAAAGAGTCGAGGAACTGACCCGCTACCTGGAGGGGCAGGGCCTCAAGGTGGCTATGATCCACGGGGGCTTGGAGGCCCGCCGGCGGAAGCGGACCATGCGGCAGGTGCGTAACCTGGATTACCAATACGTGGTGGCCACCGACCTGGCTGCCCGGGGGATTGACATCGATGGGGTTTCTTTGGTGATCAACGATGATATCCCGACCGACCTCGAATACTTCGTTCACCGGGTAGGGCGGACTGGCCGCAACGGGATGAGCGGGACGGCCATCACCCTGTACGCACCAGCTGAGGATGACCTGATCGATAAGCTGGAAGAGCGGGGAATCAAGTTTATCCCAAAGGAATTCCGGGGCGGCCGCTTGGTAACCACCCACGACCGGAACCGGCGGAAGAAGTACCGGCGTAAGCAGGCGGAGCTGGATCCGTCAATGAAGGGCTTTGTCAAGAAGACCAAGAAGCGGGTCAAGCCGGGCTACAAGAAGCGGATCAAGCAGGCTATCAAGAAAGACGAGCAGCAGAAACGCAAGCTGGAGCTCCGTCACAAGATTCGCAAGGCCAAGCGTCAGCGTCAACGTCAGCACCGTCGGGAACGGAATGCCCGTTGATTTTAGCGGTTAAGTTCGCTATAATATGGCTTGTTTGGGATATGTCCACCAGGGACGATTTTCAGAAACGGTCGGGTTGCTGTGACGGCCGATGAATGTCTGGCGGGTGCTCCCCATTCATAAAATTTGATATTCAACTCGGCGGTTAGTCGAGAAATAAGAGGTAAACGAAATCCATCGTTGCAAACAGAGTGGTACCGCGTCGTCCGGCGTCTCTGATCGCAAGGATGGATTTTGTTTTTGGAAAGGGAGATATCATGAAAAAGTTAAAGAAGCTGAACAGTGCTCAAGTTCGGCGGATGTACCTGAAGTTCTTCGAAGAACACGGGCACAAGATCATGCCAAGTGCATCCCTGGTTCCGGTCAATGACCCAACCCTGCTGTGGATCAACTCCGGAGTTGCTACGATGAAGAAGTACTTTGACGGCAAGGTTGTTCCGGAAAACCCGCGGATGACCTCCTCACAGAAGAGTATTCGGACCAACGATATTGAAAACGTTGGGAAGACTGCCCGGCACCACACCATGTTTGAAATGCTGGGGAACTTCTCCGTTGGTGACTACTTCAAGAACGAGGTTATTCCGTGGGCCTGGGAACTGCTGACCAGCGACAAGTGGTTCGGTTTTGACCCCGAGCGGCTCTACATCACCTACTACCCAAAGGACCACGACGCTTACAATAAGTGGCGTGAAGTCGGGGTTGCTAAGGACCACCTGATCCCGGACGAGGATAACTTCTGGGACATTGGTCAGGGTCCATCCGGTCCTGATACCGAAATCTTCTATGACCGTGGTCAGGAATTCAACAACCTGGCTGACGACGATCCGGAGAACTACCCGGGTGGAGAAAACGAACGCTACCTGGAAATCTGGAACATCGTCTTCAGTCAGTTCAATCACACCCCTGAGGATACTTACGAGCCGCTGCCGCACAAGAACATTGATACCGGAATGGGGCTCGAACGGGTGGTTTCCATCTTTGAAAACGCCCCAACCAACTTTGAAACCGACCTCTTCATGCCGCTGATCAAGCAGACCGAAGAGTTCAGCGGAACAAAGAAGTACGGCGTAAACAAGGAAGACGATATCCAATTCAAGATCATCGCCGACCACATCCGGACAATCACCTTTGCCATCGGTGACGGTGCCCTGCCATCCAACATGGGTCGGGGCTATGTCATCCGGCGTCTGCTCCGGCGGGCCGTGGTTGCCGGCAAGAAGCTGGGCATCGACAAGCCATTCCTGGCTAAGATGGTCCCAACGGTTGGCAAGATCATGCAGGACTACTACCCAGATGTCCTGGAGAATGCCGACTACATTGCTTCCGTCATCAAGTCCGAAGAAGACCGCTTCAGTGCAACCCTGAACGGTGGTTTGAACCTCTTGAACAACGTGATCGCTGAAGCCAAGCAGAACGGTACCAACGAGATCGACGGGAAGACGGCCTTCAAGCTCTATGATACTTACGGCTTCCCAATTGAGCTGACGAAGGAATACGCTAGTGACGAGGGCCTGACGGTTGACCAGAAGGGCTTTGAAGCAGCTATGACTGAACAACAGAACCGGGCCCGGAACGCCCGTGACATGGACAACGGGATGGGTGTTCAAACTGACCTGTGGACGGACTTCAAGGAAGACAGCAAGTACGTTGGCTACACTGATCTGACGGTGGACAATGCCAAGGTCATTGGGCTGGCCCATGATGGCAAGCAGGCAGACTCTGCCGACGCTGACGACAAGGACATCGAGGTTATCTTTGACGTCACCCCATTCTATGCTGAAATGGGTGGCCAGGTTGCCGATACTGGAGACATCATCGACAACTACGGTAAGAAGGTCGGCCGGGTTGTCGACGTTCAGCACGCACCAAACCAGCAGAACCTGCACCGGGTTGAACTGACGGCCCCACTGAAGAAGGGTGCCCGTTACAAGTTGGTTGTGGATCGGCTGCGTCACCTGAAGATCGAGAAGAACCACACCGCCACGCACCTGCTTGACCAAGCCTTGCGGAACGTTCTGGGTGGCCACACGCAGCAGGCTGGTTCCCTGGTTGAGGAACACTACCTGCGCTTTGACTTCAACCACTTTGGGCAGGTTACGGCCAAGGACCTACAGGCGGTTGAACAGATGGTCAACGAGCAGATCTGGAAGGAAATTCCGGTTAAGACCGTTGAGACCGACATTGATTCCGCCAAGGAGATGGGTGCCATTGCCCTCTTCTCCGACAAGTACGGTGACAAGGTCCGGGTCGTTAAGATTGGTGACTACAACACTGAATTCTGTGGTGGTGACCACGTCAAGAACACCAACGAACTGGGGCTCTTCAAGATCGTTTCCGAAGGTGGGGTTGGTGCCGGTGTTCGGCGGATCGAAGCCGTTACCTCCAGCGACGCCTTCAAGTTCCTCCAAGACCGCGATAACCTGCTGGAACAGACGGCGGCAGAATTGAAGACTGCCCAGATCAAGGAGGTTCCTCACCAGGTTGCTGCTCTGCAGGCTGAACTGAAGGAAGCCCAGAAGAAGAGTGCCGCTCTGGAAGCCAAGATCGCTGCTCAGCAGGCTAACAACGTCTTTGAAAACGTTCAGGACACCAAGCGGGGGAGCCTGATCGCCGCTGAGGTCAAGGTTGCCGGGATGGGCCAACTGCGTCAGCTGGCCGACAGCTGGCGGGCTAAGAAGCTCTCCGACGTATTGGTTCTTGGAACGGCCAACGGTGACAAGGCCAACTTGTTGGTTGCCGTAAGTGACGACAAGGTCAAGGCCGGCTTAAAGGCTGGCGACCTGATCAAGTCCATTGCCAAGGCCATCAACGGTGGCGGCGGTGGTCGGCCAAACCTGGCCCAGGCCGGTGGGAAGAACCCAGCCGGGATTCAGGATGCGCTGAAACTCGCTAAGGAATACATGAATAAGTAACCGTAATAGGGGTAACCGGGGGAACCTGGTTATCCTTTTTTCGTCCCCGAAAACGTCACAATTGTGATTTAGCAATATTTATAGTAAAATATATAGCTAAGAGACTAGCCGGAGGTGACGATTTATGACTACCAATAATGATGAAACAATGTTCTATGACTTTGGTCAGGAACGGCAGAAGAATATCAAGGATACCCTCAAGACGGTATATGAATCCTTAGAGGAGAAGGGCTACAACCCGATCAACCAGATTGTGGGCTACCTTCTGTCTGGTGATCCGGCATACATTCCCCGTTTAAATGATGCCCGGAATTTGATCCGCCAGCACGAGCGTGACGAGATCATTGAGGAATTAGTTGTGTCGTATCTGAAGAATAACGGTGAAACCAAATGAGACTAATGGGTCTGGATGTCGGTTCAAAGACGGTTGGGATCGCGGTCAGTGACCCCCTGGGATGGACAGCGCAGGCGGTTGAGATTATTCCCATCGACGAAGACAATGAAGTCTTTGGGATTGACCGCGTCGCTGAGCTGGTCCAAAAAGAACAGGTTGCCGGCTTCGTGGTCGGCCTGCCAAAGAACATGAACAATACCGAGGGGCCGCGGGTTGATGCTTCTAAGCACTATGGCGAACTCCTTTTGCAACGTTTTCCTGATATCCCCGTTGATTTCCAAGACGAACGACTAACCACCGTTGAGGCTCACCGGATGTTGGTCGAAGAAGCCGACATTTCCCGGGCCAAACAAAAAAAGGTGATCGATGAAGTTGCTGCAACCTTTATCTTGCAGAGCTACTTGGATCGTCACGGCCGCTTAGTCCAGAAATTAAAATAAGGATGAATTTATATGAGCAAACAACAATCTAATAACGATGAAAACTTAATCACCCTGATCGACGAGGACGGTAACGAACAGCTTTTCAAGGAGCTGTTCACCTTTGACTCTGATGATTATGGCAAGTCCTACATCTTCATCTACCCTGCCGAGCAGGAGAATGATGATTCGGTTGATATCCAGGCTTACATCGTTGCAGATAACGAAGACGGCGATGGCCAGGACTTAGTACCAATTGAGGATGACAAGGAATGGGACATGGTTGAACAGGTCCTTAACACCTTCCTCGATGATAACGGGAACTTCAATGCTTAAAATATAGCGAGTAATCGGGAAGTGACAGCTATAGTGCTGTCGCTTCCCTTTTCTATCGATAGGGTAATAACATGATTCTGACAACATTAATTATTTTGATCCTGATCGGCTGCTTCATCAACGGCCACCGCCGCGGCCTGTTGATGATGGCCCTGTATACGGGAACCTACCTGGTCAGCTGGCTGGTTGCCAAGTGGGGGGCGCGGGCGATTGGTGGCGGCCTTAGCAGTTTGCTGCCCGATGTCAGCCAGAGTGCGGCATACTCCACCACGATTCTGAGAGCGGTCAACAATAATACTTTTTTCTATAACGGGATTGCCTTTCTGGCGATTTTCACCCTGGTTTCGGCCCTTTGCCACTGGGGAATCGGCAAGTTGCGCTGGATCAAGCGGCTGCCGATTATCGGTACCTTTGACCGGCTCGCCGGGGGAATCTTATCTTTGGTAATCGGCTACGTGATAATCTACGTGGCCCTGGTGATCCTGCAGCTATGGCCAGCTGGCTGGTGGCAGCTGCAGCTTGCCAATTCGGGGCTGGCTCAGTTCATGATCAATCAAACACCGGCCCTGGCCCAATTAATGATCAATACGCTTATTAAATAAAGGAAGAGTGAGAATGAACCACAAAATTACGGAAACACTAGAATTTGCACGCATCAAGGGGATGCTGGCCCACTACCTGGTTTCGGCAGCTGGTCATCATGAGCTAGAACGGATGGTGCCGCAGGGCGACTATGACCGGGTACAGCAATACCTGACGGAGACCACTGATGGTGCCGATATCCTGCGGCTTGAAGGCGGCATTCCGATTCCCAAACTGGCCGATATTCAGCCCCAGATGAAGCGGCTCAAGATCGGCGCTAACCTGAACGGGACGGAGCTGGCCCAGGTCACCAAGGTTCTCCAGACCAGCATGAGCATCAAGAACTTCTTCGATGAGATGCGGGAGAAGAAGATCAAGCTGCGGGTCTTGGACCAACTGGTTGATCGGCTGGTCACGATCCCTTCCATTACCCAACGGCTGGTACGCTCGGTGGACCCGGATGGCCGGCTGAATGATGAAGCCTCCAGCAAGCTGCACGGCATTCGCCAGCTGATTGTGAAGACGGAAGGCGAGATCCACCAGCAGATGGAACGTTACACACGGGGAAAGGGTGCCAAGTACCTGAGTGAACCGGTGGTAACCATCAGAAACGACCGTTATGTTGTGCCGGCCCTGGCCCGTTACCGGAATAAACTGGGCGGGGTGGTCCACGACCAGAGTGCCAGTGGGCAGACCCTCTACATTGAACCAGCCGGGGTGGTTGAGTACAACAACCGCCTGCGCCAGGCTCAGATTGAGGAACGCCAGGAAATGTTACGGATCTTGGCCAAATTGTCGGCCCTGATTGCTCCATATCGACATGACATTCAGAATAACGAGCGGGTGCTGGGGAAACTCGACTTCATCAATGCTAAGGCGGCCCTGGCCCACGACATGAAGGCCAGCCTGCCGTTGCTCAGTCGGGAGAACCACGTCAATCTCCGTCATGCCCGCCACCCCTTGATTGATCCCAAGAAAGTTGTCCCTAACGACATCAAGATTGGCGAGGATTACCAGGCCATCGTGATCACTGGTCCAAACACCGGTGGGAAGACGATCACCTTAAAGACCCTCGGCTTGATCCAATTGATGGGGCAGTCCGGCTTGTTCATTCCAGCTGAGGAAGGGAGCACGATCGGCGTCTTCGATAACATCTTCGCCGACATCGGGGATGAGCAGTCACTGGAGCAGAACCTCTCGACCTTCTCCGGTCACATGGATAATGTGAAGGCCATTCTGGATCAGATCACCGACCGGAGCCTGGTCCTGCTGGATGAACTTGGTGCCGGGACGGACCCGAAGGAAGGGGCCGCCCTAGCCATGGCCATTTTGGACCAGATCGGCAGCAAGGGAAGCACGGTAGTCATTACGACCCACTACCCAGAGCTGAAGGTCTATGGGTACGACCGGGCCAAGACCATCAACGCCAGCATGGAGTTTGACACCGAAACCCTTCAGCCGACTTACCGCCTTATGTTGGGAATCCCCGGTCGCTCCAACGGGATTGAGATTGCCCAACGGCTGGGAATCGATGCGGCCGTAATTAATGAGGCCCGGTCTCTGGTAAGTGATGACAGTCAGGACCTCAACAAGATGATCGGTGACCTGGTGGCGCAGCGGAAGGCCGCCCGGGAGGAGAACGAACGGCTGACCAAGCTGGTAGCGGATAATGAACGGACCCAAAAGGAGCTGGATGAGAAGCTGACCCGGTTTAACGAACAGCGCGACAAGCTCTTCGACCAGGCCCGCTCTAAGGCCAACCACCAGGTATCAATGGTCAAGCGCAAGGCCAATAGCATCATCCACCACCTCCGCCAGCTGGAGATGCAGCAAGGGGCCAACGTTAAGGAGAACCAGCTGATTGACGCCCAGGGGGCCCTGAATGCCCTGCACCAGGAGGACCCGCGGCTTAAGCACAACAGTGTCCTCAAGCGGGCCAAGGCTAAGCACGACCTTCACAAGGGGGATGCCGTGATGGTCAAGTCGTATGGCCAGTATGGTGAGCTGCTGGATAAGCGCGGCAACCACAAGTGGGAAGTCCAGATTGGGATTCTCAAGATGGAGATCGACGAGCGCGACCTGGAAAAGGTTGATAAGAAGTCTCTGCCAAAGGAAAAGGAGACGCGGCGGTCCAGCGCGGTTCACACTACCCAGACCCGGCACACCTCAGCCCGGCTTGACCTGCGGGGGCACCGCTATGAACAGGCGATGAGCGAGCTCAGCGACTTCATTGACCACGCCCTCCTGAACAATCTGTCCTCAGTTACCATCATTCATGGTAAGGGAACCGGGGCCCTACGGAAGGGAACCCAGCAGTACCTGCAGAGTAATCCGCGGGTCAAGTCCTTCAGTTACGCCGCCCCAAACAACGGTGGCGATGGGGCAACCATTGTTAACCTGTAATTAACTGATAAAAAGTAAACAGAATTCGTGACAGGGTAATTGGCCTCTGCTAGAATGAAAGTATCAATTTAATAGGAGGAAAAACTAATGGCTGTTAACGTAACAACTGATCAAAGTTTTGAAAAAGATACTGCAAATGGGGTCGCTCTGATTGACTTCTGGGCAACCTGGTGCGGCCCATGTCGGATGCAGTCACCGGTAGTTGAGGCATTATCCGAGGAGATGGCGGGAGTTAACTTCTACAAGATGGATGTTGACCAGAACCCGGATACCGCCCGCAAGTTCCGGATTATGAGTATCCCAACCCTGATGATCAAGAAGGATGGGCAAGTAGTTGACCAGATCGTCGGTTACCACCCAAAGGAACAGCTTCAGCAGATTCTGCAACAATACACGGCCTAACTAACACAAAAGCCCTGATGAACAGCGCTTCGTTCATCAGGGCTTTTTTACTATTCTTTGTGTTTCTTTTTAAGCAGTGAGTGCTTGTGCTTTTTCTTGGGTGCTTCTCCATCTTTCTGCGGGGCGGTAATGTGGATGAAAGTTACCAGCTCGCTTCGTTCACTATCGGCATCGGTTTTGGGATCGTTTTGGACGGTGATGTCGACGTATTCGTGGTGGCGGTCAGAAAGCTCCGCCTCGGCCACCGTGCCGAGCTGAAACTCAATTTCCTGAGCCAGAAAGCCCAGCTCCAGGCCAAAGGAGGTTTGCTCCTCGTCGCGGTGGATCCGTTCGGTAACGAGCGGACCGCCGAGCCGCCAGACCTGGCTGGTCTTATCATGTCGCTGCAGCTTGAGGTCGCCCAGGCCCAGCTGATGAGTCAAAATGATGAGATCGTCGTGGGTGGCGACGGGGTATTCGCGCGCGAGATCCTTGCCGATCCAATAGAGCATGTCGTCGGCTTCCTTGCCGAGAATGCTTGGCAGGATGACGTCGCGCAGGGTCCCGTTCATCAGCCCTTGATGACTGGCTAGCAATTGATCATAACGTTTTTGACTCATTATATTTTTAACTCCTTTATCGCAATCAAGTCCTATTATACTTAAAAATGACGGTGGTAATAGTAAAAATTTTTAAAACTTGCAAATTTTGCGATTGAAAACCATAATATAGTTTCAAGCAATTTTAAACGGATGAAATTGAATTGTTAATGATAATAATGAGGTGAATAAAATGGATGAACGGCCAATTGGCTTAATGGATTCGGGACTGGGCGGCCTGTCAGTAATGCGGGTCCTGCATAAGCAGCTTCCCGATGAATCACTCATTTTTGTGGGGGACCAGGGCCACTTTCCCTATGGGACCAAGAGTCAGGAAGAACTGCAGCAGTTGGTGCTGAAGATTGGCCGCTTTCTGGTGGACCAAGGCATCAAGATGATGATCATCGCCTGCAATACGGCCACGGGGGCGGCCCTGCCCCTGCTTCAGCGCGAACTGCCGGTACCGGTGATCGGGGTGATTGAACCGGGCGCCACCGCAGCGGTTAACCACCACCTGAAGACGGTTGGGGTAATCGGGACCGCGTCAACAATTGAGAAGGGGGCCTACCCCCGAACCCTCCACCAGTTCGACGCCAACATGACAGTTTACAGCCACGCGGCCCAGCCCATGGTTTCGATTGTTGAGCATGGCCTGACCGGGACGCCAACTGCTCAGCAGACCGTTGACACGGAGCTGGCCTACTTTAACCAGCACCCGGTTGATGGCCTGATTCTGGGCTGCACGCACTTCCCATTCCTGGCGGCTGAGATCCAACGGAAGATGGGTGACGGCGTCCTGCTGATTGATCCGGCCTACGAGACGATCAAGCAGGCACAGGAGCTGATGACCAAGCGCGGACTGTTGACGGACAAGCCGTCCGGTATGATCAGACTGTACACAACCGGTGAGCGGACCGACCTGGTTGCTGGTGCCGAGAAGTGGCTTGCTGGCCAGTTTACCAGTTGCAACCACGTTGACTTGTAGAAAGAAGGATATTCAGATGACCACATTAGTAATTGCTACCAAGAACGCCGGCAAGGCCCGGGAATACCGGAAGATGCTCGCCCCGCATGGCATCACGGTGAAGACACTGGCTGATTTTGCACCGATCAAGATCAATGAGAATGGAACCAGCTTTGAAGAAAACGCGACGATTAAGGCCCAAACCGTGATGGCGGTCCTTAACCTGCCCGTGATGGCTGATGACTCGGGCCTAGTGGTCGATGCCTTAAACGGGGCGCCGGGCATCCACTCTGCCCGGTACGCTGGTGACCACGACGATGCGGCCAATAACGCCAAGCTCCTGCATGAGCTGGCGGATGTGCCCGATGAAAAGCGGACCGCCCACTTCCACACAACTATTGTGGCATTGAAGCCGGATGGGGCCAAGCTGGTTGCTAACGGCCGGGTTGATGGCCGGATCCTTCGCGAGCGCCACGGGGAGAATGGCTTCGGCTATGCCCCGCTTTTCTTCGTTGAATCGCTGGGCAAGTCGATGGCTGAGCTGACGGCGGACCAGAAGAACGCCATCAGTCACCGGGGGGCCGCTTTGCGTGAGTTCATGGTCAAGTTCCCAGAATGGTGGCAAGCATGAT
>DWZB01000032.1 GCA_019118405.1 Candidatus Limosilactobacillus gallistercoris
GGCAGACTAAAAAAGGAGTCTTTGCCTTGTTAAGCTACTTTAAGTCTAGTTATGATCGCCATGATTTTCAAGTGGTTTTTGCACACACTTGTTCTGAATTACAACAGTTGATGCAAGATTTTGTCCCACGAAAATTTATGGAACGGTGCAATATTGAACACGTCAAACTATCTGACGCTGAGATGATGGCCCTAATGCTCCTCAAAACGCAATATCATGTTTCAACTTGGACGGCCTTTTACGATTTAGTGCAAGCTACGATCCCTTCGTTACCCTTGTTGGAGTATTCCCGCCTAATCCGTCGGATTAACCAGGTAACACCAGTTTTTCAAGCAATTCGCCGAGGCTTGTTAACGTGGACTACGCCTTCCCAAACAGCCATTATCGATAGTTATCCGCATTGAGTGTATCTTGTCGAAGCTCTTTTCGATGTCCTTGACGTCATCCTTAATTTGATATTTAGTAGGATGAATATCAGTCATCTGGGCGGCCTTAATAAAGATATCTTCGGTGCCGTTCACCTTCCTTCTGAATATTCTAGCTAACTGTTATTTGCCAGCCAGCGGATGGCGTTGTTGATAAAAGATATTGCTTTTAATTCGTTTGATAATTGTTCAGTCACGAATGTTTTATTACGGTACTTAGTTACCCAGATTAAGTGGTAATTGCCGTGTAAGACGAAACAGTTCGTAGAACTGTTCGCAGTGGCCTATCTATGCAAATTGTGGTTCAAGCACTCATCAGAAGGGTGTTTGCTCACAAGCCACGTCCTTTAGGACGTAGTGGTTGACAAGCATGATACAGTAAAAATTAAACCTACTTAAGGGACTATGACACGCGTCGTGGTCCCTTTTAGTCTGAAGAAAGGAACATTTCAACAATGACCAAAGAAGTAAGAAAGATCATTACGACGGTTATTTTCTGCGAATTCTTGATCTGCCTGGGGATGAGCCTGATCTTCCCGGTGATGCCTTTCATCAAGAATGAGTATGGCTTCTCGGCCTTCGACATGGGGGTGATGTCATCCCTGTTTGCCTTTGTCCAATTTGTCGCCTCGCCGGTGGTCGGCCGGGTCTCTGACAAGTTTGGTCGTAAGCCGATGCTGGTGTGGGGGTTACTGATCTTTTCGCTGGCCGAATTTCTGTTTGCGATTGCCCAACACCTGTGGGCCTTTGATATCTCGCGGGCGATCGATGGGCTTTCGGCGGCCATGTTTGTGCCGACCTCCATGGCCTTGGCCGCCGATTTGACATCGGTCAAGGAGCGAGCCAAGGTAATCGGCTGGCTCTCGGCGGCCTTCAGTGGGGGCCTGATCCTGGGTCCCGGCCTGGGGGGAGTGCTGGCCAACGTCAGTTATAAGTTTCCATTCTGGGTCGCCGGTGGTCTTGGCCTGGTCAGCACCATCGTCGCCTGGGTCCTCCTGCCGCGCAATGACGATGAACGGTTCAAGAGCACCACTAAGAATCCGGAGAGCCAGCTGCTGGGGAGCACCTGGTCGCAGGTAAAGAAGATGATGACCCCGGCCTTGATCATGCTGTTTGTGATGATCTTCGTGGCGGCTTTGGCTTAGCCGGCTTTGAGAGCATCTACAGCCTGTACGTCAACGAGGTTCACCACTTTGACCTGGCGACGATCGCCCTCGTTCTGACCTTAAACGGGATCATCTCGCTGGTCCTGCAGGTCTTCTTCTTTGAGGGCCTGGTCCACTGGCTGGGGGAAGTACGGCTGATCCGTTACAGCTACTTCCTCAGTGCTGTGGGAACAGTCTTCGTGATCTATGACCATTCACACTGGCAGCTGGTTGTTGCCACCCTGGTGATCTTCGAGGCCTTCGATATGCTGCGCCCAGCGATCACAACACTGTTGACCAAGATGAGTCAGGACAACCAGGGCCTGTTGAACGGGATCAACATGTCCCTGACCAGTGTCGGAAATATCATCGGGCCGCTGATCTCGGGGGCGCTGCTGGACATGAACTACCAATACCCTTACTGGGTGGTAATTGTCTTCTTAGTAGCGGCATTTATCATCACGTTTGGTATGAACAAAATAATTGTGCGTGATTGAAAGAAAGAACCGATGAGTTTTGACGAGTAACTTGATGATGTTGATTGCGGTTGGCTTGTTAGTGGGAGCTTCGTCATTTTCCGCAGCGGAGCCATCTACCTGGGAATCAAGGCGATCGGGTGAAAGACTGGTGAGCAGCTTGGCTGCTCACCAGTCTTTTTTAGTTACATCACGTTGTCTTGCCCGTACTTGCACATCGCCAATAGCGGGCAGTGGGCGCACTTGGGATTGCGAGCGGTGCACTGGTGCCGACCCCAGTAGATCATACTGTGGTGGGCATCGAGCCACTTGTCCTCAGGGACGGCAGCCATCAGGCGGTGCTCAATCTGGAGGAGGGTCGCCTTTTGGTCAACCATGTTAAGGCGGCGGGCAACCCGGCTGACGTGGGTGTCGACCGCAAAGGCGGGAATCTTGAAGCATTCTGCCAGGACCACGTCGGCGACCTTACGTCCAACCCCAGGCAGGCTCATCAGTTCCTTGCGGGTGTGGGGAACCGTACCATTAAAGTCCTTCACGATCGCCCGTGAACAATTGACCAGGTACTTGGCCTTGTTGCGGTAAAGACCCAATCGTTTGATGTATGGTTCGACGTCGGCCGGTTCCACCGCTGCCAGGTCACGGGGACCCGGGAACCGTTGGAAGAGGGCCGGAGTGGTCAGGTTAACCGACTTATCTGTGGCCTGGGCGCTGAGGATGGTCGCCAGGAGGAAGTGGAAGGTGGTGTCGGCCTTGAGAGTCGTGTTGGCCTCAGGAAACTTTTGACGCATGACGTGGATGGCTTGACGGATTTTTTGATCAGTAAGCATAGGAAGACTTCTTTCTATTACGAATATTCTTAGCTAAATTGTCTGCGGGTGGTTGCTATAAGTCAAGTTTAGCCAAAATGAACATTAAAGAAACTTCATTTTGAAATTTAATCTTCCTAATTTAATGATGGAAGCCAGAAATGCACTACTTTGCAAATGAAAGCGATTCCTCTTAATGACCGATGGTAAGGTTATTTAAAATTAAATAAATTAATGTTTGACCTTAAGGAACGGACTTGATAGAATGTATTAAAGTTTTTTCTTATAATTCTAATAAAATTTTAATAAAGGAGGAAGAGTTATGAGTCTTTGGAAAACAATTACGCGGAAAGAAGATCCGCATGTTTATGAAAGCAAAGACGGCCATCTGGTCCGATCACTGCGGGTGCGGGACTTCCTAGCACTGGGTGTCGGAACCATTGTGTCAACCTCGATTTTCACTCTTCCCGGTGAAGTTGCGGCAATGCATACCGGTCCGGCGGTTGCCATCTCATTCTTGGTGGCGGCCGTGGTTGCTGGGCTGGTGGCCTTTGCATACGCCGAAATGGCAGCGGCCATGCCATTTGCCGGGTCTGCATATTCCTGGATTAACGTTGTCTTTGGTGAATTCTTCGGCTGGATTGCCGGTTGGGCGCTGCTCGCCGAATACTTCATCTGCCTAGCCTTCGTTGGTTCAGGTCTATCGGCCAACTTTCGGGCATTAATCGCCCCTATGGGGTTGAAACTGCCGGCTTCACTATCTAACGCCTTTGGAACCGATGGCGGGGTGGTTGACCTGGTTTCCGTCATCGTGATCGCCCTGGTAGCCCTGCTGATTTCTCGTGGGGTTTCCCGTGCCGCCCGGGTGGAGAGCATCCTGGTGGTCTTAAAGGTATTTGCCGTTCTTCTCTTTATTGTCGTGGGGCTGTTTGCCATCAAGGCAACCAACTACGTCCCGTTCGTCCCTAAGTATCATGAAACTGCCAACGGTCCGTTCGGTGGCTGGCAGGGGATCTATGCCGGTGTTTCCATGATTTGCCTTTCTTACATCGGTTTTGACTCCATCGCTTCTAACTCTGCCGAGGCGGTCAATCCGCAAAAGACGATGCCGCGGGGGATCCTCGGTTCACTGGCTATTGCCGTGATCTTGTTCGTTGCCGTCAGTCTGGTCTTAGTCGGCATGCTGCCATACCAGAAGTACGCTAACAGTGCCGAACCAGTTGGTCTGGCGTTGCGGGCGGCCGGGCACGGCGGCGTGGCGGTGGTTGTTCAATCAATCGCTGTGGTCGGGATGTTCACCGCTTTGATCGGGATGAGCATGGCCGGTTCCCGGCTGATCTACTCCTTCGGTCGTGACGGCATGCTGCCGAAGTGGCTGGGGAAACTCGACAAGAACCAACGGCCAAACCGGGCCCTGTGGACGCTGACGATCGTGGGAATCTTAGTGGGGGCCTTCTTCCCATTCTCCTTCCTTTCCCAGCTGATTTCCGCCGGGACCCTGATTGCCTTCATGTTCGTTTCCCTGGGAATCTACGCCCTGCGGAAGCGGGAAGGCAAGGACATCGCCGACCCTTCGTTCAAGGTGCCGTTCTACCCCGTCCTGCCGGCATTAGGGTTCTTAGCTTCCCTGTTCGTCTTCATCGGTTTGGACTACGACGCTAAGCTGTACGCCGGGATCTGGTTTGTTCTCGGCCTGATTATCTACTTTGCTTACGGAATGCGGCATTCCTACCTAAACAAGAGGGAGGCGGATGGTCATGAGTGAAGAGACTAATCGCCAAATCCTGGCAAGAGAGCAGGCGGCCTTCTCAACGGCGGCCCGAATCAAATACTACGACATCGTGATTGACCATGGGCACGGGGCCATCATTACAGATGTCGAGGGCAACGACTACATTGACCTGTTGGCGAGTGCGAGTTCGACCAACACCGGTCACGCCCACCCGCGGATTGTAAAGGCTATCCAGGACCAGGCGGCCAAGATCATTCAGTACACGCCGGCTTACTTTGCAAACTCCCAGGCAGCCCGCTTGGCCCCGCGGCTGGCGGCCCTGGCGCCGATGAGCGGTCCGGTTGAAGTCGCCTGGGGAAACTCCGGGTCGGATGCCAATGATGCCATCATCAAGTTCGCCCGGGCATATACCGGTCGGCAATACATGGTGTCCTTCACGGGGGCCTACCACGGCTCAACTTACGGTTCCATGACCCTTTCTTCGGTTACCCTGAATATGAGTCGCAAGATGGGCCCGTTGCTTCCGGACGTGGTTAAGGTCCCGTTCCCATCACCGTGGGACCGGTTGCCGGACGAGAGTGAGGACCAGTTTGTGGACCGGATGTTTGCGGCCTTTAAGCAACCGTTTGAAACCTACCTGCCGGCTGAGGAAACAGCAGCCATCCTGATTGAACCGATCCAGGGTGATGGCGGAATCGTCAAGACCCCGCCGGCCTACCTCCAGCGAGTCTACGACTTTGCCAAGGAACATGGAATTCTCTTCGCCATCGATGAGGTTAACCAGGGGATGGGCCGGACCGGGAAGTGGTGGTCCATCCAAAACTTTCCTGGCATTGAACCCGACTTGATGTCCGTCGGCAAGTCCCTGGCCTCCGGGATGCCGCTGAGTGCCATCATTGGCCGCAAGGAGATCATGGAGTCCCTGGGTTCGGCGGCCAACGTCTACACCACCGCTGGGAATCCTGTTACCACGGCGGCGGCCAACGCCACGCTAGACGTGATTGAGGACGAACACCTCCTGGAACGGTCAACCCGGTTGGGCAAAAAGGCCGCGGCTTTCTTTAAGGAAGAGCAGGCCAAGTATGACTTTATTGGCGACGTGCGGATGTACGGCCTGGACGGGGGAATCGATATCATCGACCCCGCCACGGGTAAGGGGGATGTTGAAGCGACAACCAAGCTGATGTACCGGATCTTTGAACTCGGCGCCATCATCATCAGCCTGCGCGGCAGTATCCTGCGCTTCCAGCCGCCGTTGGTCATCACCGAAGAGCAGCTTAACCAGGCCTTTGCGATCATCGACCAGGCCTGTGGTGAGCTTGCGGCCGGCAAATTGAGTCTGCCTAATAATGCCGCCGAACTCGGCTGGTAATCCCTATCGAAGGGGCTGTGACAAAAGTTCCTTGAAATAAAAGAACCATTCGGAATTTCCAAAGAAATTCTAAATGGTTCTTCCTTTTTTCTTGAAGTTATATGAATATGAAGACGGCCTTCCGGCCATTTTCTTCATGTTCAATGCCATTAGGGCAATTCCAATTTGCCTTTTGGCTTTCTTAAGACCACGGACCGTGAATCTCTTGAAACCCAAATAAGCCTTCAAATTGCCAAAAAC
>DWZB01000033.1 GCA_019118405.1 Candidatus Limosilactobacillus gallistercoris
ACTCAAAGACAATAAGTGCTAATTTGCTATTGTATTTTTCATTGGTGCGATTAAGATAGTAAGTGTAATCAAGATCAAGGTAATCAGAAAGGAAGAATCAATTATGGCTAATGAAATTCAACGTCGTGGTAACTTATTCGATAACTTGATGAACATGCGTGATTGGATGAATGATGATTTCTTCTCTGACTTAACACCAGCAGCCGATCACATGAAGACTGATGTCGCTGAAGACGACAAGGCTTACCAAGTTAAGATTGATATGCCAGGCTTTGACAAGAAGGATATCCACATCAATTATGCTAACAACATCTTGTCGGTCACTGGTCACCGGGACACCTTCTCCGATGAGAGTGACAAGAAGGGCAACATCCTGCACAGTGAACGGCGTTACGGCCAGATGAGCCGTCAATACCGTCTCCCAGATGTTGATCGTTCTAAGGTTTCGGCTCATTACGAGAACGGGGTACTGACCCTTGATCTGCCAAAGATGCAGGCTAGTGACGAAAACGATAGCCGGATTGACATCGACTAATTTCCAAATCCACATCCATAAATACCCAAAACGGGTTGCCCAATTGCTGGACAACCCGTTTTTTGTAATTAAAAAGGTACCGTCGATTGGCGATCCCCTCTTTTGTCATTGGCTAGAATGCCTGGATCACGTGCATGATCCCGAAGACCATCAGCATTGTCGATACCAGCCAGACGATGATCATGGCAGAAAGCATCGGACTGAAGAGAAGGATGATTCCTAAGATAATGCTGATAACCCCAAGGATAACCAGCCAGGTGGCGTAACCACGGTGGAAGGCTTTAAACAGCCCGGCCGCCTTGATTTCCATGATGGAATCGATGATGAACCAGATGGCGAACAGGATGGCGATGTAGAGGGCACCAAGACCTGGGTAGACCAGGACAATGATCCCTAAAATAATATCTAAGATAGCAGCAAAGATGATCCATCCTGAGCTCTCGTTAAGGGCCCGGTTAACAAACTGCCGGAACCACAGTTCGTAGATTCCCCGCAGAATGAAGGCAATCCCTACTAAAATTGTCAAAAAGTGCAAAGTCTTATCTGGGTGCATGAATGATGCCAATCCGGCCAGGATGAACAGGATCCCGACAATCAGACTGAACCAGTCAAAGCCCCGCTTTTGTTCAGTAAACATGGCCAAAACTCCTTCCTAGTAAAGTACGATTATCATCATAGTTCAATTGAACAGGTGAAACAATAACTTTTCTAACGAAAAAGCCCAGTAGCGGGATAGTCGTCGCGCTGCTGGGGACTTAATCAGGGATTTTCTTTGATGCCGTGAGGGAAGTCTTTGTTGATCTCCCGCAGAATCGGCAGGAGATAGTTGACATATTGGTGATAGGCATCGATCGGTTTCAGGTTGCCGTCATTGTCTTTCATCAGGGCAATTGCAATATCATGTGCCCGTTGTTCGTTTGAAATCATTCTTATCACCTCAAATACTAAGTTTACCAAATCTAATGGCGAATGAGCATCAATCGTTGTAAAAATTTCCGCCAGCCATTTTGATAGAGGATTAGCATCAGGGAAAAACCGATGATTGTTCCCAAGGTGTTGGTGATCAGGTCGTCGATATCGGCAAGGCGCTGGAGGTTAAGAAGGTAGTCCCAAATAAATTGGTTGGATTCGATGAAGAGACTGAAGCAAAAGCCGTACAGGATGGTTCGCTCAAAGGGGGTCCGATAGTTAAAGAGAAAGATGTAGACGCCCAGCGGAAAGGTCATCACAATGTTCAGGAAAAATTCGATACTGAATCCTTGAAAGGGGATGATGTTGTAGGGGACGCCGTGAAAGTGGAAGAGGATCTTTTGGGCTGAGGGGATGTTGACGTGGGCAGGGGTCAGGCACAGCCACATCACCGCGGTCATATAAATCAGAAATGTGATCATGGTCAGCCGTTCTCCCCAACCAGAATAACGCTGCCAGCTTCGGATATGCCAGAATATTAATAATATGAGACAAAAGTAGACAATAAAGGGAAGATAAGCACGCAAAGAAAATTACTCCTAACCGAAAAAAGTGTTATACAATATAGTTTCGATAGTTCGTTATTATATCTCAAGGTGGACCAAATTAGTAGTCAGTGGTCCACTTTAATATTGAGGAGTGAATTAAAAATGGAAAAGAAGCAGCAGATGAATCGGCGCCTCAAAAGCCGGCACATCGAGCTGATGGCCCTCGGGGGGACGATCGGGACTGGCCTGTTCCTGGGTTCGGGAAAAGCCATCCGGGAGGCCGGACCAGCGATCCTGCTGGCCTACCTAATCACCGGAATCATCTGTTTTGGCATTATGCGGGCGCTGGGGGAACTCCTGTTGTCGAACCTGCACTACCGGTCGTTCATGGAAGCCATCCGGGACTACCTAGGGCCGCGGGTCAGCTTTGTCGCTGGTTGGGCCTACTGGGCCTGTTGGCTGGCATTGGCCATGGCCGAGATCACGGCGGTGGGGCTGTACATCCAGATCTGGCTGCCCCATGTTCCCCAGTGGATTCCCGGATTGATCACGCTGGTCATCTTCCTGTGTCTGAACCTGATCACCGTGAACGTGTTTGGTGAGATTGAGTTCTGGTTTGCCCTGATCAAGATCCTGGCGATTGTCATCCTAGTCGTAGTGGGGATCTTGATGATGATTCTCCAGTTCAAGACGACTGATGGTTACGTGGCCTCGCCCATGAACCTGGTCCGCTACCATGGCTTCTTTGCGACAGGGCTGGGCGGCTTTGCCCGATCTTTCCAGATGGTCGTCTTTGCCTTTGTTGGTATTGAGATGGTTGGAGTAACCGCAGCGGAGGCTGAGAACCCGCGGAAGGTGATTCCCCGGGCGATTAATGGGATCCCGATCCGAATCCTGCTCTTCTACATTGGCGCCTTGGCAGTGATCATGTGCATCTACCCGTGGGACCACCTGTCGCCGAACAACAGTCCCTTTGTCCTGGTCTTCCGGGATGCCGGGCTGCGCGGTGCGGCCAGCATCGTCAACTTCGTGGTGATCACGGCGGCGGCCTCAGCCTGCAACAGTTCAATTTACACGACGGGACGGATGCTGGCGGAGCTGACGAGCAATGCCCACCGGCCAGCCATTCGGCGGATTAGTCGTCTATCCAAGCGGGCGGTGCCAGCCCGGGCCGTTGTGATCTCATCTTTGGTGATTGGGTTGGCAGCGATCCTGAACCTGGTCATGCCGGGGGAGGTCTTCACCTTCATCTCCAGCATCGCCACGACCAGCTTTCTCTTTATTTGGGCAGCGATCATCCTGGCGCACCTACGCTACATTCGTCTTCACCCGGATGAGCGGACGTTTAAGATGCCCGGCGCCCCGGTGACGGACTACCTGATCTTAGCCTTCTTGGCCTTCGTGATGGTAGTATTGTGCCTGGAACGGCAGACGCTGGAGGCCTTGATCCTGACCCTGGTCTGGTTTGCCATCCTCAGTGTTGCTTCACTAAGCCAGCCGAAATATAAATCAACTAAATAATTAAATGAAAATGGTCCAGCATCCTGTGATGGGGGTGCTGGACCATTTGGCTTTAATGGTTATTTAAGTGCAGTTTGCGCTGACAGTCGGGACAGATCCCATGGACCTCGATGTGGCAGCCCGTAACCAGGTAACCGGTCTTTTCCCGCGACATCGCCTGCAGTTCCTTCGTAATTTCTGAAAAATGTTCATCAAAGACATCGGAAATTTTACCACAGTTATCACAGACGACGTGATAGTGGGGGTGCCCAAAGTAATCGTAGTGGGTACTGCCGTCACCGTTCTTCAGCTCGATGACCAGATTGTAGTCGACAAATAGCTTCAGGGTATTGTAGACGGTTGCCATACTGATGTTGTCAACATTGTCCTTGAGGTCGTCATAGATCATCTCCACGCTCGGGTGGGTATGGTGGTTGATCAAGTACTCTAAGATCAGTTTCCGTTGGGGAGTGAGCCGAACCTTGTTAGCACGCAAAACCGAAATGGCGTGGTCAAATTCAGCCTCTGCCATGAACATCTCTCCTTTCTTACAACAATTATAAATTACCAATATTATATCATTTACAATCACGAAA
Source organism: Candidatus Limosilactobacillus gallistercoris (assembly GCA_019118405.1). Classification (GTDB taxonomy): domain Bacteria; phylum Bacillota; class Bacilli; order Lactobacillales; family Lactobacillaceae; genus Limosilactobacillus; species Limosilactobacillus galli. Next base: position 4,089 of record DWZB01000033.1, read on the forward strand.
GCAAAATATATAATGTTCGTTGGATAGTTAATAATTATTCTAAAGAAGGATGATAAGGAATGGAGAAGAGCATTGATCAAAACGGCCGTCCATATAGTCGCTTTTGGTTTATTTTTACCTTGTTAGTGGGGACGTTTACGATGTCGATCAGCCAGTCGTCATTGTCGACGGCGTACCCAACTTTGATGCGGGCTTTTGGGATCTCTGCCTCGACCGTGCAATGGTTGACGACGGGGTTCATGCTTGTTATGTGTGTCAGTATGCCGATCAGTCCCTGGATGCTGAACAACCTCAACTTTAAGACGATGTTTACGGGGGCCCTGGCCTTATTCGATATTGGGTCGCTGATGATCATTCTGACCCCGGCCAGTTGGGGCGTCAGCGGCTTCTGGTTCATGATGATCGGCCGAGCGATGGAGGCCTTTGCGGTGGGAGTCCTGTTCCCGTCCTACCAGTCGGTTCTGCTGGAGATTACGCCGAAAGCGAAGCGGGGCACGGTCATGGGCATGGCTGGCTTGGTCATGGGTTCAGCGCTCGCGTGTGGTCCAATTGTTTCTGGAATCGTACTGAAGTTCTTTGATTGGAAGAG
>DWZB01000034.1 GCA_019118405.1 Candidatus Limosilactobacillus gallistercoris
ATATGCAGGGCGGAACTTGGCGCGAGATCAGTCTGAACTTGGGGTTGTATCTGCTAACCGGCCTAGTGATCATTGGGGCTTTTCAGTGGCGGCACTGGCGGCGGCTATCAACCTGTCAACGGATGGTGTGGCGGTGCCGGTTGCCATTCTTTGGGCGTTGCTTTCGCCTTTACTATGGCTACTACCTGACAACCAACCTGGCAGGGATGCTTCAGCATGGCCTATCGCTGAAGGAGATTCTCCGGGTGACCGGTCAATATGATCCACAATCTCTTCTTTACCAGTTCGGCGCCATTATCCGTGAATTAGTGGCGGAGGGCAAACAGGTTGATGAGGTGATTATTCACTATCCCTTCATTCCGGATGAATTGCTTGTCTTTATCAACAAGGGTGCCACTTTGGAGGAACTTGGCGACGAACTAGCTGTTTTTGCCCAGCTGCAATTTAAGCGGTTGGTGAAAGCAATTGAAGGGTTGTTGCTGTGGGTCCAACCAGTTATTTTTGTCCTGATTGCGGGAATTATTGTTGCCCTATACCTGAGTATTTTGCTGCCAATTTATCATTCCTTACAGGGGGTTGTATGACATGGTAAAAAAGTATCTGATGAAAAAACAGCCAGCCTTTACACTGCTGGAGATGTCGATTGTGTTGTTCATTATCAGCCTGCTGATCCTGATTATCCTGCCTAACCTTGCTCATCAGCGGCAAAACGCCAGCCGAATCCACCGGTAGGCAATGGTATCAGTGGTTCAGACCCAGGTTGATGCTTACGAAAACGAAACCGGCGCCACCAATGTCAGTCTGGACCAGCTCCGTCAGCATGATTATCTGACGGCGGCCCAGGTGCAGAAGGCTAAGAAAGAACACATTGCAGTTGTCAATGGGAAGGCGGTCCAACGATGAAGAACCGGCGGGCGTTCACCAGTGTTGAGATGATTGTGGTTCTGGGGCTCGTAGCAGTCATTTACCTGGTGATTGCGCCAACTTTTCAGCCGAGCCGGCAGGCAATTGCTGAGCAGCAATTCTGGCATGAGCTGCGTCAGGACTGGCGGGCGGCCCAGGTCACGGCCCAGGTTCGGCATCAATCGACTACTGTTCAGCATTATTTAAGTACCCGGCAAATTGTCTTTAATTCTGATGGTCACCGGACCATTTTGAACATTCCGCCGACAATTGAGGTTGAACCATTTGATATGTTTATCATTGACAAGACTGGCTATGCTGCTCCACAGACAATCGAGTTTAAATCACGCCTGAAGCATTGTTGTTATCTGATGAAAATTCAATTAGCGTGGGGAGGTTATCGACTTGAAAAGGTACCGGATTAGCGGCTTTGTAATGGCCGATAGCATCTTAGCACTGGCAGTGGTGACTTTAGGAATTATCACTTTGCTGACCTGCCAACAACTGTTGACCCGTCAGCAGGCCAAGCATGATACCAAATTGATGGCGGCCCGGCTGGCAAAAGAAAGTAGTGACCAGCTGCTGGCCACGGGACATCCCGCCGTCATTGAACGTGGGGGATACAAGGCGGTGGCCGGCCCTGATCGGATAACGGTCTACCGGAATTCGCGATTGGTGGTGTCGCTGCGAAGATGAAACATTTTAAAGGATTCACCATTATTGAATGCGTTGCTGCACTGGCCATCACCGCCTTGACGCTGCTGTTGGCAGGGTGGTCGCTGACGGCCCTATCGGCTAGCAATCGCCATTCACTGGACTGTTCGGTTGACTGGTACGTCTTCTTAAAAGAGATGGAAGCGGGTAGCCACCACTTTGTCCTGCAGGAGGTTCACGTTGACAACATCAGGGTCCACAGTCCGCAAACCGATCTGGATTACCTTTTGCAAAAACACAACGATAACCTGTACCTAACCTCGTGGAGCCGCGGGGGGTATATGCCGTTATTCAGCGGGGTTGAAGCATGTACTTTTAAGCAATTGCCGGGACGCCGGGTCCTGGTGGAGGTGACACGGGAAAATGGCGAAAAATTGGCAGGGGTTATTCAGTTCTATCATGAGTAGGCGGCGGGGGTATGCCCTGCTGACGGGGATGGTTGTTCTCGCAGTTATCTGTTTAGCGGTGGTTTGGCAATATCATTACTACGCTGAACAATGGCTGATTGAGGATCAGCTGACCCGGCAGTTTCTCCATGAGGCGGCCCATAACTTATCAAATGAAAAATAATTGTTTAGTGAAAGGCGGATTCTTGAATTTATTCGTTTTAATCGGTAAACTATTAAGTGGAATGATTGTAATCTAACGGAGGTGACCAACACTGGCACAGCAAACACCACAACAATTATTTCAATTGTTTGACCAGGGAACGGAGATTCTTCAATCCGCATTGCGGAGCTCATACCTTGATGCCATGCTCGAAAACATCGAGAACGTCATTGACAACGAAGTGCAAGTTGAAGATGAGGTTCCTGATCCAGCAACGGTCAAGAAGTTGCAAGAAATTTATCAACAGCTTGATATTGCCAACGCAGATGCCGAGGCATTGCGGCAATTGGTTCAGCTGAGTTTTCTGAAGGTTATTCGCAAGGATGCCATTCAAGCTAACCACCAGATGACGCCAGACACGATTGGCTTTCTGATGGCCTTTTTGATTGAAAAGGTAACGAAGATCAACCGGCCGTACAGTATTTTTGATCCGGCGGTGGGCACAGCAAATCTTTTGACAACAGTCATCAACCAGTTGCAAAAGGCAAGCAAAGAGCCAATTCACGGTTATGGAATCGATAATGATTCAGCGATGCTCGAAGTTGCAAGTGCCAGTGTCGCACTGCAGAAGCTGAATGTGGACCTGTATCATCAGGATTCTATTAATGCATTGGATATTCCGCAATGTGATTTAGCAGTGTCTGACTTGCCGATTGGCTACTATCCGCTGGATCAAAATACTAAGAACTACCAGACGCGGGCGAAGAAGGGACACTCTTACGTTCATCATCTCTTGATTGAACAGTCGATGAATTACTTGCGGCCTGGTGGCTTTGGGGTATTCCTGGTGCCAAGCAACTTATTCCAGACCAAGGAAGCACAGTCATTTGTTAAGTGGATCCAATCGGTCGCTTACCTGCAGGGACTCGTTAACCTGCCAGCTGAATTATTTGCCAACCCGGCAGCGCAAAAGGCGATTCTTTTGCTGCAGCGTCATGGCGGTGGCAGCAAGCAGGCAACGAAGGTCCTCTTGGGCGAGTTCCCATCGTTCAAGAAAACCAAGGAATTTGGCGACTTTGTAGGAGAGATCGATCACTGGGTTGCTACGAATTTAGTTTAGTAAAGGAGACAGTTTTATAATGTCAAAGACAATTGCCGTTAATGCGGGGAGTTCAACATTAAAGTTTAAGCTATTTGATATGCCAAGCGAAGACGTGGTTGCTGAAGGAACCATCGAACGGATTGGCGAAAAGATGGGTCACGCCAAGATCAAGTATGGCGATGGCCAAAAGCACGAGGAAGAAAAGCCGTTTGCTGATCATGGTGCCGCTGTTAACTACCTCTTGGATCAGCTGATTGATCTGGGAATCGTCAAGAGCTACGACGAGATCACTGCCGTTGGTCACCGGGTTGTTGCCGGTGGTGAATTTTTTAAGGATTCGGCAGTTATTAATGATGACGTCATCAAGAAGATTGATGAATTATCTGAGTACGCTCCACTGCATGACCCCGCTGAATTGATTGGGATCAAGGCCTTCCGGAAGGTATTGCCGAACGCCTTTGCGGTTGCTGTTTTTGATACCTCTTTCCACGTTAACATGCCAAAGATGAACGCCCTCTACAGTGTTCCTTATGAATGGTACGAGAAATATGGTGCGCGGAAGTACGGTGCTCACGGTACCAGTCACCGTTACGTTGCCGGTCGGGCTGCTAAGATGCTTGGCAAGCCGCTCAAGGATCTGAAGCTGATCACGATGCACATTGGTGCCGGTGCTTCCATTACGGCAATCAAGGGCGGCAAGTCCTACGATACTTCCATGGGCTTCTCACCACTGGCCGGAATTACTATGGCAACCCGTTCTGGGGATGTCGACCCATCCCTGGTTGCCTTTGTTCAAGAAAAGCTGGGGGTTTCCTCACAAGAGATGATCAGCATCTTGAACCACAAGTCTGGTCTGCTGGGGATTTCCCAACTTTCACCAGATATGCGTGACATCCTGGCCGCTGCTGACAAGGGTAATGACCAGGCTCAGCTGGCCCTTGACATGTACGTCAACCGGATCGTGCGCTACGTTGGTGCCTACATTGCTGAAATGGGCGGCGCCGATGCGATTGTCTTCACTGCTGGGGTTGGTGAAAACAGTATTCCAGTGCGGAAGTTAGTTACCGATAAGTTGGCTTACTTTGGCATCAAGATTGACCAGGAAAAGAACAAGTGCCACGGGGTTGAACGTGACCTGTCTACTGATGACGCTAAGATCAAGACGCTTCTTATTCCAACCAACGAGGAATTAATGATTGTTCATGATATTGAACGTCTGAAGAAGGAACCGGGTAAGTAAGCTCTAAATGATGAATGAATAAAAATAACCTAAGACTGGAACAGTCCAGCCTTAGGTTATTTTGTATAATAAGACAAGCAGGAGGGTGATTATATGCAATTTGTAACGGCTGATACGCATTTCTTCCACAGTGACCTACTGGGGATCGATGATTTTGCGCCGCGGCCATTTCCAAATGTTCAGGTGATGAACCAGACGATTATCGATAGCTGGAATAACAAAGTAGGGACGGATGATATTGTTTATCATCTTGGCGACATCGCCCTCTACTTCACCAAGCCAGCGAAGAAATCGTATGAAGCAGTTTTTGAGGTCTTAAACAGCCTCAATGGACACTTGGTCCTGATCAAGGGGAACCATGACAGCCGGGCCCTGTTTAAGTACTTAGCGGCACATAACTACGAGTTTGGCGGCCTGCCTAAGTTTCGTTTTCACGACGTGGGGGTTCTGCTGAAGTATGATCACCGGCAGTACTACCTGACCCATTATCCAATGATGCTGGGGATCGCTCCGCAAATTATCAATCTTCATGGTCATATTCACCATTACGCCGTTCCCGCTAAGGAAAACATTAATGTGGGCGTTGATAGCCCTGAATTAGCTTATCTGACTGATAAACCGGCCTTTGGCGAGCCGCTGAACTTTGCGGAGGTTGAACAGATGGTGGAACGCAAGGCAGTTGACTTTGCCAAGCGGAAGTGATACTTGTGGTATGATTTATGAAGACAGACTGTAAAGGGGAATGCGGATGAACCGAGCAAAAATACAAGACTACATTGACCAGCGGGAAGAACAGCGGGCGGACCTGTACCACTTCACGGCCCAGGACCATACCCGCTTTACGCTGAATGGGCATTCATATGAGTTGGTCAAAGAATATCGGGATGGTTTTAGCGGCGAGGAGCTGGCCAAGCGCTTCAGCAATATTCTCAGCAAGTACGATTATATTGTCGGCGACTGGGGCTACGACCAGCTTCGCCTCAAGGGCTTCTATGATAAGAGCAACCCGCAATTCAATCCTGAGCAGGGCGTGGATACGATTGAGGATTACCTTTACGAAGACTGTAACTTTGGCTGTGCCTACTTCATCATTCACAACGATGATGTGCGGGTTCCGCGCCGGCGTCGGCGGGGGAAGAAGGGGCCGAAGAATCCAGTGATTAAGGAACGTCGGCGCAAGATTAAGCAGCCCGGCATTCGCCATCGCCGCCACCAGCATGCGGAACGGGTTAAGACCGGCAATCATCAGCAGAAGTTTGTTATTCATAAG
>DWZB01000035.1 GCA_019118405.1 Candidatus Limosilactobacillus gallistercoris
GAAATAAAAATGAAGATCTTTATTGCAGGAGCGACCGGCCGTGTTGGCACAAAATTAACGCATAACCTGATTGAAGATGGGCACGAAGTCATTGCCGGGGCTCGCCACCCGGAGCGGGTCATGCAAAACAACCACGTGACGCCGGTTAAGCTTGGCCTCCACGAGAACGTCGAAGAAATGCGGCCGGCGCTTGGCGACGCTGACGCAGTTTACTTTACCGCGGGTTCGGGGGCCAAGGACTTGCTGCAGGTTGATGCCTTCGGGGCGGTCAAGCTCATGCAGGCGGCGGCTAAGAATGGGATCAAGTGCTTCGTGATGCTGAGTGCGCTGTTCTCGCTGGAACCGACGCGCTGGCGGACGGTCAAGGGCTTGGATGGTCTGACCGACTACAACATCGCCAGGTTCTTCGCAGACAACTATCTGATCCATGATACTGATTTAGACTACACGATCCTCCAGCCGACGGCGATGACTGATAAGCCGGGAACCGGCAAGATCACCGTTGACGATGGCGAGTTCGGCGACAACCCGGCCGATGACGTGGCCAAGACCCTGGCCGATATCCTGAAGTACGACAACACCAGCCGCAAGATTATCAAGATGCGGGAAGGCAACACCCCGATTGATGAAGCACTTAGTCAGGTTTGAGGAGGAATTGATGATGGCAAACTGGTTAGTAACGGGCGCCTCTTCCGGGATCGGCTACGGAATCGCCATGGCAGCATTGACGGCCGGCAACCGGGTCGCGGTAACGTCCCGGTCATTGGCAAAACTTCAGAGTCTGACGGAGCAGTACCCCCAGCAGTGTTTTCCAGTGGCTCTAGAGCTGAGTGATGATGACTCAATTGCACAGGCTATCGAGAAGCTTGATGATTTTGGACCGATCAACGTGCTGGTGAACAACGCCGGGCATGGTTACCGGGCTGCGATTGAAGAGGGAGAGGACGAACGGATCCGTGAGATTTACGCCACGAACTTGTTCGGGCCGGTCAAACTGATCCGGCATTTTCTGCCCCACATGCGGCACCAACACCGCGGGGCGATCATCAACATTTCCTCGATTGCGGCGGTCCAGTCGGGTATCGGTTCCGGCTACTACGCCTCGACCAAGGCAGCCCTCGAGTAGATCTCCCGGGCCCTGCAGGGGGAGGTCACTAGCCTGGGTATTCAAGGTCATGGTAGTTGAACCCGGCGGCTTCCGGACGGCATTCTACGGGGACAACCTCAAGGGAACCCAGAAGGATATCGCTGATTACAAGGCGACGGCCTGGAAGACCCATAAGGAAAACGTCAAGAATGATCATCGCGAACCTGGTGACCCGCTCAAGGCTGGAAAGGTGATCGTCGAAACGATTGCTAAGGATGACCCGCCGAAGATGCTGCTTTTGGGTAGTGACGCGGTGGCGTTTGTCAGTGGCCAGCTCAAGCAACGGCTACAGGAGATCGCTGATTGGCAAGATGTAAGTAAGAGAACTGATTATTGATATAAAAGGCATGGTTGCGGTACTTGACCGGATCATGCCTTTTGTATTTGGCATCTGGCGATTAGAATAGGTGTTAGTAAACAGGTAAGGAAGTTCAAGTGAGATGCGTGAAATACCGATTAAGCAAGCCCGGGAGATCCTGAAACAGGCCTTGAAAGGGCAGGGTAACCAGCGCGTGGCCTTATTCACGAAGAAGAAAGATCGTTCGCTGACGGTGGTTATTCAGGATGAGAAGCTGACCTTAATTGAACAGGGCTATATTGATGGGACGCGTGTTTATCGGCTTGGCGACAGTCAGGCTAAACATGAGCTAACAAGTGCCTTCAAACGTGAGTTCCCGCGGAGCCATCGGTTGTATATGAGCCAGGTGAAAGAGTGATGCAGATTGAATTTTATAATCGTGGATGCAAAGCATTCTTCAAGAAGCATGGTCAGCGGAAAATGATCGAGAAGACCATTGCAGCGGCGATCGCTAAAGAAGTGGCGACGGGGATGACCAAGGTGAAGTTAGCCAGTCACCAGCGGATCAATGGTCAGAACGTTTATGAGTTCCGCCTGAACCTCGGTAAGATTGGTTCAGCGCGCCTGGCATTTTCGGTTGCTGGAGATCAGGCAGTGGTTTATTTCATCACTACTCACCTGCAGAAGGCGACCTTTAGTACTGAATTTGATCATCTTATTGGTGGCATCTGAATAGGGTGTGGAGGGGAAAATCCCCGTTTAAAATTTCCCGGGAAATTATTTTCTCTTTGTAAAACGTTTTAGAGAAAATTCACTTCTGAGAACATGATATACTCGTCCTAGTAAAGGAGGACCTTGTCATGAAAAATGTTTACTTTGACCACGATGGAAATGTGGACGATCTAGTATCACTGCTACTGTTGCTTCAGGTTCCAGATATCAAGCTGCTGGGAGTCGGTGTTGTCGATGCGGACTGCTATGTCGACCCGGCCGTAGAGGCTTCGCGGAAGATCATTGATCGCTTTAACCAGCGCCATGATCAATTGGCAGTTGCCAAGTCCGATTCACGGGCTCATCACCAGTTCCCATCTAACTGGCGGTTGAGTTCTTTCTCGTTCGATGCCTTTCCGATGTTGAACGAGTCGGGGACGATTAAGACACCACAAGCAGATAAGCCAGCCCACCTGGACATGGTGGAAAAGATAATGGCGGCAGATGGCCCGGTTACACTGATCATGACTGGCCCACTGACGGACCTGGCTCGGGCATTGCAGGCCAATCCGGATATTCAGGACAAGATTGATTGTCTATACTGGATGGGGGGCTGCCTCGATGGGCACGGCAATGTTAACGAACTCGGCTTTGATGGGACGGCCGAGTGGAACGCCTTCTGGGATCCGGAAGCGGTCAAGACGGTCTTTGACTCCAAGCTGAAGATTCAGATGGTTGGTCTGGAGAGTACCGAGGAGATTCCGCTAACGAAAGAACTGCGCTTCCATTGGGCTAGCCTGCGTAAGTACCCGGCACTTGATCTGATTGGTCAGGGCTACTCACTGGTATTAGCGGACGAGGCTGACTCGACATACTACCTGTGGGATGTGCTGACGACTCTTTCAAGTCTGTATCCCGACCTGGTTACCAAGACCCAGGAAACGGCGAAAGTTGAAACTGCGGGACAGGCTGCTGGTCGGACGTTCAAGGATCCAGCTGGCCGGCCGTTGACCCTGGTCACCAGCGCCGATAAGGAAGCCTTCTTCAAGACGATGGATGACCTGGCGAAGTCGGCTCATCTGGAGTAAAGTATAGTAACTAAAAAGTGGCTCTAAGTATTCGAGTTGTTTTCGAGTATTTAGGGCCATTTGTGGATTGTAAATGATATACTTTGAAAAACACCCGTAGATTATGAAGGAGAACGCAATGACACAGATTAACTTTGGTGATGACCTAGCAGATCAACTGAGAAATGAGGTAGGGGCGCAGGCAAAGAAACCATTCAAGACGTGGTACATCAGTCCGGTGACCCTTGGTAAAGAGTTGTACTACCTATATGTTGAAAAACTAACGGGCTTGCCAATTATTACCCAGAAACTATCTACATTTACGTATATCTTTGAAAATGTTCTTCACGAACTGGGCTTCCTAACTGCCAAGCAACAGGAACGGATTAATCGGATTGTAACGGAAACTATCCAGTATCGCTATAATTCGGATGAGACTTCTCCATTGATAGCGGAGTATAAGCAAGCCATCAAGAAGCACCAAGAAGAACTGACTGAGGGACTCACTGATGAGGCTAAACTTCACTTACCGGAGAATGACTTGATGAGTGATTTCTCCTTGAGTTTGTGTGCCCTTCTCGATGAAAAGCACGAAATCCTAAAGCATTTTTGTTGGGTAGCCAATGATGTAATCCCAATTAAGATTGGGAAGCCGCGTCCGGGAACCAGTTATTGTACAATTACCCCGCAGTTCCGTGATCCCCGTGACTGGGAAAAATTTATTGGTCAGGACCCTGCAAAGAATCACCAAACGGTCTTGGCAATTCAAGACAATAACGTAAAGATGATTGAGCAGTTTTTTACGACAGAATATGGTAAGACCATTAAGAATCGAGATGCAGCTGAAGACGTGCTGGGTCGTTTCTTGAATGATTTCCTATTCCATGATCAGATTGATCTGGTAACGACAAATCTGGCAGCGGTAAACCAATACTACTGGGATATCCTTGGGGACGGCCCAAACAAGTTCCCAATGGATGTCCTTGACCGCTTCTTTACTTTCTTGAGTCATGCAGGAATCGTCAATAAGCCGGCCGCCGAGCATGTTGCTGAAAACCTGCAATATGCCTTCGACACTTTTACGGGGGCGAACGAGGTGTCTTATGATGCGATGAATAAGATGCTCGCTAACCATCCCCAAATGATCGATGACGACTATGATCTGATTATGGATGCGATCGATCGGGGAGATTTTCCGGAAAGCTTTCGGGATACTTTAGCAGAATTCGATGCTAATAGGAAACAGGCTAAAGTTGCGAAGGTTCGTTATACTAATCCGGCCCAGGTCAAGATGACGTATAAAATCCGCGTTACGTTAGCCGACTTTACGCCCCAGATGAGCCGGGTATTCTATATTGCTGGCGATCAGTCAATTGAAACCTTGCAGACGGTAATTATTGATATCTTCCACGGTTACTTTGGACCTATGTTTGACCTCGTGAACGAGAAAACGGGAGATTGTTATATGTCACCATTCTTCTTGGGGGATGATTTTCCGCTTCAAATTGATGCACCAGATAACGTGATTGATGCAAGCAAGGTTACGGTTTCCATACTAAACAAGGGCGATCAGCTCATTTTAACCTACGATTATAACGATGATTGGGAATTCAATGTGACGGTCGAGGAACTAGTCCCGAATTACGTTGGTTATCAGCCGATAGTCAGTGAGGCAAAGGGTTACGGAATCATTGAGGACATCGGCGGCACCGGTGCATTGAAGGAGTATTATCGTAAATATCAATGTGGTGACGTCGATCCGGACTTCAAAGAATGGCTCGGGGGAAAGTTGATTGACCTGGACTCGGTCGATATTAATGAACTGAATCTCGAATTACGTGAGGATGGAGAATAGGACTAGTATTGTCTTTGCTTAGTATCTTCGGAATTGCTAGCGGCATGGCGCTGACAAGCCCAGGACAATGCAGTTGCTTGTTATTTAAGACAGTGCTGCGGAAATAATTCATTAAAGGCCCTCAGCAGATGATGGTGTTTCATTGGCCGGGGGTATTCTTATTTCATTGCAATAAACGAACTTTATATTTTAATATCTATAAATAGTTCATAAATTATTCTGAAATGGGTTGATTTTAGCTATAATGTTCGCTATCATAATGACACATTCGAATGTTGTTGTCTTATTGCTTAGCGAATTTCAAAGGAGTCATTCAATTATGCAGAGTCAATTTTCAACCGTCGAAGAAGCATTGGACCAATTGGTAAACGGTGGCTACATTATCCTTGCTGATAACGAAGACCGGGAAAACGAAGGTGACCTGGTTGCGTTAGGGGATGGCATCAAGGCTGATACGGTTTATGAGATGCTGAAGGAAGCCAACGGGCTGATGTGCGTGCCAGTGAGTGAAGGTATTGCCCACCGCTTGGGCTTTAAGAAGATGGTGGAACACAGTACGGATCCGAACCAAACACCGTTCATGGTTACCACTGATGGAACCTACGAGGCGACTGGCGTAACGACCGGGGTATCAGCCTATGACCGTGCGGCAACTATTCGTCAGATCGCCAAGCCAGATGCTAAGGCTACCGACTTCAACCACCCTGGTCACATCCAGCCACTTTATGCTCAACCCCATGGCCTGCGCGACCGGATCGGCCATACGGAAGCAGCAGTGGACCTGGCATACTTGGCCGGCAAAGAACCTGTTGCGGTGATCATTGAAGTACTGAAGGAAGACGGCACGATGGCTCGTCGCGACAGCCTGGCTGAACTTGCCCAACGAGTTCACGTTCCATTCCTCACCATCAGTCAAATCATCGAATACCTTGATGCTAAGGGAATCGACTACGCTGCTAGCTTGGCAAAGGTTAAGGCATAATTGATTCTAGATAAAATTATTCACCTATAAATAAGAACCTCTCCTTTCTTACTTAGACTACCGGTAAGGAAGGAGAGGTTTTTAAGCTTTAAAAATTATGAGAAGCCTTTATCTTTATATAGTAGGAAAGCTGCGATAAAATCAATTGGTTTTTCGATGCTGCTAAGTATACGTTGATAGTGAGCAACCTTCTAAAGTAGACTTGAGGAAAAGTATTGGTGAGGAGATTATAAATTGAACTTACGTAAGACAGCACCATGGTCAATCCCC
>DWZB01000036.1 GCA_019118405.1 Candidatus Limosilactobacillus gallistercoris
GTAAAGTCATTTGGTCTGATAAGGTATATAATCTTATTACTTACGCTTGCTTTTCAAAAGCCTAAACTGTTAATCGAAATATGATAAAGGAGATTTCTAAATTGATACGGCGACATATAGTTGAATTTGGCCTGACCATCCTCTTTCTGATGGGGGCCTTAATTGCAGTTTTAATGTGGTGGGCAGGAAATTACTCAACCACCGTGGCAACAGCCATGCTGATCCTGGTTCTTCTAGGAACCGCAGCCGGAACGCTGAAGTTGGTCGGTACCAAGTCAGCTGATGTCAAAACGGCAATGCTTACCTTGCTGAACGATGATCAACAATACCAGCAAATGGCGAAGGCTAAGAATCCATATGGGGATGGACACGCAGCCGAGCGGATTGTTGATCAATGCAAACAGTTTATCACTCAAGATATTATGTAAACTAGTCGTGCTGGAAAAGCGGCAACCGTGATCGGCTGCCGCTTTTAATATTCACTACTTTTTAAAATCCTTAACAGACCTCAGCAGGCGTTGCATGGCATCCTCAATTTGTTTTCGTGGGTAGGCAATGTTGATCCGGATGAAGCCGGCACCGTTACCGTGGTAGTACGTTCCGGGGTTGATGATTAGACCGCTGTCTTGCCGAATGAACTCTGCCAGCTTTTGACTGTCCGCAGTGATCTCACTCGTATCAATCCAGAGCAAGTAGGTTGCCGTTCCGGGTACCAGGTGCATTTCCGGCCGATGCTGCTTGATAAAGTCAGCGATGTAGTGTTTGTTACCCAGGACGTACTGCTTCAGCTGGTGGAGCCAGTCGCCCCCCTGCTGGTAGGCCGCAATAGCACCGGGGATTGCTAGCAGATTAGGCTCAGCAACCTCGTACTTGTTGATGGCTCGATCGAAGCGTTCCCGCAAGATTGGGTTCGGGACAATCCCGGTAGCTGAGTGCAGGGCTGCCAGGTTGAAGGTCTTACTGGTAGAAACCAGGGTGATCAGATTACTGGTAATTTCTGTCGGCAGTGAGAAGGTCGGTGTATAGTCGGGCCCCTCCAGTACCAGGTCACCGTGAATTTCATCACTGATCACAATGACCCCGTGCCGCTTGGCCAGCGACAGAATATGGGTCAACTCATCCTTTGTCCAAACATAGCCGGTTGGGTTGTGCGGGTTGCAGAGAATCATCAGGGTAGTCAATGGGTTAGCCAGCTTGTCCTCCAGATCATACCAGTCAACATGATAGGTGTGCTGGTCACGGTCATACAGCTGCTGGCTGGCGATGACGTGCCGGCCGCTGTTGATGATGGAGTTGTAGAAGGTGTTGTAGACCGGCTCCATCAGGAGAACATTATCCCCTTCATGACTGAAGTGGTGGACACTGGCTGTGATCGCCGGGATGACCCCGGTTGCGAACCGCATCCAATCGGTCTCAGCAGCCGCGTGGTGTTCCTTCGCATACCATTTTGCCACGGCCTGGAAGTATTCCGGCGATGGGTACTCATAGCCAAAGGCACCTTGGTCGATCTTCTTCTTCATGGCAGCCATGATCTCTGGCGCTGTCTTGAAGTCCATGTCGGCAGTCGTCATCGGCAATTCACCGTCCTTGACCGCCCACTTTTCGGAATTAGTGTGTTTCCGATCCAGAATTGTGTCGAAATCGTATTGCATTTTGTACGTCTACCTCCTAGTGCTGCTTGATGTGCTGAGCTGAGTCATCGTCCGTGGTGATCGTCGTCTTGCTTGGGTCAATCTCGTGTGGATCCATGATAATCTCGTCAATGTGGTGCGCTTTGATCTTCCCGTTGATCGGGTTCTTGACACTCATGATGTCGGAGTTGATCTCCGCATCAATGTTCTCGCAGTACTCGAAGGCCAGGTCGGTGTGCAGGAGGCGGCAGTTCTTCAGGGTCAAGTTCTTGGTGTAGCAGAGGCCCTGGTCACTCTCGATCGTACAGTTGATCAAGGTGATGTGGTTGGTGTTCCAGGCCAGGTATTCCCCATTCAGGAATGAGTCATAAACCACCACGTTGTCACAATTCCAGAAGTTGTCCTTAGTGACCATCGTGGAGTTGTGAATTTCCACGTTCTTGGCCCCATCGAAGGCGTAGTTGCCGATGATGTTAAGGTGGTCAGCGTAGATATTTTCACTGTTCATACCGAAGTAGTCACCGTTGACCTGGACGTTGTTCATCTTGATGTTCTTGCAGGACCACATGGTCTCTTCGGCATCCCCAAAGTGGACGTTGTTAAGCCGAATATCGTCGCAACGGCGGAACTGCTTCGGCGCCTGGATTGCACTGTCATTGATCTCGATGTCCTTAGTGTACCAGATCCCGGAACGCGACATGGTCTCCCAGATGGAATCGTTGACCTGGACGTGTTGATCATACCAAAGCGGGTACTTCCATTGGAAAATCACCTTATTTAATTCCAGGCCGTGAGCATTTTTCAGTGGTGACTCCCCTTTACCGAAGGTGGTCCGGGTGATCTTAGCATCGTGTTCGCCAAACAGCGGCCGTTCACCATCGAAGTATTGGTCAATTATTTCTTTCATTTTAAGACGTCCTTCTTTCGTCGAATGTTGGTAACTTTATTTTAGTAAGAACCATCACAGAAGTAAAATAATTATTATTCATTGTTACCTATCAGGATTTTGCATCATTCAGGGCGCGCACCACCAGCTCCTTGGCAGCTGCCGATACGGTTAAATGGTGCTGCTCAGCATAATCGCGTAGTTGCTGGTAGGCAGCGAGGTCATCAGGGCCCCGCCAGATAATACCGGTTACATGGCCATGTTCATTCTTCATTACAATTACTCCTTTCCCCACAGGATTCGTTCAATCTGCCTTAAAATTAATGGCCGATCGTGCAATTGACTATGGGTCGTATTAGGATAGATTTTCTGATGATACGTGATCGTTGGGTGCGACTTGATCAGTGCCCGCAGCATCTCGGACTGAATATGAGGCACTGCGCCATCGGTCAGCTTGCTGCCATCCTTGGATCCCATCAGGTTATAGATCTCAATAGGATAGTTCAGCTGCCACTCCTTCATCTTAGTCCGGAGCCGGTGAAAGTTTTTGTCCTTGGAATCATGAATCAGCGGGTAGTGGTACGGCAGGTGGTCACTCAGGTTTTCCTCAACCGGGACCCCCAGAAGGACTACCTTATTGAGACGCAGGGCACGCTGCAGGTACTTAGATCCCATGTAGGCGTGCATGAATTCTGTTCCACCGTAGGAATGCGCGACGATATTAGTCTGCTTTATCCCGTAGCGCTTATTGAGGTAGATGAGGACTTGGCGCAGCTGCCCCACCTGGGGATGGTAGCTGGCATTGTAATTCCAGTCGATGAGCACCTGAATCAACGCGTTCTTTTGACCGTGCCAATCGCCGCTGACTCGGATATGATGATGCGGCGAAACCCAGACGGTCATCACCTTCTGAGCAATGTTCCGCTTCTGATAATACTTGATCAGGTGATTATAGGTAACGGTATTGCCACCCCAGCCAGGAATCAGCAGGGTTGGCACCTTTGAGTAGCGGACTACTTTGGGCCCCGCTGCAGGATCAATCGCTTTTCCCGGGGTACCCCGCAACAAAAAGGCCTGGGTGAGCAAGAGGAGAACACAAACTCCTCCAATACTATATCCCAGCACCTTACTGATCTTCTTCAAACGTTGCAAGCAACCCACCCCACTTCAACAAGTATCTTATTGCCTTAATGCCTCTATTATATCGCTATCCTTGCCGCACTGCGGATATTTCATACCGAATTTTTCACTTGCACAATTAAGGCGACAGATAATAATGCAACCCAATGGATTCCCATTTTAGGCGGTCAATGCTAAAATTAAAATAATTATTTCTGCAATAAAGAAATATGATCCTGATTGCGATCCTCTGTGGGATTCCCGGGGCGCCTAACTCGGTTGTCTGCATTTTTACCGGGGTTTGCTACGGACCGCTGTTCGGCTTTTGATCAGCTGGTGCGGCGATATCCTAGGTAATTGCCTAGTTAGAATAGCAATCGACAAGAGTAAGATTTCTACTAAGACCCGGGAAAATCGGGTTTATCGCTACCTGCTTCGCCAACGGTACCCGATTCTGGGGTTGGCAACCGCCTTTGCAGTCCCAATTATTCCTAACTTGATCACTAACTACGCATCTTTGCGGCTCAAAATCAGGAAGAGCTATTATCTGGCCGCCGTGGCGTTAGGAACGTTACCAATAACCTTCCTTTACGCATATAGCGGTCATGCTATCTCTTCCTTAAAGTTCAAGCAGCTGATTCCGCTGGTAATTATCTTCCTCTTGCTTTGCTGCTTATACCTGGTCATCAAGTGCGGAGTGAAGAGGGTAAGGAAGTACCGGCACCGGCGAAAAAATTAACAAATGAAAGAGTGATAAAAATGGCAATTATCTTTCGGCGAGCCCAACCTGCGGATCTTAACAAAATCGTGGCAATCTTCAACGAATCGGTCGACTTGCCAATCAATGATGAGGTTGAGCTGATCACGTCGGAAAGTCGGCGGGAATGGCTGGCAAGCTTCAATGATGACTACCCTATTTGGGTGGCCGATGATGGCGGGAATGTCGTGGCCTGGTGCGGTCTGGAACCCTTCTATCCTCATCCAGCTTACCGCTTCTCCGCTGAGATCTCGATCTACGTCGGTCAGGCGGCCCAGCACCAGGGGCTCGGCCGCCGTTTCTTGGCCTTCGTTGACCAGCAAATCCGAACCGGCTTGCCAATTAAATCGGTCGTGGCCTATATTTATCAGGGAAATCAGCCTAGTCAAGGACTCTTCAAGGCGGCCGGCTTCACCTACTGGGGCACACTGCGTCACATTGCAACTCTCAACGATCGCCTGCACGACCTGCTGATCTACGGTCGGACATACTAATTCAGATAATACAAAAGCGCTGCGTGTCTGAAAAATTTCAAACACACAACGCTTTTTTCATTTTAGGCTAAGTATCGCTTCTAGCCGAACAGCCGGGCCCAGAAGCCCCGTTTCTTCGGTTTCTCGGTCGTAATGGCCGATGATGGCAGCTTGGAATTTTCGATCTTCGTTGCTGGCTGTTCCGTATGAACGGGTTGCGGTGTCTCGTAAGGATTGCGCTCGCCGATCCACTTGAAGAACTCTGGTGCCTTGATCTCCACGAACTTCCCCCGCTTGCCGTTGATCCCATCGACACAGAGCTCAATCGGCAGGGCATTCCGGTACTTCTCAATGCTGTCCGCGGTGAAGCCGTTAAAGGTATTGAGCTTTGAAATATCGAAGAGCAGACTCTTATCCGCTTCCCGGTACTTGAAATCTTCGGCCTGGGTAACGTAAAGCTTTGCCCAGCTATTCCGGGAGCTTTCCTGGAAGTCATCGCAGATCTGGTCGGCAAAGTAGGAAGGCACATCCATTCCAGCCATCTGATAGTAATCGCGGAAGATCTTCCGGGTGTTGGACAGGAAGTCAAGCCGGCCGTTCTCGGTGTTGAAGTCCCGCCATGGCGTCTCATCATCCTCAAGGAGGTTGGCCATCCGCATTACAAAGTCCTTGAAGAGCGTGTTGTCAAGAGTTTGCCGAACGTTGTAGATGTACTTGTTGGCCTCGCCTTTGAGCTGGTCGTTGATAACCTTATCGATCTGCAGGTAGTAGGTCCGCCGGGCAGTTTCCCGCAGCATAGTGAAACCAGAGTCATAGTTGGTGGTCCCGATCAGTGGGGCGATGGCATGCGGGTTGTTGACCAGCTCGTTCATGGTATCAACCACCAGGTGCCGACTGTACTGATCTTGTTGGAAGAAGTATGGTTCGATTTCATCCAGCAATACCGGGTAAGAACTCCCCTGCTTCATGTAGTGTTCAATCGCCTCAACTGTCTTAGCCTTCCGCTGGACCGTTTCCGTGGGATAAATAGTCCCGAAGTCGATCAGCGACCGGTCGGTATTCCAAGTCAGCTGGTTGATGATCCGCAGCAAGGTTGACTTGCCGGAACCGGCAGTCGCTCCCAGCACTAAGAAGTTCGGCACATCGTTACCGTCCTCAGGATTTAGACTAGCCTTTTGGCGAATTTCCCACAGGAATGGGGCGGTGAA
>DWZB01000037.1 GCA_019118405.1 Candidatus Limosilactobacillus gallistercoris
GGGTATTTGAGAAGCATCGACGGTCAGGTCGGTGCTTTTTCTTTTACTAATTTTAAAGGAAAACGGAGTTAAATGAAATCCGAAGATTTCATCTAACTCCGCTTATTTTTGGGGACTTATGTCACAGCCCCGTTTTGGCTTTTAAATCTGATTATTCATTTTTGCTGGGGTGTTTGCGGTGCCAAGCGGCAATCTGGGCCAGCCGGGCCTTGAAGCGGGGCTCAAAGCCCTGGTCACCGGGGTGGTAGAAGTGCGCGCCTTCAAGCTCTGGCGGCATGGTAGTCATGTTCGTCAGCTTGTCCTTGGTGTCGTGAGCGTATTGGTAGCCCTGACCGTAGTGGAGCTCTTTCATCAGCTTGGTCGGGGCGTTGCGGATCTGCAATGGGACAGGGAGGTTGCCGGTTTTTTTAATGGCTGTGTGGGCCTCCTGCCGCGCCTTATAAGCAGCGTTGGACTTCGGAGCGGCGGCCAGGTAGATCACACACTCCGTCAGGTGGACATCACACTCCGGCATCCCCAGAAACTGGCAGGCCTGGAAGGTGTTGATCGCCACGCGGAAGGCGTTGGTATCCGCTAGTCCAATGTCCTCGCTGGCAAAGCGGACCAGCCGGCGGGCGATGTAGAGGGGGTCTTCCCCGCCGTCGATCATCCGGGAGCACCAGTAGACGGCGGCGTCGACGTCACTGTTGCGCATTGACTTATGGAGGGCCGAGATGATGTTATAGTGCTCCTCGCCGTGCTTGTCATAACGCAGGGACTTGGTGTTGACCAGTTGGTCGAGGTCGTCAGCTGTGATGGTGACCTCCTTACCGGTCCGCTGCCCGTTGAGGACCGCCATCTCCAGGGTGTTGAGGGCGATCCGGGCGTCACCGTTGGCAAACTGGGCGATGGTGTGGAGCTCGTCGTCAGAACAGTGGATCGTCAAGCCCGGAAAACCGGCAGGGTGTTTGAGGGCTCGCTTGAGGACCTGCTCAATATCCGTGGTCGTCAAAGACTTGAGGACGAAGACCCGGCAACGGCTGAGCAGGGCCGCGTTGATCTCAAACGATGGGTTCTCGGTCGTGGCCCCGATCAGGGTGATGCTGCCGCGCTCAACGAAGGGGAGGAAGGCGTCCTGCTGGGCCTTGTTAAACCGGTGGATTTCGTCGATGAAGCAGATCGTTCGCTCACCGTACTCCCGGTTCTGCTCGGCCTCTTCCATGATCTTACGGATGTCGCGGATACTGGAGGTGACCGCGCTGAAGGTGATGAAGTGGGCCTTGGTCTGGTGGGCGATGATCTGAGCGAGGGTCGTCTTGCCGATGCCGGGCGGCCCCCAGAAGATCATTGAAGATATTTGGTCATTTTCGATGATGTCGCGCAGAACCTTTCCCGGGCCGAGGAGGTGGCGTTGACCGACGAATTCGCCGATGGTCGTTGGGCGGACCCGGTTGGCCAGCGGGGTATTGTCGGCGTTGTCCTGGGCAAACAAAGACTCTTGATGCATTTTAAAAATCTCCTTTGCTCATATTCTAAACTAAATCTTAACAAAATTGTATTCTGAAGCGTGTTAGGATAAGGATAAAGAGGTTAAAGGGGCAGAAAAAATGGAAAGACTCAAACGGTTCCGCAGTGGACTTGCCAGTAAACTGGTGAACAATTTAGGCAATAGTTTTCGTGAGTTGCACCGGTGTGGTAATCATCGTTCTAATAAGGCAACGTTCATTGAGATGGGAATCCAGCTCAGCGGGTTCAAACACGCCCTCTCTGAGCCGGCAGCGTTTGATGAGTTGATCCAAACGGCCCGGCAGACGAATGGTCAGCGCTATAACCTGCCGCAGGTGACCTTCAACGTGAAGCTGCGCCAGTTAAAACACTACCGGATTCCGGTCTACGTGCTGAACGAACGCGGCCTTAACCAGCGCGTGATCGTTTACCTGGCGGGTGGTGCGTATATCCAGCCCGCCGATAAGACCCACTGGCAGTATCTGAACCACCTGGCCCAGGCGACCGAGGCCCGGGTCTACATCCCGATCTATTCGCTGGCCCCGCAGCACAACTTCCGGGAGGCCTACCAGGAGATTGCCCAGCTGTACGGTGAGCTATACCAGCAGGTGCCGGTAAGCGACATCACGTTGATGGGTGACTCTGCCGGCGCTGGCTTGGCGTTGGGCTTCAGCGAGTACCTGGGCCAGCGGGGACTCCCGCAGCCGGGACACCTGATCCTGATCTCGCCGTGGTTGGACCTGGACCTGACCAATCCGGTCATTGAGCACTATGAGCAGGACGACGTGACGCTGAGTCGGTATGGCCTGCGCCGGATCGCGGACTTGTGGGCGGGAGATACCAGTCACCAGGATTACCGGCTGAGTCCCTTAAATGGCAACCTAGACCAGCTGCGCGATGTTTATGTCTATGCCGGAACGAAGGAGATCATGTACCCGGATGCGGCGATCCTGGTGGAGAAGCTTAAGGAAAACCGGATTCCGGTCCACTTTACTGTGGGGCGGGGGATGTTCCACATCTACCCGCTCTACCCGGTTCCCGAGGCCGATTCGGTGATGAAACAAGTTGTTAAGATTGTGAATAGTTAGGATGGAGTGATTAGTTTGACAAAGGTAGCAGTAGTATTTGCCCCCGGTTGTGAAGAAGTTGAGGGCCTGTCAATTGTCGATGTATTGCGGCGCATGGGGATTGAAACGACCATGGTCGGCCTGGAAGGAATCAAGGTTCCGGGGGCCCACGGAATCGAATTGACCTGTGACCAGACCTTAGATGGCCACCTGCTGGACTACGACCTGGTGGCCTTCCCTGGCGGCCGCGGCGGTGCCGAGAAGCTTCGCGACAACGAGCGCCTGGCAAAATTGATGCGGGAACGCAACCGGCAAGGCAAGTGGGACGCTGCCATGTGTGCGGCCCCGATTGCCCTGGCCAAGTACGGCCTGCTGGATGGGCGTGACTACACCTGCTTCCCTGGGATCAACGAAGAGGTGGACCGCTTAGCTAAGGACGCTCACTTCAAGGAGATGATCACCGTGGTCGACCAGGCCGGTAAGATCGTCACCAGCCGGGGTCCGGCAACAGCACTGGCTTTTGCCTACCAGATCGCAGAAGTCCTGGGTTACGACACTAAGCAGATCAAGCACGAGATGCTGTACGACTACCTGATGGACCAGCGCTAAAAAGAGCTAAATAAAATGGCGGCACGTTGATGGGCGTGCCGCCATTTAGTATTTTAAAGGCTTAATTTTATTTATTAACAATGTACTTGACCAGATCGCCCTTGAGTGCGGCAATGGCGTTGTTAGCCACGATCTCACCCATGGCATCCCGGGCTTCCACGGAGGCGTTGCCGATGTGTGGTGTCAGGATGACGTTGTCCAGGTTCTTGTATTCGTCATCGATTTCGGGTTCCTTCTCGTAGACGTCGAGAGCGGCGCCGGCGATGTCCTTGTTGATGAGGGCCTTGAGGACGGCTTCCTCATTGATGACCGGTCCCCGGGCACAGTTGATCAGAATAGCGGAGTCCTTCATCATCTTCAGCTGGTCCGCGTCGATCATGTGGTGGGTCTCATCAGTCAGCGGGCAGTGGAGGGTAATCACGTCAGCTCGCTTGAGCAGTTCATCCAACGGAACATATTCTGCTGAGCAGGCCGCTTCAACTGCCGGGTCGGCCTGGTGCCGTTGGGTGTAGATGATCTTCATGTTGAAGGCGTGCATCCGCTTGGCAACCTCGCGTCCGATGCTGCCGAGGCCGACGATCCCGAGGGTCTTGCCGGCCAGCTCGTGACCGAGGAAGAAGAGCGGTGCCCAGCCGTCAAAGCCGATTGACCGCATTCGCTGGTCTCCCTCGACGATCCGCCGCATCAGGGCGATCATCAGTCCACAGGCCACTTCGGCAGTAGCCGTGGATGAGACAAATGGAGTGTTGGTGACGTCGATGCCCTTGGTCCGGGCGTACTTGGTGTCGATATTGTTGAAGCCAGCCCCGAAGTTGGCAATTAATTTGAGCTGGGGTGCAGCATTGATGACATCTTGATCGACCTGGGTTGACAGTGGGGTGATCAGGACTTGGCAGTCACCGACGTGCTTGAGGAGTTCCTCCTTGGTGATCAAACCATCACCATCATAGACCTCGTAATCAAGCCCCGCCTGGTCGAGGAGCTTAGTCGCGATTGTTGGTAATTTTGCGGAAAGATATACAGTAGCCATATTCTCGCCTTCCTAAATTAATCAAATGAAGTAAACGCTTTCTAAAGATCATTATAGGTTAAGCTGATTTATTATTCAAATTATGAGCAAAACAAGCCGCCGCAACTAGGCAGTTAGCGGTGGCTTGTTCAGTGAACTTAGTTGTGATTCAGCCAGAAGAAGAAGAGGTGCCGGTTCTTTTGGTCGATCCGTTGGTTGACGACGCTGACCAGGATCAGCATGGTTGCAATCAGAGAATTCTTCTTTCGGTAAGCGATGTAGCGGGGGTACCAAACCGAGGCGTATTTATCCTTGTACCGGCGCAGGCCCTGGAAGCCATAGAGGTGGTAGCCGTACTCGTAGATGAAGTGGGCGGCCTTCTCCTCGATAAAACTAAACTGGTACTCACCCACGTTGGACAGGGGCGCCATCCCGAGGTCAAAGTAGGTGTAGCCATTCTCCTGGCCATACTGGTACATACTGATGAAGATCTTATCCATGATCCCGGATGGGGCATCTTTACTGTGCCGCATCAGGTCGATGGTCAGGATCTCCTTGCCCCCGGTCGGCATGAAGGTCGCAAAGGCCACCATCTTGCCATCCTGGTCGCGCACGACCCCGACCGGCGCCTGATTGATGTAGTAGGGGTCAAAGAAGCCCAGGGAGAAGCCTTTCTCGACCTGGGAGCCGAGCCAGCTGTCGGAAACTTTTTTCAGTTCGGCCAGCTGGTCGGCAGAGAAGGGCGGCTTTTCGACGGTGAAGGTGTAGCCTTCCCGGTCAAATTTGTGTATCAGCGCGCGCTGGGACCGCTGTTTCTTGCCGGCGAGGGTAAAATCAGCGAGTTTAACCAGCCCCGTTTCACCAGTCTTGATGAAGTCAAAGCCAAACTCGTGCAGGAGCATGGTGACCTCGCTGGAGACCTCGTAGAAGACCAGCTGGTAGTCGTACTTGTCAGCCATCCTGATAAACTGACGGAAGGCCGGGCGCCAGGCAGCGTGGTTGCCGACCGGGTCCCCCATGATTACCAACCGGTCGTTTTTCCGGCGGTACATGAAGAAGAGCTGGTCATGCTGGTTCTCCTGGTAGTAGTAGATAGCCTTATCGCGCAGGAAGGCCAGGTGACTGGTGGCGGAACCGCTGAACTCGTCAATGACGGCCCGAACCCGGTCAGCGTCGAAACTGTGGACGGCACTGAACGGGTCCCAACCAGCGGTGAAGTGCCGCAGAATCAGGAACATCAAGAGGAGACCGAGAACCAGTCCGATCAGCCCGGAGAACCAGACACTTTCGCCGGGGAAGAAGAGAAAGTCGGGGATGTGGTGTTTGCTCGTGTACTGGGGAGCATTGATCACGCCGACGATCACGTAAAGGACAAAGCTGCCGGCGAAGATGGTGCCGTCGATCAGGAATTTGCTGATGGAGTACTGGAGCTTTTCCCGGTAGAGAACGTGCCGGGACATTAAAACCAGGAGCAGGACAATGACCAGGTAGATGGTCAGACTCAGAGTTCCCAAGTTCCAGATGGTATTGCCAATCCCAATCAGCAATAGAACCAGCGTCGGCCAGTACGCCCGCTTAATTTTAGCCTGGAGCCCCCGGGCGCAGGCCAGCATGGCCACCGCAAAGAGGATAGTGGTCATCTGGTGCAGAAAGAAGAAGGTGTATGGGTACAGGCGCTGAATGATCTTGTTTTGACTGGTCAGGTCCGGTACCGAGGCCGTCAGCAGCATCAGGATCCCGGAGATGTACATGAAGGCGGTGATCAGAAAGTAGGCCGTCTTCCGCATCATCATTAGCGGCAGGCCATCGAAAAATTCGTTCACCTGTTGGGCCAGGTTGTGCAGGAACATGCCGGCTGCCAGAATCAGGGGCACAATGTAGTAGAAGATCCGGAAGAGCAGCAGCCAGATGATGATGGTCGTCTGGTGCACGCCCAAAAGGGATAGCTCAAAGATCATCATGACGTCAAAGGAACCCAGGGCCCCCGGAATCATGGAGAGAACCCCCAGAACCTGGGCAACGACGTAGAGGGGCAGGACACTGATCAGGTTGTCCCGCACCCCCAGGCACCAGCCGACCAGCAGGAAGAAGAGGGCGACGAAGAGCCACTCGAAGGTTGAACTGGTGACGATGAACGCTTCGAGCTTAGGGGTGACGTCCTTGAAGACGTTACTGTTGTAGACCTGGGTAACGATGAAGACGACGGGGAAGTAGAGCCCACCACCAACTAGCCAGATGGCGTACTGGTTAAAGTGGCCACCGTCATGGAAACCAAACATGATGATCAGGGCCAGCCAACACAGGACCGAGAGCCCGGATAACAGGAAAATCGCGATCTTCGAGATAGCCAGCAGGATCTCTTTCTTGCTGGCGTTCTTTCGGTAGAAGTAGGCCCGCAAAGAGGAGCCCAGCAGGCCGCCGAAGCCAGCGATGTTGGTCAGGGTGTTGGTGATCCACCCGCAGCGGATGATGTAGGAACGCTTAAATTTCCCGGGTAATAATCGGGTCACCGCAAAGTCATAGCCGAGCATCGGGACGACGGCGATGCAGCCGGCCATCATCAAGAGCAAAATCTTTTCCCAAGAGAGCTCGGTGAGGCCGATGCCTACCTTATGCCAATCAACGGTTTTGAAGAAGCTGCCGAGGGCGTGAACCACGAAGATGACGACGGAGGTCACAAACAGCAGCTTGATGATTCGTGAATATTTTTCCCACCAGGATTCGAAACGCATACCTAGTGATTTCATTACAACTCCTCCTTAAAACAACTAGTACGAATATTATAAGCTATTTACGGGACCGTCGGGAGGGGCAAAGAAAAATTAGTAGTTGACGCTCGAAACAAATTCACGTATACTCTTAGATGTTGTCAAATGGTCCGTTGGTCTAGTTGGTTTAGGACGCATCCCTGTCACGGATGAGATCACGAGTTCGAGTCTCGTACGGACCGTCGTTATGAAGTTGAGTCGGCTGACTCAACTTTTTTTGTACACAAAATTAGGAGGCAAACAATATATGGAAGCAAGTTGGCAATACACTGGTGATGAGCCGATCAAGATCAAGAAGTTCCTGCAGTCACTGGGGATGGGGCACCGGCTCTTCAACGATATCAAGAAGGGGGAAGGGGAGTTCTTGGTGGACCACCGACCGGTTCGACCAACCACCAAAATCCTGCCTAACCAGCCGCTGACAATTAAGGTGAAACCAGAGCCGGCTGATCCGACGGTAGCGGTCAGTCATGACCCGCTGAAAATTGTCTACGAGGATGATAACTGGCTGGTGGTCGATAAGCCAGCGGGGATGACCTCCATTCCCGGCCCAAGTGTGGCCAACGGGACGGTCTTAAACCGGGTGGTCGGCTATCTGCTTGATCACCAATCGCCTGACCAGCGGCCCCACCTGATTACCCGCCTTGATCGTGATACCGGTGGCTTGCTCCTGGTGGCTAAGCACCACGTGGCCTCCAGCATGATCAGCCAGCAGGTTCAGCAGCACCAGATGCTGAAAGAATACACGGCAATTGTCGGCGGCAACTTCACCGCGGACCACGGAACGATCGATAAGCCGATCGCCCGGGTGGCCGACCAGGCCCGGCGGATGGTGGCCGCTGATGGCCAAACGGCACTGACAGAGTACTGGGTCGAAGGGCAGGGTGAAGGCTGGGCCCGTGTACGGGTGCGCCTGCACACTGGTCGGACCCACCAGATCCGGGTCCACTTCGCAGCCATTGGTCATCCCCTGATTGGTGATGCCCTCTATGGCGGTGACACCAGCAAGGCGGACCACCAGCTGTTGCATGCCAGCCGGCTGGCCTTTCTGGACCCCTTCACCCGGCGTGAGCTCAGCTTTACCTCGCCTTTGCCGGTAAACTTCAACGATATCATGGCATAACAAAACAGCAGCCACTCGAAAAGAGCGTCTGCTGTTTTGTTAGTTTAAATTAATTATTTGAGCATGGCCCGGACCATCTTGGCCTGAAAATCTTGCTCGGCCTGTTGTGAAATCGCCTGGGTCTGGGCAGCGGTCATGTGCGGGTTCTTGGCCATTGCGGCTTGCACCCGTCCCGTGACGTAGGCCTGTTCTTGTTGGCGGGCAGCGGCTTGGGCCTGTTGACCGTTGGCGGACTTTACCTTGGCCTGCAGCTGCTTAGCCTGCTTGGTCGTCAGCAGGACATAGGTCCGTGGGTATTCCAGGGTGTTGGTGCGCTTGACTAGGGTACCGTCCATCCCGGACCAGGCGTAGAGGAACCTGTAGAAGTCGCTCTTATAGCGCCAGCGGGTTGTAGTTGTGACAATTTGTGGATTAGCAATATTTTTCCACTTCAGCTGGCTGTGGGTGTACTCGTTGGCCTGAGTGTGCTGCGGCTTAGTTTGCCGTGGACTGGTCTTGTAGATGTAGACGTCATCTTCGCCATTAGTGCCGACCGGCTGGTAAAGGGCCAGCGGCATCTGCGAATTGACCGGATAGATCCGCCGGGTCGTAGTGGTGGTAACCTTTTTCATACCGAAGTGGTGACTGTAATTAAGGGTCATCAGAGTCGTTGAGCCGACAAAGATCAGGCCGGTGATGGTGACCAGGATGACGCGCCAGACCCGTTGCCGGGTGAACATGACGCTTAAGAAGAAGAGGATGGCACCGAGGAAGGTTAGGATAATAACCATTAGTTAACGCCTCCCTTATCATTAATAATATCTTCGCTATCGATCCGGGGGTGAATTCCGTTTCCTGACGTGACAAAGAAGGTCAGGATCAACCCGAGGACGGCAAAGGCAATGGCGAACCAGAAGGCGGCGTGGTAGCCCATCAGGGTGGCGTCAAACATCTTTGCCTTGTACTGCAGCGGGGCCTGTGCCAATAAGGCGTGGTGCGGCCGGTTGTTATTGGTAATGTTGGTCAAAACAGAGATCATAATGGCGGTCCCGACAGAGGTTGCCACCTGGCGGATGGTGTTGTTAACCGCGGTCCCGTGGGAGATCAGCTGGTAAGGCAGGGAATTCATCCCGGCCGTCGTAACCGGCATCATAACCATGGAGATCCCAAACATCCGCACTGCGTAGAGGAAGGCAATGTAGATCGTTGGCGTATCGCGGGTAATAAAGGCAAAGGGCAGGGTCCCGACGCAGAGGATGAACATTCCCGTGACGGCCAGCCGCTTAGCCCCGTAACGGTCGAAGAGGTTCCCTGTGATCGGACTCATGAACCCCATGAAGATCGCCCCGAAGAGCAGGGTCAGTCCGGAGCGGAAGGCGGACATGCCGTGGATGATCTGCAGGTAGAGCGGGATGACCAGCTCGACCCCGACCATTGCCATCATGACAATGGAACTGAGGATGGTGGCCAGGGTGAACTCGGCACTCTCAAAGACCTTGAATTCCAGGAACGGTTCGTCGAGCTTGCCTTGCCGCCAAACCAGGATGGTAACCAGGATGGCCCCGATGATGATGGTTGAGATGACCACGGGATCAGTCCACCCCTTGTCACCAACGCTGGAGAAGCCGTAGAGCATGCTCCCAAAACCAAGGGTGGAAATGGCGGCGGAAAGCCAGTCGAGGTGCGGGTGCCGGTTTGGAATAACGTTCTTAACAAAGAAGAAACTAGCCAGGATAACGACGGCGGCGATGGGGACGATCATCCCGAAGAGCCAGCGCCAGGAGAAGTTATCGATGACCCATCCAGAAAGAGTGGGGCCGATCGCTGGGGCCAGACCGATTACCAGTCCGTTGACCCCCATGGCGGCACCCCGCTTTTCAGGCGGGTAGATGGTCAGCATGATATTCTGCATCAGTGGCATGTTGATTCCAACACCGACCGCCTGGATGAGCCGTCCGGTAAGCAGGACCGCAAACGAAGGCGCCAGCCAGGAGAGGATAGTTCCGATTTCGAAGATTGACATCGCAAGAGTGAATAATAGCTTGGTGTTGAACCGGCTGCTCAAGTAGGCACTGACCGGGATCATGATCCCGTTGACCATCAGGAAACCGGTGGTCAGCCACTGAACGGTGGAAGTGCTGATGTTAAATGCATTCATTAATGCGGGAAAAGCAGTTGATAGGATTGTCTGGTTTAAGATCGTACAAAAAGCTCCGATCAGAAGGACCAGGACCATTAGGCCACGATTATAAGGCTTGCCAGTGATATCAACTGCTTGTTCGTCGTGATTCACAAGTAAAAACCTCTTTTCGCAAATAAGTAATGTGAAGAATATAATACCTTTCGATATCTTTGTCAAATAATTTGACAAAGGGATTAAATTAAATGATAATATACTTCACGAATGGAGGAAAGTATATGGATGTATTAGGAAAACAGTTTCGCGAAATCTTCAAGAGTAACGATATCAAGATCGGCATGACGGAGCTGGCCAAGGTGACGGGAGTATCGCCGAGCCAGCTCCGCTATTGGGAACGGAAGGGCTACATCTGCTCCCAGCAGGATCAGCAGAATAAGAACCATCACTTTAGCATACTGACGGCCTACCAGGTTCGCACCATCAAGTTTTACTTAGATGAGGGCTACACTCTGCAGGTGGCTGTTCAGAAGGAACAAAAGCGGCGGGCGCTGGGCAAGACCTTCCATCGCTTTATCGAAGAACGGATCAAGGGGATTGAACAGGACGATAATGGGGATGGTCTGGTCAAGCTGGGCAGACTCGATGATGATCCGGCCAAAGAGGTCTATGCCCGGGTTGAAAAAGACGGCAGGACCACCTTGCACCTGCGTGAGCTTTCTGATGACTAGTTTAACCTCAGCCGATTATTGTGGTATGGTGTAATTGAGTTTTTATCTTAATTATGAAAGGAACGAGTCTCGTGAGTGAAGAAGGATTACATTATTCTGACCTGAGTGCTGAAGCCAAGGAACACGCTTTGAAGTCTTTTATTGACTATTACATCAAGCAGTACCGGCGTGACAGCCTCGAAATCCTGGGGGCCAAGGTTTCCAATGGCGCCATGGGAACAATCAACGAAATTCTTAACCTGAACAAGTTTATGGATCACAGTTCACTGGCCGCGGAGAGCTACCGCCTGTCAAAGAGTGCCTATGTTGAAATCATGGAACAACTCACCGACGTGCTCTACCATGAGGACGGTGAACCGGTAGTTGACTGGGACGTTGCCTGGGAAGATCAGGAAGAACAGCTGCCAAGCGAAGATTAACGTTAAATTTTCAAAGACCGCGGAATTGTTTCGCGGTCTTTTTTACTATCTTGGCTCTGGGACTTGTGGTAAAATGAATGTAGTTTTACGTACGGATAAAATTAACCCAAAATAAGACAACTGAATAGTAATTGGCCGTCCTTGCCGACTAGCAAGCGGCTCTTTTGGTTTACTTATTTTCCGTTAGTATAGTCACGCTAATAAAATAAAAAGGAAAGAAAGGTATTATGGCAAAGTTAAAAATCAAGAATAACGAAGTTGCCTTTTACGCCATGGGGGGCCTTGGCGAAATTGGTAAGAACATGTACTGTGTCCAGTTCCAAGACGAAATCATCATCATCGACTGTGGTGTGCTCTTCCCAGAAGACGAACTGCTCGGGGTTGATTACGTCATTCAGAGCTACGACTACCTGGTTGAAAACAAGGATAAGATCAAGGGGATCTTCATCACTCACGGTCACGAAGACCACATTGGGGGACTGCCGTTCTTTCTCCAGAAGGTGAACGTGCCAATCTACGCCACCCCGTTTGCAATGTCTTTGATCAAGGGGAAGCTGGATGAAAAGCACCTTCTGCGCAGCGCTGAACTGCACGAGATCGATGAATTTGATGAAGTCCACTTTAAGAAGCTCTGGGTCAGCTTCTTCCGGACGACCCACTCTATTCCCGACACGATCGGTGTGGCTGTCCACACGCCGCAGGGGACAATTGTCCAAACGGGGGACTTCAAGTTTGACCTGACCCCGGTTGGCAACCTGCCCGGCCCGAACCTGCAACAGATGGCCAAGTTGGGTTCCGACGGGGTCCTGCTGTTGACATCCGATAGTACTAACGCCGAACGGCCGCAGTTTACCAAGTCGGAACGGTGGGTTGATATCCACATTCGGCGGATCTTTGAACGGATTAAGGGACGGATCATCTTCGCCTCCTTTGCTTCCAACGTTTACCGGTTGCGGGAAGCCTCCGATGCTGCCATTGCCCAGGGCCGGAAGATTGCTGTCTTCGGCCGGAGTATGGAAAACGCGATTGCCGCAGGGCAGGAACTAGGCTACCTGAACATTCCTGAGGATTCACTGATCGACCAAAACGAGATCAACAACTACCCACCGGAGAAGGTTCTGATCATGTGTACCGGGTCGCAGGGTGAACCAATGGCCGCCCTGAGCCGGATCGCCAACGGGACTCACCGGCAGATCTCGATCCAGCCTGGTGACACGGTGGTCTTCTCCAGTAACCCAATTCCGGGGAACACCACCAGTGTGAACGCCCTGATCAACAAACTGGAAGAAGACGGCGCCGCAGTTATCCACGGTTACGTCAACAACATCCACACCTCTGGACACGGTGGGCAGATCGATGAAGAGTTCATGCTGCGGCTGATGAAGCCGAAGTTCTTTGCCCCAGTTCACGGTGAATACCGGATGCAGAAGATTCACACCAAGCTGGCTCAGATGACCGGGGTGCCAAAGGAGAACTGCTTCATCCTTGAGAATGGGGATGTGTTAGCGCTGACCAAGGACTCCTGCCGGTTGGCGGACCACATTGACAGTGTCTCTGATGTCTACATCGATGGTCGGGATGCCGGCGACACGGTCGGCAACCCGGAGATTCGTGAACGGCGCCTCCTGTCTGAGGAAGGGGTGGTAACCGCCATTGCCGTGGTTGACCTTAAGGATTACCAGATCGTGGCGGGACCAGATATCGTTTCCCGGGGCTTCGTTTACATGCACGAGTCCCAGGAACTGATCAAGGCCGCTAACCACGAAGTCTTCTGGGCCATCCTGAACACCTTCAAGAATCACAAGGTGGTTGACCAGCGGGCTCTGAACCGGACGATTGTCAGCCGGCTGCAGAAGCTGCTCTTTGACCGAACGGGCCGGAAGCCAGTGATTATTCCGATGATTACCATCTTGAACGGTGACAACCGGACGGAGAATCATCATTACCGTCATTCTAACCATAAGAACGGTCAGCATGAGGGCAAGAAGAGCCACCAGGAGAACAACAATAACAACCATGGCGGCAACCGCCAACACCGTTCCAACAAGCATCGTTATAGTAAGAAAAACGAAAAGACACCGGTTGTTAGCAAGTAGCTGGTAAGTAAAAAGGTTTGTGAGTGCTAATTCAGCAATCACAAACCTTTTTTAGTCTTTTCATTAAATAAATGGCGCTTTTCTGGTATCATCGATGTAGCAATTATTTTGTAACTCAATTTAGAGAGGAAGGAACTCCAGATGTCTGGAAGTGATTACCTAAAAATTTGGTACCGGGTGCAAATCGGTGCCACCTTATTAATTCTTGCAATGATGATGATTCGAAACTATGAGTTTGGCCGGCACCGGATTGCCGCCCTGCTCCTGGTAGCGGTGATCATCCTGGCAATTGCCCTGGTGGTTGAACTATGGGAACAGCTGCCCGCGGTTGTTAAACGAATTAACGCCTGGTTGCAGGCGCTGACGCAGCCCCTGATCCTGATCTTGGCATGGGATGTTATTACCCGGGAAATAATTGTGCTCCTGCACCTCCCGTCCCGGGGCGTGGTAACCCTGATGATTGCTTACTACTTCATCATGTTTGCCCCGTTTGCCAGTGTGATTGGCAGTCAACTAACCTTCAGCATTGAGCGGTTCATCTTTGCGTTTTGGACGGTGATGGTGGTCTTCCTGCCGCTGATGGCCCTGCCAACTAACCTGATCGACAACCACTTTCTCTTACTGGCCCTGTCGACCGGGGCCGTGGGGACCGTGGCCTACTTCATCCTGATGACGACGGCCATGCGGGCCTGGAAGCTTTCCTGGCCGGGTCTGCGTCCGCACTGGAGCGGGGACTTCAACTGGTGGATCCTGTTGGGGCTGGTTGTGGTTGACCTCGTGTTCACCGGGGTCAATGTCGGTCAGTGGCCAAATCTGCACCTGACCAGCTGGCACCTGACAATGTCGGCCTTCGAAGCGGGCGTGATGGAAGAAACCCTCTTCCGTTTTGCAGTCCTGGGTATCTTGTTCTATGCCTGGCGCAACGTTAAACAGCGCTTGCCGCTGGCAATTTTCACCAGTGCCTTGCTGTTCGGCCTGGCCCACCTGTCCAATGCCGCCCTGCAGCACTGGGATATGACGATCCTGCAGGCGGTCAGCGCCTTCGCCCTCGGCCTGTTCTTCGCCGTCGTCTATGTCTACACGGGCCAGCTCTGGTTGACGATGGTGATGCACGGCCTACTCGACTGGACGAGTTTCATCGTGACCGGTTCCGATCTGATGAAGGGAACCACTAACTGGGCGGACTGGGTCAGCGTGATTGTTGAATTGGCTGTCTTCGGCGGTATTGCCATCTGGATGATGTTTGGCCAGCGCCGCAAGGTCATGGAACGGCACGTTGCCCGGCTTACCGGTGAGGACCAGCACTTCGGCTTTATGGTTCAGTATTAAAATTTAGTTTGTTGATAAATAAAAGCGGTGCCTGACGTTCGACTCACTCGAAGATCAGGCGCCGCTTTTTAGCTCTTTAAGCGAGGTGTCGGTGTAGGTAGTCTGCCAATAACGACAGGGAGTAGCAGACGATGAAGTAGAGAACCGCCAGAGCAACGAACATTGGAATGATGTAGTTGGTGTTCTGCCCATAAATGATCTGGGCGTGGTACATCAGTTCTGGCAGGACGATGATGGTAGCCAATGAGGTATCCTTGACCAAGGAAATGAATTGACTGACCAGGGCCGGGGTCATATTCTTGATTGCCTGCGGCAGGACAATGATCCGCAGTGCCTGCCACCGGGTCAGTCCGTTAGCCAGGGCGCCCTCCGTCTGGCCGTTATCAATCGAGTTGAGCCCGGAACGGACGATTTCAGCAACCATGGCGGACTCGAAGATGGACATCGCCATGATGGCTGCCGGGATGATTTCCGGCTTGATTCCGATGTTGGGCAGGCCAAAGTAGGTGAAGAAGATGATCAGCAGCAGGGGCAGGTTCCGGATAATGTCGATGATGAAACCGACGATTGCGGAGACATATTTGATCTGTTCGTAACGGATGATTCCCAGCAGAGTACCGACGATGAAACTGATCACGATGGAGGCTACGGAGATCTCAATTGTGACCCATAATCCCTGCAGGAGAAAGCGGATGTTGATCCAGGAATAGGCATCAATAAAGTTTTGCATCAGCGTTCACCTCCTAAGCTAGTTTCTTTTCCAGGTGCCGCATGTAGTAGCTGAGCGGCAGGGTGATGATCAGGTACATAATCCCGACGATGAAGTAAGTCGGGATAGTCTTCAGGGTATCGTTGGCGATCAGGTTTCCCTGGTACATCAGGTCGAAGCCGGCCACGAAGGCCAGTACGGACGAGTTCTTGACCAGGTTGATGAACTGGTTGCCCAGCGGCGGAATCACGACCCTGAAGGCCTGTGGCAGGATGATGTAGCGCATGGCCTGCTGGTAGGTCATCCCGTTGGACAGGGCCCCTTCCAGCTGGCCGCCCTCAACCGAGTTGATCCCAGCCCGCACTGTTTCCGCAATGAAGGCGGAGGTATAGAGGGTCAGGCCGATCGTCCCGGCCGTGAAACCGTTGATCTTGGCGATGTACATGGGAACAATCAAGAAGAAGGCCATCGTGATGACCAAGAGGGGGATGTTCCGAAAAACCTCGACGTAGACGCGGCCGATGATCCGCAGGGCCCGCTTTTCGGAAATCTCAAGGAGCGCGAAGAACGTTCCGATGATCAGGCTGCCGGCGAGGGCAATGATGCTGCAGAGAATGGTGTTGAGAAGCCCCATCAGCAGCGGGTGCCATTGTGTTGCGATTAAGTTAGCCATTAGCGTTTCATCTCCTGGTAATTAAATCCTTTAACGTTGCCGAACCATTTGAGGAGGAGCCGGTTGTAAGTACCGTCTTTTTCGACTTCCTGCAGGGCCCAATTGAGCTTGTTGCGGAAACGGGCCTGGTTCTTATTGACGGCAATTCCATACGGCTCTTTGGTAAAGTTGCCCCCGACAACCTCATAGCCGGGATTCTCGGCGGCCATTCCGTACAGGATCCCGTTATCCGTGGTCAGGGCGTCACCCTGCTTGGACTTGAGGGCGGTCATTGCCTGGGCGTAATCGGACAGTTGCAGGACCCGGGCCTTAGGGGCATCCTTGGCGACGTTTTTCACGGAGTTGGATCCGGAAACCCCGAGGACAATCTTGCCGGGGTGGTTCAGGTCACCGATGTTTTTGATTGGACTGCCCTTCTTAACCAATAGCGACTGACCAGCGTCGAAGTAGGAATGGGTGAAGTCGACCTGTTTCTGCCGTTCCGGGGTGATGGTCATGGTGGCCATGATGGCGTCGATGTTTCCGTTCTTTAAGAGGGGTACCCGGGTCCCACTGGTGACGGGCACGAAGACGCATTTGCCGTTGGGGCCGAGGATCTTCTTGGTCATCGCCCTGGCGAGGTCAATCTCAAAGCCCTCCAGTTTACCGGTGCGGATATTTTCCAGACCGAATAAGCGGGTATCAGATTTAACGCCCCAGGTAATCTGTTTGCTCTGTTCATCGCGCGCCAGTACGTCCTGTTTGGCAACCGATTGGCCACAGCCGGAAAGGGTCAGCAGGGTCATTGCCAGCAGGGCACCGAGGCCTAGAATGTGCCATAGTTTTTTCATGACGCAACCCCCTTACATGATGTGCCCGCTGATCTTGCTCATGAACTCCTGGGCCCGCTTCGTGCTGGGGTGGTCGCCGAAGAACTTGGCGGTGGTGTCATCTTCAAGGATCTGACCGTCCGCCATGAAGATCACCCGGTCGGCTACGGCACGGGCAAAGCTCATCTCGTGGGTGACCACTAGCATCGTCATGTTGGAGTTCTCCGCGATGTCCTTCATGACGTCAAGGACATCATCGATCATCTCGGGGTCAAGCGCGCTGGTCGGTTCGTCGAAGAGCAGGCACTTGGGTTTCATCGCCAGACTGCGGGCAATGGCGATCCGTTGCTTTTGGCCCCCGGATAGCTGGGCCGGCATATTGTCTGCTTTGCTGGCCAGGCCAACCTTATCCAGGAGTTGCATCGCCAGTTCCCGGTTCTCATCCTCGGGCCGTTTGAGGACGATCCGGGGTGCGAGCATGATATTTTCGAGAACGGACTTGTTATTGTAGAGGTTGAAGTGTTGGAAGACCATGCCGACCTCCCGCCGGATCTTATTGATGTTGGTCTTCTTGTCTGATAAGTCGTAGCCGTTGACGATCAGCTGACCGGATTGAATTGGATCCAAGCCGTTGATTGTCCGAATCAAAGTACTCTTCCCTGAACCAGACGGCCCGATTAGGACGACTGTCTCCCCGCTATCAATCGTCAGGTTGATATTTTTTAGTGCATGAAACTTGCCATAATATTTTTCTACATTATGGAATTCGATCATTGACATAGGTATATACTCCCCAATCCACATAAACTTAATTATGGCCTCAATATTGGCACAATCTCCTCAATTATAGTTCTCGGTCAAAGGAACGTCAAAAGTCAATTTAGTGCTGAATTCGAGGAAAAGTATGATCAGTACGACTTTTGTTTTAGGATAGCCAAAATAATTATTTACAAACAGCAGATAAGTAGTAACATTAAAGGTGTAATTTAACGAAGACGAGCGGCTAATGCTTTCATCGTTAAATGAGAACATAGAGAGGGGTATACTAATGTTCGAAATTAAGCCAAAGAAGTTCAAACGAATCCTCGTTGGGGTTGATGACGCACCAGACGCCCGGGCTGCCTTTTCATACGCGGTTGACAAGGCCAAGCGTGACGGTTCTGAAATTGGGATTGTTTCCATCCTCGAAACGGGGCACGTCAGCGTTTACCAGATTCTAGATAAAGACTATGTCCACAGTAGCGAAGATGAACTGCGCAAGCGCATCAACGAATACGTCCAAGCAGCCATCGACTACGGTGTTGACCCGAAGAAAATCACGGCAATTGTCGATCATGGTGAACGGCCGGCCGAACGGATCTGCAACCACGTTATTCCAGCCTTCCAGCCAGACCTGCTGGTTGTTGGTTCCATTGGTAAGTGGGGTAACCGGAAAGCCGTTGGTTCACAGGCTTCCTACATGACCCGGCATGCGGGGACGTCCGTCTTTGTTATTCGGACGACAGCAGTTCAAACATATGAATAAAAGATTGTTCCAAGCGGGACGATGCAAAAGAGGTTGAGGTGGTTCTCAGCCTCTTTTTCCATGTGAACAAGTTTTTGAATGCTTCTAATTTAGCAGTAATTTATCTGTCAAAATAGTTGTAGCACAACAATTTAATGTTATAATGATTCTAAATTATAAAGGAGAAGGCGAAACTATGCCAAAGAAAAAGATGTCATTGGCCCAAAAGGTAAACGTCTTACGGGCGAGCGTGATGGGGGCCAATGACGGGATTATCTCCGTTGCCGGAATCGTCATTGGGGTGGCGGCGGCAACCAGTAATCCCTACTCGATTTTAATTTCCGGCCTGTCAGGGAGCCTGGCCGGGACCATTTCGATGTGTATGGGCGAATATGTATCGGTTTCCACCCAGAAGGATTCCCAGAAGATGGCTTTGATCAGTGAGCGGCAACGCCTGAAAGACCAGTACCAGCAGGAATTTAATTACGTCCAGAAGCAATACGAAAAGCAGGATATCGACCCTAAGCTAGCCCACCAGGCCACTAAGGAATTGATGGACAAGGATGCCCTGTCGACTGTGGTCCAGGAGCGCTACGGCTTCAATCCTAAGGAATTTACCAGTCCTTACGCGGCCGCAATTGCTTCATTTATCTCTTTCCCAACCGGGTCGATTTTGCCGATGGTGGCCGTGACGATGGTTCCGGAAAACATCCGGATCTTTGCCACCATGGTTGCGGTTCTGACTGCCCTGCTGATTACCGGTTACTTTGCGGCCGTATTGAGCAAAGCCAACCGGGTCAAGTCGATGCTCCGGAACGCCACGGCGGGCCTTTTGACGATGTGTGTAACCTACCTGATTGGGCAGCTGTTTGCCCGCTAAAGGAGATGAGTGTTCATGGCTAAAATCAAACGACAAAAGCAAACAATGGAAGAGAAGCTGAACACGCTCCGGGCGGGGGTTCTCGGTTCTAACGACGGTATCCTGACGGTTGTCGGGGTCCTGGTCTCCGTGGCGGCGGCTACCACTAACCGGTTCACGATCTTTATCGCGGGTCTGTCCGACCTGCTGGCCTATGCTTTCTCGATGGCCTGCGGGGAATATGCCTCTGTTTCCACCCAGCGGGATACCGAGGAGTCCGCGGTTAACACCGAGGAACACCTGCTGAAGACTGACTTCGCCGGCGAACTGGAAGCGGTCAAGCAATACTACGTCGACAAGGGTGTTACTCCGGCAACCTCACTGGCGATCGCCAAGGACCTGTTGAATAAGAAACCCCTGGAGACAATGGTGCGGATCAAGTATGACATCGAGCTGGGCCACTTTCTGAGTCCCTGGGATGCGGCATTCTCATCCCTCTTCAGTGCTGCGGCTGGGGGCCTGTTCCCGCTGATGGCGATGACCTTCGCCCCAGAAGCCTACAAGTGGTACGCAGTGATCCTGGCAGTGGTTCTGACCAGTGCCCTGACCGGGTTCATCAGCTCTAAGCTGGGGAACGGTCTGGTAAAGATTGCCGTTATTCGAAACATCATCATTGGGTTGATTACGATTACGATCCACTATGGTGTTGGTAAACTGTTCTGATTTATTTACAATAACTACAAAGAGAGACCGTGACGGGCAGTACCGTGTCATGGCCTCTCTTTAGTTTAATTTCGTAAAATAACGGATTTCGCCATCAATGCTGGTGCTTCTTGTAGCCGCCTTCCTTGATAACGTGTTCCTCATCGACGGGGGTATTGAAGAGTTCCTCATCCCGTCCCCGACTGCATTCCGCCTGCAGGGTGATGTGGCAGATGCCGTACTTATGGCGGAGAATATCCTCAACCTGGCTGTAGATCTTCTCTACCTGGCTTAATGGCAAGTCCTTGCAGTTGAGGTGGGCAGAGAAGATAATCCGGTGCTCGTCGATCATCCAGGCGTGGACGTGGTGAACATCCTCAACACCGGGAACCTGCTTGACATCCTTGGCAATCGCTTCATAGTTCAGGTCAGGTGATTCCTGCATCAAGATCTTGATGGTCTGTACAATGATCGGCCAGGATTCGTAGGCGATGTAGAGGGCCACCGCAATGGTCAGCGCCGGGTCAAGCCAAGGCACATTGACGAAGGTCAGGATGACCCCGCCGATGATAACGG
The DNA here is from genome assembly GCA_019118405.1 of Candidatus Limosilactobacillus gallistercoris. Lineage (GTDB taxonomy): Bacteria > Bacillota > Bacilli > Lactobacillales > Lactobacillaceae > Limosilactobacillus > Limosilactobacillus galli. The sequence goes on from DWZB01000037.1 coordinate 20,585, forward strand.
CGACTGAGGAGAGGGCGTCGCTCAAGACGTGCAGGTAGGTCGCCTTCACGTTGAGACTGTTGTGACTGCCGGAATGCAGCAGCACGGCCGACGCCAGGTTGGTGAGCAGACCGATGATAGCCACGGTCAGCATGATCCCGCCGTTGATGTGCTGGGGATGATCCAACCGCTGAATTGCCTCGCCGATCAGGAAGATGGCGATGATGATTAGCAGGAGGCTGTTGGTGAGGGCCGAGAGGATTTCCGCCCGCCGGTAGCCATAGGTTCGCTGCCGGGTTTCGGGCCGGCCCCCGATGTGCTGGGCAAAGTAGCCGAGGACGATTGAGAAGGAATCCCCCATGTTGTGAAAGGCGTCGGATAGCAGGGCCAGACTGCCGGAAACCAGACCCCCGATGATTTCAACAATGGTGATTAAAACGTTCAACAGGGCAACCGCTAAGAAACGTTTACCGGTAATCTTTTCTTCCATTATTAATGGTCGCTCCTTTAATTAAAAAATTGTTGCGTTGCAATTTTTAACCCCATAGCATTATAATAGCTAAATGTTACTAACTGAAAAGTTAGGGTTTCCAAACTACCCTTTCATGATATGCTATAATATTATTATGTTCAATATTTGGCGAGGAGTATATTTATTTTCGTGACCGTTCGAAGGCCGGAATTTTTATCTAGAGGTGAATTGATGTTGACTCCAATGAAGGAAGACTACTTAAAAATTATTTTTGAGCTTGGCGGCAGTCACAAAAAGGTATCGAACAAAGAAATTTCACTAGGCCTCGGCATCGCGGCCGGGTCCGTCACCGAGATGATTTCCAAGCTGGCGGATGAGGGACTGGTTGTCCACGAACCGTACTCGGGAATCACGCTGACGGCGAAGGGGCAGCGCTATGCCGCCGAACTGGTTCGTAAACACCGCCTCTGGGAAACCTTCTTGGTAGACAAACTTCATTATAATTTTGCGGACGTGCACTCGGAGGCTGAGATTCTCGAACACCAGACCAGTGATCGTCTGGCCACCGCCCTCGATAATTTCCTCGGTCATCCGCAGAACTGCCCGCATGGCGGGGTAATTCCCGCTGCCAATGGCCACTTTCCGGATGTCAGCCACCGCTTGCTGGCGGACGCTGACGATGGTGAAGAGGTTGAATTGGAGCGCTTCCTGGATAATCATGAACTGTTGACCTACCTCGAAGAGCTCAACCTGCGGCCACAGGACAAGGTCAAGGTTATCCGGCACGAACCATTTGAAGGGCCGATTGTGATCACCAAGGCTGGCGACGACCACCAGATCAGTGTTTCCTACAAGGCCGCACAGAATATCTTTATCAAATAGTGGTGCGGAATCACTTCCTTATCATAAATATCTAAAGGGTACTGCTGACAAGTTAAATTGTTAGTGGTACTTTTTAATTAGAGTCATTTTGAAGGAAGTGGGCATATGCTAACGAAAAAACGTCGGCGCCTGGCACTCCGGACGTGTTCCCTGGCCGGCCGGCTCCTCATTGAAAATGGGTCCAACATGGAACGGGTCAATGATACCCTGCATCGGATGGCCCGTGCGGCCGGTCTCCAGGACTTTCAGGCCTTCACCACGGTAACCGGAATCGTCCTCGGGGCCAACAACCTGCCTAATGCCATGGTGATGAATATTCGGCGGCGGAAGAACGACCTGAGCAAGGTAACGGCCGTGAATGAAATTTCCCGGGAAATGTCCCAGGGGCTGATCACCCTGCCCGAAGCATATGCCCAATTGAAGTGGGTCGATCGCCAGGGCCCGTACCGGTACCAGAACCTAGTGGAAGCCTTGGCCGCTGCTGTCTTGAGCATGGCCCTCATGATCGTTTTTACGGGTGACTACCGGGACTCCTGGGTGGGCTTCATCGATGGCGGAATCAGCTATGCCGTCTTCTCATACATGATCCGCAAGTTCAAGATTCAGTACCTCGGGGAGTTCTGCTCGTCCCTGGTGATTGGTTTTTTAGCCGTCTTGATGGTCAAGACCGGCTGGGCCCACAGTGTCAACGATATTATCATTGGGGCCGTGATGCCACTGGTTCCTGGGATCCCGCTGACCAACGCCGCCCGTGACCTGGTGTCGGGGAACCTGATCAGCGGCCCGACCCGGGGAATTGAGGCGGTCCTGACAGCGGTCTCGATCGGCAGCGCGATTGTGATCGTCCTGCACTTTACTTAGGAGGTAGTAGGAAAATGCATTATTGGTTAAACCTTCTTCTCCAGTTTTTCCTCTCCTATATCTCAACGGTCTGCTTCGGGATCCTGCTCCATATTCCGGTTCGTGCCTACAATGTGGCCGGGATCATCGGCGGGGGCGTTTGGGTGATCTACTGGGTGATGTATTATCAGGAGATGGTTGGACTGGCCTTCAGCAACCTGACGGCGGCCATCCTGATTGCCATCTGCAGTCGGTGGGCTGCGCAGCATAAGAAGATGCCGGCAATCGTCTTTGAGGTTCCCGCCCTAGTACCCTTTGTCCCCGGTGGGCAGGCCTACAAGATGGTGCGCAACTTTGCCATTGGGAACTACCACCTGGTTACGGTCTACTTTTACCAGGTGGTGGTTATTGTCGGTGCGATTACTCTGGGCTTTGGACTGGGCGAATTGTTAAATCGAATTATCCACTACCATCACTGGAAAATTGTGAAAAAGAACCGTTGATACTGGGGCAGTGTGGTATACTAAGTTAATGTTAAATACTAAAATAGGAGATTAAATATGTTTATTGAACGTGATCAGCACCGGTGGTGGCGCTTTGCCATTAGTGGTGGTGCTTTTATCATTCTAATGCTGCTTATTAAGTTTAATTCAGCGGTCGTCACCATGATCGATGCCGTCCTGCAGTCGCTGTTTACCGGACAGCGGATTGAAAATGTGGGCTGGTTCCACGCCTTGATGACGTTGCTGTCATTCTTGGCGAGCCCCAAGATGGACCTGCTCTGGGTACTTATTATTGCCGTTGTTCTGTGGCTCAAACACTACCAGATTCCGGCACTGTGGGCTCTGGGGACAATTATCGGCGGTGATGTACTTGGCGAGATCTTCAAGCACATTGTCAAGCGGGCCCGGCCGGCACAACACCTTGCAGCCGATGACGGCTACAGTTTCCCGAGCGGTCACACCCTGGGGATCTTCTTGGTAGCGGCCATCCTCTTGCTGATCGTGGTTCCGCTGATTCGCAAGCACGCCACCCGAACCATCTGCCAGCTGCTGATCGTCTTTGTGGTCTTCTTCCTGGCGGTTTCCCGGGTTTACCTGTATGCTCACTGGCCATTCGACACCATCAGTGCCATGCTGCTGGCCTACGCCTGGCTTCAAGTGGCAGAGTGGCTCTACGTGGCCTGGGCACCACGTTTACGAGCAATCTCGTTTTTATCAACTTCTGAAATATAGTAATATTGAGACTAGCAGAGAATAATTTTTTCTTACCAGTCTCGTTTTTGTTTTAAGGAGGGGAAATAATGCCAGAAGTTCAGATTAATATGGCTGTCCCTAGTGATAGTCCGGCAATTGCCGCGATTCTGGCTGATCCGCTTGTGCAGCGGCGGGCCCACCTGATGGTCGTACCTGATCCAACCGCGGTGGCCATGCTGATGCAAAGTACGCACCTGCTGACGATTCGTTGTGACAAGCAGATCGTGGGGATCATGACCCTTGAACAAGTCACGGCGACCTGCTGGGAACTAGGCTACCTCCTCCGCCGGACCGACTGGGAAAAGGGCATCATGACGGCAGCAGTGGGCCTGCTCTGTGATCGCCTGCTACCAGGAAACTGCTTGCGGGCAACGGTGGATGATGACAACATCGGGTCGCAGCGGATCCTGATCAAGAACGGTTTCGCTAAGGAGACTGACGATGGGGAGCAGGGCAAGTGGTTTTTCAAAAAGTCCTTGCACTGATCAAATATTAGAGTATAATTAGAAAACAATGAAGAGGTTGCATCTCTTATCAGTAGTCCGCAACAGGTGAATGAGCACCGCACGGCGGGTGAAAGGAAGGGATGCCGAAACAGATGCCGGCTTATTCCGACGATCTGTTGGGTCATGACTGAAGAAGTTATGGACTGTCGCTAAAATGCGGGGCGCTTCCAAAAAAGAACTACCGTGGTTATTACCAGGTCTTCTGATGGGGCGTCCCGTTGGAAGACTTTTTTATTTACTATTTGGAGGAATGAGTTATATGGCAGAAACAAGTCAAAGTGACCACTCCACCGGCCACATTCATCGGTCGCTGCGGACACGTCACCTCTCAATGATTGCCCTCGGGGGGACGATCGGGACCGGGCTCTTCATCACCAGTGGTGAAGCGATCTCGACGGCCGGACCTGGTGGGGCGCTAGTCGCTTATATCGTGATGGGGATAATGGTCTACTTCTTAATGACCAGTCTCGGGGAAATGGCAACCTACATGCCGCTGACCGGGTCCTTCTCCGCCTATGCTACTAAGTTTATCGACCCCGCCCTTGGCTTTGCCATGGGGTGGAACTACTGGCTGAATTGGGCCGTTACGATTCCAGTGGAGGCGACGACGGCCGGGATTATTATGAATTACTGGCTGCCATCGGTTCCGCAATGGATCTTCAGTGTCACCGTGTTGGCATTGATCTTTTTGATCAACTACCTCTCCGTTCGTTCCTATGGTGAAACGGAGTACTGGTTAGCCCTGGTCAAGATCGTTACCGTGGTGGTCTTCCTGATTGTCGGGGTAGCGATTATCCTCGGAATCATGGGCGGACACGCCGTGGGAGTAAGCAACTTCCACTACAAGAAGGCCCCATTTGTCGGCGGGGTTCCTGCCATCATCAGTGTCTTCCTGATCGCCGGTTTCTCCTTCCAGGGAACTGAATTGGTTGGGATCACGGCTGGTGAAGCGGCCACTCCAGAAGTTTCCGTCTCCAAGGCCATCCACTCGACCTTCTGGCGGATCCTGATCTTCTACATCTGCACGATCTTCGTAATTGCATGTATCCTGCCGTACACCGACAAGAACCTGTTAAACCAAAATGTTTCCAACATCACGATGAGTCCGTTCACCATTGTCTTTAAGCGGGCGGGGCTGGCGATTGCGGCCAGTGTCATGAACGCGGTTATCCTGACGGCGGTGGTTTCTTCTGCCAACTCAGGCCTCTACGCTTCCACCCGGATGCTCTTCTCCCAAGCTCGTGAAGGTTACGCATGGCGCTTCTTCGGCTACATTAACAAGCAGGGGATTCCGATCTACGCCCTGCTGGGGACAATGCTGGTTTCAACCTTAATTTACTTGACCCAGTTTATCGGCCCACAGGCTTATAACTACCTGATCAATGCTTCTGGGTTGTGCGGGTTTATCGCTTGGCTGGGGATTGCCTCCTCACACTGGCGGTTCCGCCGGGCCTACCTTGCCCAGGGCCGGGACCTTAACGACTTGAAGTACCGCTCGTCATTCTTTCCGTTTGGCCCGATCTTTGCCTTTGTCCTCTGCTTCATCGTTATCTGTGGACAAAACGTGGACGCCTTCATCAAGTGGGATTGGCAAAACATCCTTATTTCCTATATGAGTGTGCCAATCTTCCTGGTATTGTTCATCTACTACAAGGTTCGTTACCGGACCCACATTATTCCATTGGATCAGGTAGACCTGTCGCGGAGCACTAAGGGTGAAAAGTACGTGGCACCAGATGATGAGGATAAATAATTATTAACCACAAAATATGGTCACTTTCGGGTGGCCATTTTCTTTTTTAGTGTTAAAATTGTAATCGTGTGTTTTTTAAGACTCTAATTATGAAAGGGAAAATGATTAATGATTGCTTTAGCCGGAACAATTGGCGCTGGGAAGACCAGCTTGACGCAACTCTTAGCTAACCATCTGCACAGCCAGGCATTTTATGAATCAGTCGAGGGAAACAAGATTCTGCCGCTCTTCTACAAGGACCCGAAGAAGTACGGCTTCCTCTTGCAGATTTACTTCTTAAACAAGCGGCTGGATGAGATCAAGGAATCCTACAGCAACGATCTGAACGTTTTGGACCGGTCGATCTTTGAGGATGCCCTCTTGTTTAAGCTGAACGCTGACATGGGTCGGGCTACTGAGACCGAATCAGATATTTACTCATCATTATTGAACAACATGATGGAGGAACTGCCGGACCAGGTTCACCAGAAGGCCCCGAACCTTTTGATCACCATTCAGATCTCTTTTGACACCATGCTGAAGCGGATCAAGAAGCGCGGCCGGTCATATGAACAGATCGCCAATGATCCATCCCTGTACGACTACTACAAGAACCTGAACGAGCGCTATGTCGACTGGTACAAGCGCTATGATGAGAGCCCAAAGATGCTGATCGATGGGGATAAGTATGACTTTGTCGAGGATCCGCAGGCGGCACAGCAAGTTCTTAAGATGATTGATCAGAAGCTGACAGAATTAAATCTTAAATAGAGTTTGACAGGTTAGTAAAATGATGATATATTAATTAAGCTGATTTGTTTCAGTTTAATTAATTTCTCGGAGGATTAGCTCAGTTGGGAGAGCATCTGCCTTACAAGCAGAGGGTCACAGGTTCGAGCCCTGTATCCTCCATATGCGGATGTGGCGGAATTGGCAGACGCGCAAGATTTAGGATCTTGTATCTTTTGATGTAAGGGTTCAAGTCCCTTCATCCGCATT
>DWZB01000038.1 GCA_019118405.1 Candidatus Limosilactobacillus gallistercoris
ACATGGCAGAATTAGACGCACAAGCAATTATTAACTACATCGGCAACGCTCCCAAGAAAACACCCGTTAAGGTTTACCTACGCGGGGACCTGGCGGGGTTGGAGTTCCCGGCTGGGGTTCAGCACTTCACCGAGGGCCACAGCGGGGTAATCTTCGGTGACTGGTCCGTTGTCAAGCCTTTCCTTGGCCAGGCCAAAGACAAGATCGCAGATTACCACATTGAAAACGACGCCCGCAACTCCGCCGTTCCGTTGCTGGACCTGAAGGGGATCAACGCCCGGATCGAACCGGGGGCCGTCATCCGTGACAAGGTCCTGATCGGTGACAATGCCGTCATCATGATGGGGGCCACGATCAACATCGGGGCGGAGATCGGCGCCGACTCCATGATCGACATGGGGGCTATCCTCGGTGGCCGGGCCATCGTCGGCAAGCACTGCCACATCGGTGCTGGCACCGTCCTGGCCGGGGTGGTCGAACCTGCTTCTGCTCAGCCGGTCCGGATCGATGACAACGTCCTGATTGGCGCCAACGCCGTGGTGATTGAAGGGGTCCACGTCGGCGAAGGGGCCGTGGTTGCCGCCGGGGCCATCGTCACTCATGACGTTGCCCCGCACACCATGGTAGCTGGGGTTCCTGCCAAGTTCATCAAGAACGTTGACCAGCAGACCGAGAGCAAGACGGCGCTCGAAGACGACCTCAGAAAGCTGTAGGATGAGCAGATGTTAACGGAAGAACAACTGATTCAAGTGCGGCGCCACCTCCACGAGATTCCAGAGCTGGCGTTGCACGAAACGCAAACGCATGACTACCTATTAAAAGTAATCAAAGAATTCAACCAGGATAACCTAGAGATCCGAGTGCCGGAAGAACTGCCGACCGCGATCCTGGTCCTGGTTCATGGGAGCGCCCCGCAGCGGACGATCAGTTATCGAACCGATATCGACGCCCTGCCGGTGACGGAGCAGACGGGCCTGCCGTATGCCTCCCACCATCCCGGCGTCATGCACGCCTGCGGGCATGATATTCACATGACCGTGGCTCTGGGGGTGCTGAGCTACTTCAGCGACCACCAGCCCAAGGACAACCTGCTCTTCTTCTTCCAACCGGCGGAAGAGAGTGACTATGGCGGCAAGCGGGCCTACGAGGCCGGAGTCTTCGCCGGCAAGTGGCGGCCCGATGAATTCTATGGCCTGCACGATAACCCCGACCTGCCCGCCGGTGCGATCGGCTGCCGGATGGGGACCCTGTTTGCCGGGACCACCGAGGTCAACGTCGACATCAACGGGAAGGGCGGTCACGCCGCCTACCCGCAGGATGCCAACGACACCGTGGTCGCCGCGGCCAGCCTGATCATGCAGGTCCAGACGATCATCTCCCGGAATATCGACCCGATCGCCAGCGGGGTGATCACCCTGGGCAAGGTCCGCGGGGGCACGATCCGAAACGTCATTGCGGGCCACACCCGCATTGAGGGGACGATCCGCGGCCTGACCCAGAAGATGATCGAGCACATCGACCACCGCCTGCAGGCCGTCTGTGACGGGGTCGCCGCCAGCTTTGGACTGGAAGTCAAGCTGGGGCTCAACCAGGGCGGCTACTGGCCGGTTGAAAATAATCCCGAACTGACCCGTCGCTTCATCGACTACATGCAGCAGGCTCCGGACGTTAACTTCATCGAGACTGCGCCGGCGATGACCGGTGAGGACTTCGGCTATCTGCTGGCCCAGTTCCCCGGGACGATGTTCTGGCTTGGGGTCGAGGATGATTCACAACTCCACTCGGCAACCCTGACGCCTAACGAGGACGCCATCCAGAAGGGTGTCGATGCGATTACCGGTTTTCTGAACTACCGGATGCAAGAGAATTAATTGGAGGATAATAATTATGACAACTTTACAAGACGCAGATTTACTGACCGCAATCGTAACGCCATTTGACGGCGACAACCATATCAACTTTGACAGCCTGAAGAATTTGACCAACCACCTGATCGAATCCGGCAGCAACGGCTTCGTCATCGGGGGGACCACGGGTGAAACCCCAACCCTCTCTCATGATGAGAAGATCCAGCTCTACCAAGGCTTCGGCAAGATTGTCGACGGCCGCGTTCCGGTCATTGCGGGGACGGGTTCTAACAACACCCAGGAGACGATCGACTTCACGAACGAGGTTGCCGCTATTGGTGGCATCGATTACGCCCTGGTCGTTGTGCCGCCGTACAATAAGCCGAACCAGCGGGGGATGATCGCCCACTTCACCGCCGTGGCTGACCAAGTCAAGATTCCAATTATTATCTACAACATTCCGGGCCGGACTGGGGTCAAGATGGACGCCGAAACCGTCGTGGAACTGTCTCAGCACCCGAACATTGCCGGGGTCAAGCAGTGTGCCTCCCTCGAAGAGATGGAATACATCATTGAACACGCTGCTGATAACTTCGCAATCTTCTCCGGTGAGGACGCCCAGGCATTGACGGCTCGTGTCCTCGGGGCCAACGGGGTTATCTCCGTGGCTTCCCACTGCTACACCAAGGAAATGCGGCAGATGTACGACCAGCTGTACGTCGGCAACTACCAGAAGGCCGGTCAACTGCAACGTCTCCTGACCCCGAAGATGGCCGCTCTCTTCATGTACCCATCACCATCACCGGTCAAGGCCGTACTGAACGCCCAAGGCTTCAACGTTGGCGGCTGCCGGCTACCAATCCTCTCCTTAAATGACGAGGAGAAGCACGCCCTGGAAAGTGCCCTGGATCTGCCAGCCGGCTCCCTGAGCACCCAAGACCTGCCACAGGACTTGTAAAAGGACGGTGATAAGCATGAAGAAAGTTTTGATTGCCGGTGCCGCCGGTGCGATGGGACAGAAGGCCGTGGAGCTGGTCAACTCCCTGCCCGATGTCCAACTGACGGCCGTCCTGGCACCCCACCTGGTCGCGGACCAGGCTGCTCAGTATCACCTGGACGCCACGGTGAAGGTCTACCACCAGCTGGCTGACATTGAAAACGGCGTTGCGGATGTCTGGATCGACTTTACCCTGCCAGATGCCGTCTACGAAAACGTCAAGTTTGCCATCCAGCACGGGATGCGGCCGATCGTCGGCACGACCGGGCTGACTGACGATCAGGAAGAGGAACTGGTCCAGCTCAGCGACCAGCAGCACCTGGGCGGCCTGATCGCCCCGAACTTCGGGATGTCCGCGGTTCTCTTGATGAAGTTTGCCAAGGAGGCCGCGGTCTACTTCCCGGACGTTGAGATTATTGAAATGCACCACGCCGACAAGAAGGATGCCCCATCCGGGACGGCCCTGAGCACGGCCAAGCTGATCGACCAGGTGCGTGAAGAACACGAGACCAGTCCCGATGAGCAGGAGAGCTTGCCAGGGTCCCGCGGTGGTGACTACCACGGCATCAAGATCCACGCCGTCCGCCTGCCGGGCTACATCGCCCATGAGCAAGTCCTCTTCGGGGGTGCCGGCGAGGCGCTGACCATCCGGCAGGACTCCTTTGACCGTCAGTCCTTCATGAGCGGGGTCAAGGTTGCATTAGAGAAGATTGACCAATTGGACCACCTGGTGATTGGCCTGGAGAATATCCTTTAGCACAGAGAGAAAGAAGAATTGTCATATGAGTAAGGAATATAATGTCGCAATTTTAGGGGCCACCGGTGCGGTTGGTACCCGCATGATTCAGCAGCTGGAACAATCAACCATCCCGGTCAAGAGCCTGAAGCTTCTGGCCTCCAGCCGGTCTGCCGGCAAGCAGCTCCAGTTCAAGGGCCAACCGATCACGGTCGAGGAGGCTACTCCGGATTCCTTTGCAGGGATCGACCTGGTCCTGTCATCTGCTGGTGGGAGCGTCTCGAAGAAGCTGCTGCCGGAAGCGGTCAAGCGCGGCGCCGTCTGTGTCGATAACACCAGTGCCTTCCGGATGGAACCGGATGTGCCGCTGGTCGTCCCTGAGGTTAACGAAGCGGCATTGAAGAACCATCACGGAATCGTGGCCAACCCGAACTGCTCAACCATTCAGATGGTCGTGGCCCTGGAACCAATCCGCAAGGCGTTCGGCCTCAAGCAGGTCATCGTCTCGACCTACCAGGCTGCTTCCGGTGCCGGTCAATCGGCCCTGAATGAACTGAAGCAGGAAGCCCAGGACTACCTGGACGGCAAGGACATCCAAGACGATGCCGAGATCCTGCCAACCAAGGGGGACAAGAAGCACTATCCGCTGGCCTTCAACCTCCTGCCGCAGATCGATGTCTTTGAGGACAACGGCTACACCCATGAGGAATGGAAGATGATCCACGAGACCAAGAAGATCATGCTGGGCGATATGAACGCCAAGGACATCAAGGTCACCGCTACCTGTGTCCGGGTTCCTGTGCCGATTGCCCATGGGGAAACGGTCTACTTCACGGTCGATGACCCAAGCGTGACCGTGGACCAGCTGCGGGAAGCTTTGAAGGGGGCTCCGGGTGTGGTTCTGCAGGATAACCCTGCTCACCAGGTCTACCCGCAACCACTGAACGCCGTTGGCAAGCGCGACACCTTCGTCGGTCGTCTGCGGGCTGACGAGGAGAACCCCGGCTCCTTCAACATGTGGGTCGTGGCTGATAACCTCCTGAAGGGGGCCGCCTGGAACACGGTTGAAAATGCTGAATGCCTGGTTAAGGATAATCTCATCTAAATGCATAAAAAATCGTCACTTTCTTAACAGAGAGTGGCGATTTTTTCGTAATGGAAGCACTTTCGAATACACAAATGATGAAATAATCATATGTTAAACAAAATTATTTTTTCTTATTGATTGTATAAGGCAATAGAGGGCCAAACGGGACCCCTTGCTGATCAAGCTGCGGCTAGTTTGGCTGTCTCATCACCAGCTTCTTCAGCAGTCAAGAATAATTCGCAAAGTAATGTAGCAACGAATGTATCGATTGGTTTAACACAAAATAATCAGCCGATTGCCCAAGCCTACCGCACCAAGATCCTCAAACGTCTGGGGATTCCAGCCAAATTTATCTTTTCTAATATTCTCCCTGCTAATAACCTTGAGGCCCTGGCGAGCAACCTGGGTCTGGATGACGACCAGATCATCTGGCTGTACAATTTCTTCACCGACGTCAAGATCGCCCCGACAACCTACCGCCTGCAGGAATTTGAGCAACAACTGGCCCCAGGCTTTACCAAAAAGGTTCTGGATGGCGGCCAGCGGGTCCAGTACGCCTGTGGGGAAGTGATGGCTGAGGCCCGAGTGGTGGACCCCAAGCAGCAGACGATTGACCGGGTACTCTATTTCCACCAGGGTCACCTGATCCAGGATGACTCCTACTCCTACGTTCGCTATGCCAGCACCTACTACTATGGTCGTTCTGAGCAGAATCTCATCGTGGCCCGGGACTCCTACAATGAGGATGGCAGTCTGGCCTACACGCAACACTTCAATAATGGTCAGGAGACATTTGAATTTGCTGATCACCGGATTCTGCCGTCCAAGGATGCCCTCTACCGGGAGATGTTGCGGCGACTGGACTTTAAGCCGGGCGACGTCATCATGATGGACCGCCTGGATGAGGACAAGCAACTGGCGAACGGGGAGCTGATCATGGAGAATCACGGCCCGGCCAAGCTGGTCGTGCCGATCCACGCCGACCACTATGTTCCGACCAGCGGGAATAATGTCCTGTGGAACGAGTACTACGAGTATCAGTTTAGCCACGCGGAGGATATCGATTGCTTCCTGTTTTCGACGGCTAAGCAGCGCGACCTGTTTGTGCAGCAGCAGGTGGCATTTAATCACTGCCGGCCGCAGAGTGCGGTGATCCCGGTGGGCAGCCCTAAGCAGCTGCGCCATCCGGCCGAGCCGCGGCGGCCATTCTTGCTGATCACGGCCTCCCGCCTGGCCCCGGAGAAGCACCTCGATTGGCTTGTCCGGGCGGTGATTGAGGCGCGGCAGACGCTGCCGGAGTTGACCCTGGACATCTATGGTCAGGGGGTGGACTACGCGAAGCTGCAGAAGATCATTGCGGACGCGCACGCCGCAGATTATATTCACCTGAAGGGACAGCAGGACCTGACCACGATCTATCCGCAGTACGCGGCCTACGCCTCGGCCTCGACGGGGGAGGGCTTTGGGCTGAGCCTTCTGGAGGCGATCGGTGCGGGCTTACCGCTGGTGGGCTTCGACGTGCCATATGGCAACCAAACCATGATCGACGATGGTCGTAATGGCTACCTCCTGGACTACAAGGGTGGCTGGACCGATTAGTAAAAGGTACACCAGCTGGCCCAGGGGATCATCCGCCTCTTCAGCCAGGAGTCGCTGGCGCCGTTCCGGCAACACTCCTACCAGCTGGCGGAATCCTACCTGGACAGCAATGTTGGCAAGCAGTGGCAGCAGTTCCTAAGGAGGCTGAGTAATGATTAATTTATTTGAAAAGTTTGACCAGGCGTCCGCGGACCTGCTGGCGTCTCAACGACGGGCTGGAATCGAGCTTCCTGCCGTGGTGAGGGCCGATGATGGCTTCCTGCCTGCCGATATTGATTCACCGTGGCGGACGTTGGGCCACTTTGACGAGGGCCGGCCGGGACTGTATTTCGACCACCTGCCGGTTCCGCGGTACTGGCGCGTTATCGGTGATCAGTACCAGGCCGGCGTTTATCACCAGAGCAGGAAGCAGGCCAACATTGAGTATTGGCATCAGGATAACCGACGGATCGTCAAGGCGGTCCAATGGTTGGACACAGCTGGGGGCTACCGCTTTGCCCAGACCATCTATGACCATGGGCAGGCGGTGCTCCGGAAGTACTTTGCAGGCGATGGGCACCAGTATGTCTTCCGCAACCTGCTCAACGGCTTCCTGATTCTGGATGACCGTGACCAGTGCTACTGTTTTAGTACGGCAACGGATTTCTGGCGCTTCTACCTGGAGCGGCAGCGCTACGACCTAGATCGGGTACTGTACAATACTCTGAACCAGTCTTACCAGGTATCATTGAGCCTGGCCGGGGCCGGGGCGGATACCCTGTTCTGGCACGAACCGCTGACTGGTGAGGTGCCGGGGAACATGCGGTATTTAATGACAGCAGCGACCCGCACTAAGCACATCATCTTTCAGCACTACCGGGATTGGCACCAGCGGGCGGTACAGCTATCCAGCGACAATGTTGATTTTCACTACCTGGGAATGATCTACCCAGAGCGGCGGCAGAATCTGGGGCGGGCACGGGCCCTGATTGTCACCAATTCGGACCAGCTTGAGCAGCTCCAGACGATTGTGACGGTCCTGCCAAAGGTCCATTTCGATATCGCCGTCCTGACGGCCATGTCGGCTAAGCTGCTGGCGTTCGGGGAGCACGACAACGTGACGATCTATCCTAATATCAGCCTGTCCCGTCTCGAGGCACTCTTCGGTGACGACGACATCCTGCTCGACATCAACTATGGTGACGAGGTGCTGGACACGGTGCGGCGGGCCTTTGAACAGGATATGCTGATTCTGGGGTTTGACTCGACCATCCATCAGGACCAGTACGTTGCCCTGCAGAATACCTTCTCCAAGGGAGCTGGCCAGTCGCTGGTCCACCGGATTCAGCAGGCCCTGACTGATCCAGCGGTCATCAATGAGATGGTTCAAAAACAGCGCCTTGAAGCGGGAATGGTGACACCGGATGACTATCGCCGTGTATTTGAACTCCTGACAAAATAGTCGTTATCAGCGAATCTGTCCAGCTAGTTTCAAAATTTGACCAGATGTTCGCTATACTATTGATCCAAATGATGCTACAGTTAATACTGTATGATTAACTAATTTATTAATTTTTGTATAAAATGATTCTTAGGAAGGAAGTTTTGCTTATGGTAAAACGAGCACACCATCGTTCAGCTGTTCGTCACGTGTTGGCAGGGACAATTGGTACCTTAGGAGCACTTGCGGTATCAACCCAGGTTGCTAGTGCCAACCACGTTATTGTTAAGGCGGGGGATACTGTCTGGAAGATCGCCCAAGAGCATCACGCCACCGTCTCCGATTTAGAAAATGCTAATGCTAACACTATCAAGAAGGTCAGCGATAGTGTCGACCTGATCTACGCTGGCCAACAGCTGACACTTCCAGGCAACGATACGACGATGCAGGCGGACGAGAATGGCCGCTACACCGTCAAGCCCGGTGATACCTTAAGCAAAATCGCGCAAAACTTCCATGTTTCTGTTGCTACGCTGATGGCATGGAACGGTCTGACCAGTGACCAGCTTTACATCGGCCAGCAATTGATTGTTAATGGTCAAGGTGCCGTGGTTACCCCAGCTGCACCGGTTGTCAGCTCACCAGCTCCAGCGGTCAATGCTGCTTCTGCTGCTAGCGTTGCGCCAGCAGTTAGTGCCGCACCAGAGGACGCTCAGCAAATGACGACGGATGCTGCCGCAACGCAGACGCCGGTTCAACCTGCTGGTGCCGTTCAATCAGCTAATGCGGACCAACAATCTGACGCAACCGACACCGCCAGCGCCAACGGTAATACCGTAAGCAGCACCGCAGATACCACTAACACCAGTGCTGTTTCTGCACTGCCAGCCAGTGCCTCTGTTGCTACCCAAATGACGGAAGCTGCTGCCACTAACAGTGCTAGTGCGGTTGCCTCAGACGCACCTGCAGCCAGTCAGGCAAATACGGTTTCAGCTTCAACCGTCGCCTCAGATGCCGCTGCATTTGCAACGTCAGAATCAACTTCCTCAGCATCAAGGACGTCAACAGCAGATACCACCGCACCGGTTGCTTTAGCCACGCCGGTATCATCAGTAGCACCTGCTGCTTCGGCTTCTGTTGCTCCAGCACCGACGACACCTGCATCTGCTACAGCTTCCGCAACTCCACAACCGGTTGCTTCTCAGGCTATCTCAAGTGCTACCCAGACGCCGGCTTCCCAAGCTCAGGCAACTAGCCAAGCTCCAGCCCAGTCTAGTCAGGCAGCAAC
Source organism: Candidatus Limosilactobacillus gallistercoris (assembly GCA_019118405.1). GTDB lineage: Bacteria > Bacillota > Bacilli > Lactobacillales > Lactobacillaceae > Limosilactobacillus > Limosilactobacillus galli. The sequence goes on from DWZB01000038.1 coordinate 8,975, forward strand.
TCCAGCGCCTGCTCAGCCGCAAAGCAGCGCCAGCCAGGACCTTCAATCCGGCTCCGTTGTCAGCCTGGCAGTGAAGATTGCCAACACCAACAGTGTTCCCTACGTTTGGGGCGGTTCTTCACTGAGCGGGATGGACTGCTCCGGTCTGGTTGACTACGTTTACGCCAACGCTGAAGGCAAGCAGTTGCCGCATAACACGGTTGCACTGGAGAGCCAGGTCAACCAGCACGCGGTTAGCGAGGCCCAGCCTGGTGACATCCTCTTCTGGGGTCAGCACGGTTCAACCTACCACTGTGCAATCTACACCGGTAACAACCAGTTCGTTGCTGCTGCTCACCCGGGAACCAACGTGGCTTCCTACACGATCAGCCCGTACTTCGAACCAAGCTTTGCCGGGACGGTTAAGTAAAATTAAAGAATTATCACCAGAAAGTAACAGAAGTGTAACGTTTTAAGGGTTAACTTTTTCGATAAAGCATGATACCGTATTTGTATTGCAATTTGTTAATTGCTTTAAATATTTACTAAGTTGATTTTGGAGTGTTTAAAGTGAGTAATAAACATGAGATCGAAGAAGAATTAAATCAAGCCCAGGCCCGGTTGGATGCCCTCTGCCAGAATGAGGCAACGGCCGATGATCACAGCGGGCAGACGGTGACTGTTCAGCCGACCTGCGGTGATGAGATGCAGTCCTTGCGTGAGGAATGCAGCTACCTGGAGATCATCCTTGAAGCGATGGAAGCTTCTGAAGACTAATAAAAAAGCATTTGGATTTTGGGTACTGTGCCCTGTCAAGTTGACACTTTAAATAATGAAAATTAGCTGGCCTTGCCAAAGCGATATTCTGCTGCGGTAAGGTCGTTTCTTTTCACCGAGATAAATTTTTCAGTGAAGTATGTAATGCCTGCTTCAACTTGTTGCTCTAATTCTATTAATGTCTGTGCTTTAGGTAGGTGAGCTATCCATATTGTCTTAAAATCTGCCCACCAATGTTCTATTACTGCATTATCGGCTGGAGTACCTGGTGCAGAGTAACTATGACATGTGCCATTAATGGTCAAGTATTGATTAAATGCTTTTGATATGTATGCTGAACCACGATCCG
>DWZB01000039.1 GCA_019118405.1 Candidatus Limosilactobacillus gallistercoris
ACTGTAGAGCAGGTGGCGTTCACGGTCGAGACCAACGTATGCCGGTGGGGCACCAGCGGCCAGGATCTTGCTGAGCATCTTGGCGTTGTCGTCCTTAAGGGAGTAGGATGCAACCCCGCCCTGGTCATCGATCTGCTTGATAGCGTAAACCCGGTCGTTGCTGCCAACTTGCAGGTAGGCCGGCTTCTGTGATGGGATGGCCAGCCGGACGTTGGAGAGCTTGCCGGCATCATCGTCTAAGGTGACGGCATAGATTCCCTTACTGTCCTTCTTAGTATAAGTTCCAATTAAAAAATTCTCTTCCACTGTAAGAGCCTCCTTTGAAAATGCTTACTTATATAATAGCAAAATTATGACTATGGTAAACTATTAATGTTAAGAAAAATTAAAAAGGACGGATCGATGTGAAGAAGATAGAAAAACAGCGGCAGTTTGTCAGTCGACACCTGGACCTCTTTCGGTGCCCGACCTGTCATGAACCATTTACTGAACTGCAGGGGAATAGCATCATCTGCCGGCAGGGTCACCGGATCGACTTCAACAAGCACGGCTACCTGCACTTCCTGAATGGGGCGGCCGACACGGAATACGGTCGGGAGATGTTCCTGGCCCGGCGCCAGCTCCTGACGGCCGGTCTGTTTCAACCGATCATCCAAGCGATTGCGAAGGCTTTGCCGAACCGGACGCTGAAGATTCTGGACGTGGGGACGGGTGAGGGAACGCCGCTTTACCAGCTGGCATCATTGCGACCGGGCCTGGACGACTGCCTGGTGGGTTTTGATATCTCCAAGGCGGGGGTGACGCTGGCGACGCAACTGGCAATGGAGGCCTTCTTCTGTGTGGCGGACCTGCGGCAGCTGCCGTTTAACGATCACTCGTTTGACGCCATCGTCGAGCTATTCTCGCCGTCGGACTACGCGGAATTCAACCGAGTGCTGGCTCCGGGCGGGACACTGGTCAAGGTGATTCCCAATGCCGACTACCTAGGGGAGCTGCGTCAGCTGTTGTACGACGATGAAGACCAACATGTCAGTTATGATAATTCCCGGGTTAAGGAGTTGTTTGCCAAGCATTACCCGAATTGCCAGACGCAGCGGGTTCGCTACCAGTTTTCGATCCCGGACGGGTTGCAAGCGGCCCTGGTTGAGATGACACCATTGCACTGGGGCCGGGGTGCCAAGCAGCTGACCCCGGCGGAGCTTGCAGCGTTCCACCAAGTGACGGTTGACGTCAGTTTATTAATTACTAGAAAATCTTAATAAAATGTTTGCATAAACGACAAAATAGTGCTAAAGTCTCATATGAGAAATCGTTTAGCAGTTGACATCGAACAGATTCGTTGGTAACTGCTAAAGAGTACTTCATTAAAGCAGCGTTTCGCCGTGCCCACACCGAGACCCTGCTTTTTTTATTTTTCTGAGGAGTTTTTAGTTATGACCAACCATATTGTATTGTTTGAACCGCTGTTTCCTGCCAACACGGGTAACATTGCCCGGACCTGCGCGGGAACCAACACGGAACTGCACCTGATCAAACCGCTGGGCTTCTCGACCGATGACAAGCATATGAAGCGGGCCGGCCTGGACTACTGGGACAAGGTCAAGATCACCTACCATGATGACCTCCAGCAGTTTGTGGAAAGCGTGCCTGACATCAGCAAGCTGTACCTGGTTTCTAAGTTTGCCAGCCGCGACTACACCGATGTGGATTACACCAGTAAGGGGGACCATTACTTCCTATTCGGCAAGGAGACGACTGGCTTGCCCGAGCAATTCATGCGGCGCTATCCGGAGAATGCTATCCGGATCCCGCAAAACGACAACAACATCCGGGCCCTCAACCTCTCCAACAGTGCTGCCATTGTCATCTATGAGGCCCTGCGGCAGCAGAGTTTCCCGGGCCTGGCGCGGGTACACACCTATCACTTTGACAAGTTGAAATAGTTTGAGGAGGGCGTATGGCACAGCGAAAGAAAACAACAAAACGGCGCCGCTCACGACGCGGTTCCGCGGCCAAACAGCACCGGCTCATCAACAACTTAGTGGGGATCATCGTGGTCCTATTGATGCTGGTGGGGCTGTTCAACCTTGGTGTCTTAGGAGCCGTCATTCAGGGGGCCTTTAAGCTCCTGGTTGGGGCGAGCTACCCGGCTCTGATGCTGATTGTCCTGCTCTATGGGTTTGGCTTTGCCCTCTATGCCCGTTGGCTGCATTTCAGTCCCCGGCGAATTGCTGGGGCCGTAATCTGCTACCTGGGACTATTGATCTGGCTGCACGTCTTGATGATGAACCAGTTAAACGTCCATGCTAAGATCCCGGCGGTTACCTGGAGCAACCTGAGCAAGGCCCTGCTCAACGGCGACAGCACCCTGCCGATCGGTGGGGGAATGCTGGGCGCCTACCTCTATGCGGCCTGTGACGTCTTGGTCGACCGGGTCGGCACCGCCATCTTTGCCTGGCTGCTGATGATCAGCGGGGTGGTAATCTTCTTTGCCCTGCCATGGCGGGATTTTCTGCGGCTCTGCGGCCATTTAGTACAACGAATGTTGGCGGCCCTGCATGCCGGCGGCCAGCAGCTATCAGCCAAGGTGAAGCAGCCCGGGGTGACGGCTCCGGCCACGCCAGCATCCGGACCATCAATTGGCCGGAAAGTTCAGGACTTCTTCAAGGGTGACGACGATGATGAACCTGATGAACAGCCAACCACGCCGCCCGTCAAGCAGGCGCAACCAGCTCCTCAGCCGACGACGCCGGTGAGCGAGCCTAAGATTACGGTGGCCAGCGACCATCAGGAGAACGACGCCGCAGAGAGTACGAACGACGAACAGCCGGAACTTGCCCTGGCGGGAGCATCGGCCCAGGCAGATAAGGACTACCAGTTGCCGCCGCTGAACCTGTTGAGCAAGGTCAAGTCAACGGACCAGCAGGCAGACCTGAAGAACATCAAGAAGAACACCAAGATCCTCCAGGAAACCCTGAAGTCCTTCAACGTCGACGCGACGGTTGAGAACGTCAGCCTGGGACCATCCGTCACTAAATACGAACTGCGGCCGGCCGTTGGGGTTAAGGTCAGCCGGATCACCCACTTGGCCGATGACCTGGCCCTGGCCCTGGCCGCCAAGGATATTCGGATTGAGGCGCCGATCCCCGGCAAGTCTCTGATTGGGATCGAAGTGCCGAACCAGCAGGTAGCGACCGTGGGCTTCCGCGACATGTTTGAGGCGGCCCCGCAGGATGATAACCCGATGGATGTTCCCCTCGGCCGGACCGTCACCGGAGACGTCGAGATGGCCGACCTGACCAAGATGCCGCACCTCCTGATTGCCGGGGCAACCGGGAGCGGGAAGTCGGTGGCCATCAACGTCATCCTGACCAGTATCCTGCTTAAGGCCAAGCCGCACCAGGTTAAGATGCTCTTAATCGATCCGAAGAAGGTCGAGCTGAGTATCTACAATGACATTCCCCACCTCCTCAGCCCGGTAGTATCAGAGCCGAAGAAGGCGGCCCGGGCGCTGGGCAAGGTCGTTTCAGAGATGGAACGCCGCTATGAGCTGTTCGCCAAGTTTGGGGTCCGCAACCTCAAGGGCTACAACCACCTGGTTCAGCAGCAGAATAATGCCCATCCCGATGATCAGCAGCCATCATTGCCGCTGGTCCTGGTCGTGGTCGATGAGCTGGCGGACCTGATGATGACGGTTTCTAATGATGTCGAAGACGCCATCGTCCGAATTGCCCAGATGGGGCGGGCCGCCGGCATTCATATGATTCTGGCAACCCAGCGCCCGTCCGTGGATGTCATCACCGGCTTGATCAAGGCCAATGTCCCATCGCGGATTGCCTTTGCGGTCTCCAGCGGGGTTGATTCCCGGACCATTCTGGATTCTAACGGGGCAGAAAAGTTGCTCGGCCGTGGTGACATGCTCTTTGAACCGATCGACCAAAACAAGCCGGTCCGGGTCCAAGGGGCGTTCATTTCCGACCAGGACGTGGAGGCCGTGATCGACTTCATCAAGCAGGAGCAGCCAGCTGAGTACGACAAGCAGATGGTGGTCAGCGACCAGGAGATGGCTGAAGAAGCCGTGAAGGAGGATGAGGATCCCCTCTTCAAGGAGGCCTTAGACTTCGTGGTTCAGGAACAGCGGGCCTCGACCTCCCTGATCCAGCGCCGTTTCCGGATTGGTTACAATCGGGCGGCCCGGATCATTGACGACATGGCGCAGCGGGGCTACATTAGCCCAGCTAATGGTTCGAAGCCGCGTGAGGTCTATAAAAAGCCCGATCAGCCAAAGTAAATAAAAAGAAGCGGTAGCGCAGTTAAGTACGCTACCGCTTCTTTACTATTAAATAAGGTTCAATGCGGCGACCGCACTGAAGATCAGTGATCCCAGCATCGCAATCAGCATTAACCAGATGGCGACCATGGTGATCTTTTGAAAACGTGTTTTCTTTTTCCGTTGCATAACCTCTAACCGCCTTTCACGATTTAACTCCTAGTAGTGTACCGCATTTTACTACCAGCTTTCAAACAGAATACTAAATTTATGGTAGACTAAGAACAATTAATTTTAAGGTGGCTAGAAAAGTGTTGGTCGACTATCATCGTATCATAATGCAGCTGGTGATTGTTTTGCTGCTGTGGGCTTTGACCCGTCTAGTACGGCGGATTAACCCCGGAGCGCGGGTGCGGCGGGTCTGTCGCTATATTTGGGTGTTCGTCTTCTGGATAATGAGTTTTATCAATCTGGGGATGTACTGGGCGGCCTACCCGATTGTCCTGTGGATGGTGCTGGCCCTGGGCCTGATCTTCATTCAATTGATTCACAACCATGAGTTCATCTATCGGCGGTATTGGCCAGTATTTTGGAACTGGTCGCTGCTTTATGCGGGAATTGTGTTCATTGCCTCGCTATTCAGCGGGAACCTGCCATTAGTTTGATAAAATAATAATTAATATTCATTAAATAAAGCGACGGAAATTGAACAGATTCCGCCGCTTTTTATTATAATAAAATTTGGAAATATCGTGGAGAGAAGTGGGGGATTGTGGTAGACTTATCCTATAAAGTGGTTAGAGGGGATGACTGGCTTGTTGATGGGTGAATATCAGCATACGCTTGACACCAAACAACGGCTGATCATCCCGGCAAGGTTTCGTGACCAGTTGGGTAGCCAATTTGTGGTTACCCGGGGTCTGGATGGGTGCCTTTTCGGCTATCCGATGAGTGAATGGCAGCTTTTAGAGCAAAAACTGAAGGCCTTGCCGTTGACCAAGCGTGATGCGCGGGCATTCGTCCGCTTTCTCTACTCTGCCGCCACCGTCTGCACGCTTGACAAGCAGGGTCGGATCAACATTCCGGACCCGCTTGTTAAGTACGCTGATTTGAGCAAGAAGTGCATGGTGGTGGGAGTTTCCAATCGTTTAGAGATTTGGGACAGCGACCGGTGGGACGCCTACAATGCCGATACCGCGGATAACTTCGATGAGATTGCTGAGGACCTGAATATTGATTTTTAAAAGGAGTGCAAGTTGATGGCAGAATTTAAGCACGTAACGGTTTTATTACATGAGGCCGTAGCAGGATTAAATCTGCAGCCAGCTGGTACTTATGTTGATGCAACCCTTGGTGGTGGTGGTCATTCTGGTGAAATCCTCAAACAATTGACCATCGGCCACCTTTATTCGTTTGACCAGGATAAGACGGCCATTGACTATAACAAACAACACCTGGCTTCGGCACTTGCAGCGGGCAGGCTGACTCTGGTGGAGGACAATTTCCGCCATCTTAAGGCGGCCTTGAACGAACGCGGGGTAAATACCATTGATGGGATTGTGTATGACCTGGGGGTTTCATCGCCCCAATTCGACGACGGGGCTCGCGGGTTCAGTTATCAGCACGATGCTCTGCTAGACATGCGGATGAACCAGGAACAGTCGTTATCGGCAATGGAAGTGGTCAATGAATGGCCGTACGAGCGTCTGGTTAAGATCCTCTATCGCTATGGCGAGGAACGCTTTGCCAAGCAGATCGCCCGCAAGATTGAGCAACGCCGCCAGCATCAGCCAATTCGCACCACCTTTGAACTGGTGGATGTTATCAAGGAGGCTATTCCGGCAGCGGCCCGGCGGCATGGCGGTCACCCGGCGAAGAAAAGCTTTCAGGCTATTCGGATCGCCGTCAATGATGAGCTGGGAGCCCTGGAGGAGTCGCTCGAACAGGCCCTTGACCTCCTGAATGTTCACGGCCGGATCAGCGTGATTACCTTCCAGTCCTTAGAAGACCGTCTGGTAAAGACGATGTTTCGTGAAAAGACATCATTGAGTGCCGACCTGCCACAGGGCCTGCCCGTGATTCCAGCCGGCATGGAGCCGCATTTCAAGTTAGTAAACAAGAAGCCAATTCTTCCTAGTGCTCACGAATTAGCCAACAATCATCGAGCACACAGCGCAAAATTGCGGATTATTGAAAAAATCAAATAAAGGAAAGAGTGATTAAAGTGGTTTCAAATACTGCACGAGAATTATCAAATGAGCAAGAAGCACCGCAACCGGTCCAACAACCGCGGCCTGTCAGTGTGTCTAAGGTGGCGTGGTCACCATTTGAACGCTCGTTAATGATTGTCGGCAGTATTGTGACCCTTTTTTTGATTATTACCTTATTATCAACGAAAGTGACGATGAATAGCCGTCAGCACCGCCTGCAGGATCTGCAGAATCAGATTACACGGGTAAAAAATGCTAATACAAGCACTCATCAAGAAATTGCCGAACTGACAAGCCAGTCCAACCTTAAGGCGGCGGCCCATAAGTATGGCTTGTCTGATAAAATCTCGAATGTAAGGAACATTAATAAATAATGGATAAGATGCCACGACGAACGAAAGACAAGTCGAACAATGAAAACCGCGGAACATTTGGTAAATGGCTGTTTGTGATCACGGTTGCATTATTTGCTTTGTTTATCGTTCGTTTTGCGTATATTGCAATTAATAAGGATGTTCAACACGTCAACCTGCAATCAAAGGCCGAGCAGATTTATACTCAGCGCCAGGTGATTCAGGCGCGGCGCGGAACCATCTATGATGCGCAGAATAATCCGCTGGCTAGTGATACCAGCAAGTATACCCTCTATGCAATTGTGGATCATAACCAGCGGTCCAATAGCGGGAAGCCGCTCTACGTTACCAATAAGGAAAAGACGGCGAAAGTGCTGTCACGCTACATTAACCTGTCGCCGGCCAAGATCAAGAAGATCCTGACCACGAACCGCCAGACCTACCAGGTTGAGTTCGGGACAGCCGGGAGCGGCCTTTCCGTTGCAACGATGCAGAAGATTAAGAGTCAGCACCTGCCGGGAATTAACTTTATCGCTACGCCGGCGCGGCAGTATCCGGAGGGCGAATTTGCCTCCCAATTGATTGGGATTGCCAATCCGAAGACCGATCCCAAGGCACCGGGGGGAACAACCCTGGTCGGTCAGCTCGGTCTGGAGAGCTACTTCAATAAGCAGCTGACCGGGGTCAACGGGATTCGTCAGGACAAGCAGGACGTTTATGGATATCAATTGGCCAACTCCAAGACGACGACCAAGAAGGCGGTGAATGGGGATGATATTCAGACCACCCTGGATCCGCAGACACAGCACCTCCTGGAAAACAAAGTCAGCAAGGTCTATGAACACTCCCGGGCTAATTCGATGACGGCCGTTGTGATGGAGGCCAAGACCGGGAAGATCATTGCGGCAACGCAACGGTCAACCCTGCGTTCCAAGAAGAACCCGGTTTGGCGGAACATGCTGGTCCAGGATGCCTATGAACCTGGTTCGACGATGAAGGTTCTCGCCCTGAGTGCGGCCATCGATTCTGGCCATTTCGACCCGAACGGGACCTTTAACTCTGGTACCTGGTTGATGGGCGGCGGCAAGATTACCGACTGGTCAGCTGGCGGCTGGGGAGTCATTACCTATAAAGATGCCTTTGACCTATCGAGTAACGTCGGTTTTGCCCACCTGGAACAGAACATGGGTGCCGATACCTGGTACAAGTACATCAAACGCTTTGGGCTGCTGAAGCAGGTCAACGTACCTGGGATGGGGAACGGGGTAACTGGCTTTACCCAGTTTAAGGGAATCCTTGAGCAGGCTAATACGGCCTTTGGGCAGGGGATCACGGTGAACGTGATGCAGATGATGCAGGCCTTCACGGCGGTTGCCAATCATGGTAAGATGATGCACCCTTACTTTGTCTCTAAGATTACTAACAGTGATGGCAAAGTGGTCAAGCAGTACAAGCCTCAGGTCGTGGGTCACCCGATTAAGGCCAAGACCGCGCACAAGGTCCTGGGCCTGATGCAGGGGGTTGTCTACGACCAAAAAGGGCTCGGTAAGTCCTACCAGATCAAGGGGCACCGCATTGCTGCCAAGACCGGGACCGCCCAGATCGGCGGTGCCAATGGTTACAGCAACGGCGATACTAACTACCTGTATTCCGTGGTGGGGATGGCGCCGGCCAAGAATCCGCAGTACATCATCTACATTACCCTGCGGCAGCCGCAAAATGTTAATCCGCAACCGTCTGACCAGATTGCGGAGGTCTTCAACCCGACAATGAAGATGTTGCTTAATCGTCAGAGTGCGACGAAGAAGGCAACCCATAGCATGGTTAAGGTTCCGGCACTGACTGGCCAAACTAGTCAGGTGGCCGGCAATGCACTGGGCAGCCGTCACCTACAGGCCGTAGTGGTCGGCAGCGGTAAGAAGGTCAAGCAGCAGTCAATTCCGGCGGGCCAGCAGGTACTGGCCAACCAGCGGGTCATTCTGTATACTGGTGGCCGTGTTCAGATGCCGGACCTGACCGGTTGGAGTTCTGCCGACGTCAATGAATTAGCCCAGTTCCTGCACCTGCAGCTCAGTGAGCAGGGAGACGGCTACGTTGACTCGCAGAGTATCAAGGCCAACACGACGATCACCAAGAACCAAACACTGGTTGTTAAATATAAATCTAAAGATTAATTGGAGGACACTATGAACTTTTTGACAGCTATTCTGACGGTAATCAGTGCGTTCCTGATTACCTTTCTACTGATGCCATCGTTGATTCGCTATTTCCGCTCTAAGAAGGAAGGCCAGCAGATCCGTAAAGAAGGACCAACCTGGCATGCTAAGAAGGCTGGGACCCCGACAATGGGGGGCCTGCTGTTCATCGTTTCAGCGGTAATCACCATTCTCTGGGTGGCCGCTTGGCGGGGATTGATCTCCAATACCCTGTGGGCTTTGATCTTTATCTTAGTCGTCTACGGTCTGATCGGGATGTGGGACGACAGCATTAAGATCTTCCACCACCAGAACGAAGGGTTCAAGGCTTGGCAAAAGGCCCTCTGCCAGGTGGTGGCAGCGATGATCTTCACGGTCATCTACCAGCACGAAGGCTTCCAGATGGGCTTCGGCACCACCTCTGTCGGCTGGTGGTACGGCCTGTTCATCATCTTCTGGATCGTCGGCTTCTCCAATGCCGTTAACCTGACCGATGGCCTCGATGGCCTGGTCAGCGGTTTGTCAATCATTTCGTTTATCGCCTACCTGATCATCGCCTTGGTCAACTTAAACCAGCCCGGCTATCCGGAAATTGCCCTGTTCTGCCTGGCCATGATCGGGACCATGATTGGTTTCTTCCCGTACAATCACAAGCCCGCTAAGATCTTCATGGGTGACATGGGATCCCTGGCCATCGGGGCTTCGCTGGCGGCAGTTTCTCTGCTGCTTCACCATGAATGGTCGCTTTTGATCATCGGGATTGTGTACGTCTGCGAGACGGCCAGTGTCATGATGCAGGTGGCTTCATTTAAGCTGACGGGGAAGCGGATCTTCAAGATGACGCCGATTCACCACCACTTTGAACTGAGCGGCTGGAGTGAATGGAAGATCGATATTGTCTTCTGGATTGTCGGTCTGATCGGTGCCATTATCGCCGTTAGTTGGATTTTGATTGCAGGATAATTTCAGATTGAGAGAGGGAAACATCCAATGAAGAAGATTAGTAAGTATCAAGGCAAAAAGGTTCTCGTAATTGGTTTCGGAATCAGCGGCCTCAACGCTGCCCACCTCCTGGTTAAGCTGGGGGCAAAAGTGACGGCCAATGATATGAAGACGCCGAAGGATCCGCAGGTTGTTGAAGACTTGGAAAAGGACGGCATTAGGGTGATCACCGGTTCCAACCCGCTGAGCCTGGCCGATGAAGGTTTCGACGTGGTTGTCAAGAACCCGGGGATTCCTTACGATAACCCGCTGGTTGCCAAGTTTGTGGCCAAGAAGACCCCGATCATCACTGAAGCCGAACTCGGCTGGGAAATCTTCGAAGGCCACCTGGTCAGTGTCACCGGGAGTAACGGGAAGACCACGACGACGACCCTGACCCAGCTGATGCTCGCCAAGAGTTCCACTCACAACGTCAAGTACGCGGGGAACATCGGGGTTTCCTTCAGCAAGGTGGCCGAAGACCTGGGGCCTGATGACACCCTGGTCACTGAACTGTCCAGCTTCCAGCTGCTCGGCTGCCCGACGATTCACCCCCACATCGCCATCATTACGAACATCTTCTCTAACCACCTGGATTACCACAAGACGCGGGAAAACTACATCAACGCTAAGCTCAACATTACCCGCAACCAGACCAAGGATGACTTCCTGATCATGAACTGGGATCGTGATGAATGGCAAGAGATTGCCCAGCGTTCCCAAGCCACCATTGTTCCATTCTCCCGGCTCAACAAGAGTCACGAAGGGGCCTACGAGGAAGACGGCATGATTTGCTGGCGGGGTGAAAAGATCATGAAGGCCGAAGATATCCGGCTGATCGGCCCGCAAAACGTTGAAAACGCCCTGGCTGCCATTGCGGCGGCTAAATTGAGCGGCGTTTCCAACGAGGATATTATCAGTGTCCTGACAACCTTTGGCGGGGTTCGCCACCGTCTCCAATACGTCATGGACTACGAGGGCCGGCGCTTCTACAACGACTCCAAGTCAACCGATATTGAGGCCACTGAGGTTGCTCTGCAAGGCTTTGACCAGCCGGTGATCCTCCTCGCCGGGGGCCTGGACCGGGGCTACACCTTTGAGCGGCTGGTGCCATACTTCAAGAAGCATGTCAAGGCCATCATCGTCTTTGGTCAATGCAAGGACAAGATGAAGGACGCCGCTGTCCAGGCCGGGATCCCAACCATCCTGGAGAGCGAAAATGCCGTCACAGCGGTTCCAGAGGCCTGGAAGGTCAGCGAACCCGGTGACGTGATCCTCCTGTCCCCAGCCAATGCCAGCTGGGACCAATTCCCAAGCTTTGAGGTACGTGGGGACAAGTTTATCGAAGCAGTTGAGAAGTTAACGAATCAAAAGGAGAAGTAAAACAATGCGGTTACTTGTATCCGGCGGGGGCACCGGTGGTCACATCTACCCAGCCTTGGCCTTGATTGAACGTTTGAAGCAGGTTGAACCCGACACGGAGGTTCTGTACGTGGGGACTACCCAGGGCCTGGAAAACAAGATTGTCCCGGATGCGGGCATTAAGCTCGAAACCATGCACATGCAGGGCTTCAAGCGGTCCCTTTCCCTGGACAACCTCAAGACCATCTACCTATTCCTGCACTCTGTTCATCACGCTAAGAAGATCATTAAGGACTTCAAGCCGGACGTGGTCTTGGGAACGGGGGGCTACGTCAGCGGGGCGGTCCTGTACGCCGCTGCCAAGCACCACATCCCAACGGTGATTCATGAGCAGAACAGTGTGGTTGGGGTTACCAACAAGTTTCTCAGCCGCTACGTTGACCAGATTGCGATTGCCTTTGAAGCAGCGCGGAGTCAGTTCCCGGCTGATAAGGTAACGATGGTGGGCAATCCGCGGGCCCAGCAAGTCGCGGCCCAGGCTGACAGCGACTTCTCCTGGACCAGCTACCAGTTGAAGAACGATGTGCCGACGCTGATGATCTTTGGTGGAAGTCAGGGAGCGCCGAAGATCAACCAGGCGGTCGTGGATGCCATTCCTGAATTTAATAAGCGGCCTTACCAGGTGATCTTTGCCACGGGCCAGAAACGTTATGATCACGTCAAGGACCAGCTGGCCAACACCAAGATCGGCGATAACGTCAAGGTTGTTCCATATATCAAGGACATGCCGGCCAAGATGCCACGGGTTGCAGCTCTGGTTTCCCGGGCAGGGGCCACGACCATTGCGGAAGTGACCGCTCTGGGGGTACCGACTATCCTGATTCCGAGTCCGTACGTCACGGCTAACCACCAGGTAAAGAATGCCCAGGCCCTGGTCAAGAACAATGCGGCTGCTATGATTACCGAAGATAAGCTGGATGCGAAGTCACTCCTGCTGCAGGCCGACCGGATTATGGAAAACGATGACCTGCGGGCTAAGATGTCGGCAGCATCCAAGAAGATGGGCCGGCCGGACGCCGCTGATCGGCTGATCAAGGTTCTGCATACGGCAATTGATGAACACCACTAAAGAGTAAGGAGGACGGCTGAAGATGACGAGGGATCACTATGTCTCTGAACACCAGCGCTACGCCAAGCGGTTGGCGGAGCTGGAAGAAAGAAGCCGTCAAGCCCACCAGCAGGCCCAACAGAAGCAGACTAAACGGCCAATCGGCAAAAAGCTTCCCCGGATGCGGCACCACCACTATCGCAAGAACGGGGAGCGGGTATTCAAATTGGTCCTGCTCTTCGGGCTCGTCCTGCTTTTGATGCTATACGTTATTTCACCACTGAGCAAACTGCAGTCGGTCACTGTTACCGGCAATAAGGAACTGACGGCGGAAAAGGTGGAACGGGCGGTCAGGGTTTATCCGGGCCGTTTCATCTGGGGCGTCTACTTCACTCGTCAGCAGCTCTGCAAAGAGGCCCGGGTTGCCCAGCCGCGGATTACCAGTGCTAAGATCAAGGTCACCGGTCCGCGGAGCATGCGGGTCATGGTACGGGAGAATCCCCTGATCGGGACTGCGACGCTCGGCAAGCACGAGTACGCCGTTCTGGCTGACGGCCACCTGCAGGAGACCACTGCCAAGGACAGCGGGACGGACTACCGCCAGTTTACTGGCCATCGCAGCGACCTTAAACTGGTGGCCCGGCAGATCGGCAAGCTGAAGCCGGCCATCCGTACGGGGATTTCGGCAGTTGTCTATCAGCCGACCAAACAGATGCCTGACCGGATCGTTTTGTACATGCGTGATGGCAACACTGTTCTAGCCAATAAGGCTACCGTAGGGGAGAAGATGGCCTATTACCCTGGAATCGCGGCTAACATGAAGAAAAATGGTGTCGTTGATTTGCAGGTGGGGGCCTTCTCCTATGATTACGGTTCGAAAGATAAGTGACAAATTTTGAAAAAGCTTATGATAATCCATTTGAGCGTGGGTTTAACTGTGGTAAAATCTTTATTAGGTCAATATTAAATTACGAAAAAATAATTTCGGATAATAGTTTTAGGAGGGTTCCGACCAGATGAATAATTCAGAAATTTACGTTGGATTAGATATTGGAACC
>DWZB01000040.1 GCA_019118405.1 Candidatus Limosilactobacillus gallistercoris
CCATCAACCATCTTCATAACACGTTCAACTTCACCACCGAAGTCGGCGTGACCTGGGGTATCCAGGATGTTGATTTGGTACTTACCGTACTTAACGGCCGTGTTCTTGGACAGGATAGTAATCCCACGTTCCCGTTCAATGGCGTTAGTATCCATGGCCCGGTCCTGGATGCTGAAGTGTTCTGGTAAAGTATCTGATTGCTTCAACATTTCGTTAACCAGGGTAGTCTTACCGTGGTCAACGTGGGCAATAATCGCAATGTTACGAATGTCCTCACGAGTTTTCAAAGCGTAATTCTTCCTTTCGTTTCAATCTGTTCATCTTAACTAGTATACACTGGTTCGAGACTGATTTCATAAAAAAACTGTGACAATCAGGTCACAGCTTCGACAACTAGTCAGTGAGACGCAGGATGTCCTGGCTCGCTCGCTCTGTCGCTACTAATACAAGATTAGATGATAGCACATTTATTCCATCATCGTCAATTGATTTAACCGTCAATCCTAATTCTTCCGCCAGCACCCGGCCCGGAGCGAGGTCCCATGGCCGTAGGTATGAAATGTAGGCCCCCAGTTCACCGGTCAGCATCCCGATCATCTCCATCGCTGCACTGCCGTACATCCGGAGGCCACTGGCATGCCGGGCCACCTGGGGAAGATTGGCAACATTATCAAGAACCAGCGAACGGCCAATGGCAATCAGGCTGTCGCGGAGACTGGCATCAGCGGGTGCTGCCAGGGGCTGGTCGTTTTTGAAAACGCCCCAGCCGTTGCCCCCGTGGTAGAGATCCTGCTTGACCGCGTCCATGATGTAGCCCAGGGTCGGCCGCCCGTCAATATAGAGAGCTAGCATGACGCCGAAGTTGGCATGCTGTTTAACAAAGTTAAGGGTTCCATCCAGGGGGTCAACGATCCAAACGTGGCCACTCAAATCGCTGAGCTGCTGGTTACCAAAACCCTCCTCACTCAGAATCCGGCAACCCGGGTCAATCTCCCGGAGCCGGCGGTCAAGCTCCTGTTCATTCTGCCGGTCAATCGTGGTTACCAGGTCGCTGTAGCTGCTCTTGGTATCTACCTGATAGGAGGAACCATCCAGGTGCTGTAAGGCCCGTTGGTTGACCGTCCGCAGCAGTTTTTGTACTTGTACGTCAATCTCTTCTAGCATTATTGATCGCCAGCCATCTTGATTGTCCGGGCGTCACTTTCCCGTGCCTGCTTAACTACCCGGTAGAGAACATAGCCGGATTCACGCTCGAAGTCCCGGCCAATCTGCTTCTCTTCCGCCTTGGAATTAACGATCTGCTTGAAGGCCCAGTAGCGTTTCAACAGTTCCTGCCGGTTAATCCCCACCTCATAGGCATCCTCGACGGCCCGCAGCATGGCGATCACCGTCTCCATCTCGGCGGTTGACCAGCCTGGGTTTAACGGGTAAGAGTAATTTTGGCTTTGCATGTTGATCACTCCTCAAATAGCTTTATACATATTATACAATTCTTCCCCGTTAAACGTTTATTTAAAACCAAAAATGCGTTGTCGAAATCGACAACGCATTTCGGATTTGTTTAAGATGTCAGCAACTCAATTAGATGTGAGTTGGGAAGCCCATTGCGATATCAGCGGCTTCTTGAATTGGTTCATTAAGGGTTGGGTGTGGGTGAATAGTTAAGGAAACATCCTCAACATTCATACCGCAGTTGACGATTAATGACAATTCACCAGCCAGCGTACTTGCTTCAGGGCCAACAACTTCGGCACCAACGACGTTCTTCTTGTCCTTAGTGTAGGTGAAGCGTACGAACCCTTCTGGTTGATCGAGTGATACCGCACGTGCGTTACCAGCAAATGGGAACTTAGCGGTGGCAACTTCGATACCTTTCTTCTTGGCTTCGTCTGCAGTCATCCCGACTTGAGCTAATTCAGGATCAGCGAAGCAAACAGCGGGTACACCTACCCAGTCATTGGCGGTGTTCTTACCGGCAATCGCTCCAGCAGCAGTCTTACCTTCAAAGAAGGCCTTGTGAGCCAGGGCAGGACCTGGAACAATATCACCAATTGCCCAGATTCCTGGCACATTAGTCCGACCCTGCTTATCAACGATCACTTGATGGTGATCATTGAGCTTAACACTCGTCATATCGAGGGCAAAGTTATCGGTGTTTGGCTTCCGACCAACAGAAACCATGCAGTAATCAGCTTTAATGCTGTTTTCCTTACCGTCAACTTCGTAGGTAACTGTAACAGAGGAGTCATCCTGGGTGGAGTTCTTAGCCATGGCGTTGGTGATGATGTCAATACCCTTCTTCTTCAGGTTCTTGACAACAACGCTAACCATGTCCTTGTCGAAGCCACCAAGGATACTGTCAGTACCTTCAATGATCGTTACATGTGAACCAAGGTCGGCGTAAGCACCAGCCAATTCAGTCCCGATGTAACCACCACCGATGACAACGAATTCCTTTGGAATCTCTGGCAGGTTCAAGCCGCCAGTGGAGTCAATAACCCGACCTTCAAACTTGAAGTTAGGAATT
>DWZB01000041.1 GCA_019118405.1 Candidatus Limosilactobacillus gallistercoris
TTATCTATGTTTCAGGCAATGATTCATGGCAAAAGGAGCGTATTAAATTATGAAACAAGGAATTCATCCAGATTACCATCCAGTAGTATTTGAAGACTCATCTACTGGTTACAAGTTCATTTCTGGTTCTACTGCTACTTCTAAGGAAACCATCAAGTGGGAAGACGGCAACGAATACCCACTGATCCGGGTTGAAGTTACTTCCGACTCACACCCATTCTACACTGGTAAGCAAAAGTTTACCCAAGCCGATGGTGCGGTCGACAAGTTCAACAAGAAGTACGGCCTCAAGTAATCACCATGGTTACTTCCCAAAAGCGTCCTGCAATTGCGGGACGCTTTTTTGTGTTTAAATGCCGTACTTTAGCGGTATAATCAGTGGGAAGAATTTTCCTAAAACGGGTGGTTAAATGCAGTCGAAAGTTGTTAATAGTTTTGTTCGTTTCAATCGCTGGTCGTTCATTCAGGTCGTCCGGCAAACCTTGGTGGTCCTCTTCCCGGTGACCCTGCTGGGATCTTTGGCCCGGCTCGTGGTCAAGAGCTTCCTGGACCCCAATGGTTTCTTCTATAACATCTTGGGGATCGGTGTTTGGCTGCCGTTAGTTTGGCTACGGACCCTGCAGTTTGTCTTCACCAGTGTCACCCAGATCTTTTTCAACCTGCTGGGGGTGCTGGCCTGCTTCATCTGTGCCTACAACACGGCCCGCTTTTACCGCAAGGACGCCCAGATGGCAGGGGTCACCGGTATGTTTGCCCTCTTGCTGGTTGCCTACCACTACGGCCGTAATCCGCAGATGCCGATCAATTTCCACATGGCCCTGCTCGGCGGGAAAAGCCTCCTGCTGGCGCTGCTGATCGGCTACGGGGTCGGTCAGCTCTTTCGGTGGAAGGGACCGGATCAGCTGGCGGTGAAGACGGTCACCTGGATGAATGTACGGCGCCAGGCCTTTGCCTCCTTATGGCCGCTTTCGGTCACCACCGTGCTGGCAATGCTGGTGTCTTTGGCAATTAATTCGGGGAGCTTTTACTGGGCCTACTCGCACACCTACACGGCCCTCGCTGCCGCCAGTCAGGAGCCGAAAAGTATCTGGACGGTTCTCTTGCTTTCCCTGGCCCTGGCGGCGCTGGACTGGCTCGGTCTCGGGATCCCGAGTAGCTACCGGGCCCCGCTGAACACGACCGCCTACATGGCCAACCTTAACTATGCGCTGACCCATGGCAGTGCCTGGCACGTGCCCTATAAGTACCTTGGCAGCACCCTCTATAATTCCTTTGCTAACTTTGGCGGGGATGGTTTAGTCTTGGCCCTGATCGTGGCAATCCTGCTTTTTCCCGGCAGCACGAGCCTGCACCGGGTGGCCCGCTGGTCAGCAGTGCCGACGGTCTTCAACTTTGACTACAGCTCGCTGGTGGGGCTGCCGGTGATCCTGAACCCCGTCTTTCTGCTGCCGTTCATGCTCCTGCCGCTGGTCAATATTGCCATTGCGGCGGGGGTAACGGTCCTGGGATTGATTCCGGCAACGCCCTACCCGGTCCTGCTGGGGACACCGGGGCCCCTGATTGGCTTCCTGGCGACCAACGGGAACTGGGGCACCTTAGTCTTTACGATGCTGCTTTTGTTCCTGGATATTGCCCTGTATTTACCATTTGTCCGATTGAATTTCCAGGTCGAGACTCAGTTAGCCACGGCCACATTAGGTGGTGAACATGATGCGTAGACTAAGCAAGCGGGTGACCCGGCGCAGTCGGCGGGTTTTATTGGGGCTGGTAGCGCTGATTGCCATCTTGGCTTTGCCGGCTTACTTCTGGATGAAGGATGCCAATGCCAACCTGGCTGCCCAGCGTAACTCCCGGATGTCGCCGGTAATCATGATTCCGGGCAGTTCGGCAACGATGAATCGTTTCAACCAGCTGGTTGACCTGCTGAATAAGCAGACCGACAAGAAACACAGCTTGTTGCGGCTTGAGGTCGAAAACAACGGGAAGATTAAGTCTTCTGGCTGGATCAACCGGGGTGACCAGGAGCCGATCATCGTGGTCGGCTTTGAGAATAACCGCGACGGCTACCAAAACATCAAGAAGCAGGCCAAGATGTTTAATGCAGCGTTTGAACTATTGGATGACAAGTACAACTTCAATAACTTCAAGGCTTTTGGGCATTCCAACGGGGGATTGATCTGGACCCTCTGGCTGGAGAAGTACTACCACCGGTACGACGACCGGATCACGATCAAGCGGCTGATGACCTTGGGGACGCCCTACAACTTTGCCGAAACGTCGATTAACCAGCCGACACAGATGTTCAACGACCTCGTTAAGGGCCGCAGGAAGATTCCGAAGAGCCTTGACGTCTATTCGGTTGCGGGAACGGAGAGCTATGATTCCGATGGGCTGGTTCCCGAGCAGAGTGTCGAGGCCGGCAAGTATATCTATCAGAAGCAGGTTAACCATTACACCACCATGACGGTGACCGGGAGCAAGGCCCAGCATTCCAGTCTGCCGCAGAACAAACAGATTGTTAACCTGATCAGCCACTATCTGCTGGACAGTGACCGGGAGCCTAAGCCGGATCCGGCCAGCCCAGAAAATAGCGGGAACTAGGCGGAAAAGTGTATACTAAGAGGCAGTAAATACGTAAGGGGGAGAAAACGTGAAAAAGAAGCAACGTTTACGGGGATGGCTCCGTTGGGCGGCTGTTGTTGTGCTGCTTGTCATCTCGCTGTGTCTGATCTTCAACCAGCAGATCAAGGAGCACATGGTGGCTACCTACCGGCCGACGATCACCAGGCAGACGATCAAGCGGGATCGGCAGAAGAAGGCCACCTACAATTTCAGCGATGTTAAGGACCTGAACTTCCAGACGGTAGCCCGGGCCCGGGCCAAGAAACAGCCGATCAACATCATCGGGGAGATCACCGTTCCCGACATCAATATGACGATTCCGATTGCCAACGGGGTCAACAACACCACCCTGGCCCTGGCAGCCGGGACGATGCGGCCGGACATGCGGATGGGGCAGGGCAACTATGCGCTGGCTGGTCATAACATGGCCAACGGCAGCAAAATCCTGTTCTCACCGCTCTACTACCACGCCAAGGTCGGCCAGATGATCTACATCACCGACCTCAACCGGGTTTATGAATACCGGATCTATCAGCGGCAGTTCATTGACGCTACAGATGTCCAGGTGGTCAACGACACGCCGCAGAAGATCATTACCCTGATCACCTGTGATGCCACCGGTGCCCGGCGGCTGATGATTCGGGGAAACTTTGTCAAATCGGAGCTGTTCAGGCAGGCGCCGCAAAGGGTTCAGAAGAATTTCAGCACCAAGTACACAACTGGTCGAGCATCATAACACAAAAGCCATTACCAATCTCCATTAATGGATCAATTGGCAATGGCTTTTTTTATGCTCGAAGCTGCTTTTTCATGATGTCGAGCCAGTATGGCAGGGCCGTGGCCAGACTCTGGTAAGTGTCCTCGAAACGGTGAGTGTACCAGGGGTCGTCGATGGGTGTGTCCTCCTTGCCGGGCACCGGTTCGTTGGCCAGGTGAATCTTATTGACATCGTCCACTGGAGCCATCCGGCGGAGATTATCACGGTTCATGTCATCCATGCAGATGATGTAGTCCGCCTGGTCGAAGTCCCGCCTGGTGATGGGCCGGGAGACCAGGCCCGCGGTCGGCAGGTTATGCCGGCGCATGGTCTTCAAGGCCCCGGGGTGCGGACCGTTACCCTCTTCATAGTCACTGGTTCCAGCCGAGTCGACATAGATCTGGTCGGCCAGCCCGGCCTTCTCAACCATCTGCTTAAACATTGCCTCGGCCATCGGTGAGCGACAGATGTTGCCGAGGCAGACAAACAAAACGTTCATATATTGACACCTCACTTTGATCTCATAACTATCATACCGGAATTCGTAAGGATTTGCTAAGGAGACAGCATGTTGATTTCTTTTGAATTGGGGATTTGGTAAAATAGTAGCAAATTATCTAAGGAGAGATCGAAATGACATTAATTATCGTGATTGTGGTTATCGCGATTATCATCGGGATCTACATCGTGCTCTACAACAGTCTGGTCCAGCTCCGGATCCATGCCCAGGAATCATGGAGTCAGATTGATGTTCAGCTACAGCGGCGTAACGACCTGATCCCTAACCTGGTATCCACCGTCAAGGGTTACAGCAAGTACGAGGCTTCCACCCTGGAGAAGGTGACCCAGTTGCGGACGGAACTGGCCGGGGTTCCTGATGATGATCATGCCAAGAAGATGGAAGTTTCTAACGAATTGTCAGGGACGCTGAAGAGCCTCTTTGCGGTTTCCGAAAATTACCCGGACTTGAAGGCCAGCACTGAGTACCAGCAACTGATGGAGGAGCTGAGCAACACAGAAAACAAGATTGCCTACTCCCGTCAGCTGTATAACTCCACCGTGGCGGCGCTGGATGCCAAGATTCAGAGTTTCCCGAGCAACATCATCGCGAAGATCCACCACTTTACGGCGATGGAATACCTGCAGGTGCCGGCAGAGGCCCAAAACGTGCCCCACGTTTCGTTTGATGATTAGGGTGTGATCGCGGATGCTATACCAACAGATTGCCCGTAATAAGCGGAAAACGGTCCTGGTGATGTTTGGCTTCTTCCTACTGGTGGCACTGATCGGGGCGGCGATTGGCTACCTCTTCGCCCGGTCTGCGGTGTCAGGGATCATCATCGCCGGGGTGATTGCTATTATCTACATGTCCGTAATGATCGGTCAATCGACGGACGTAGTGATGAATATGAACAACGCCCGCGAGATTCATTCGGCCAGCGAGGCTCCGGAACTCTGGCACGTGGTCGAGGACATGGCGATGGTGGCGCAAGTCCCAATGCCGCGGGTCTTTATCATCAATGACCCCAGTCCCAATGCCTTTGCGACCGGAAACGACCCCCAGCACGCTGCCGTGGCGGCTACCACGGGCCTGCTCCAGATTATGGACCGCGAGGAGCTGGAGGGCGTGATGGGTCACGAGATGAGCCACGTGCGCAACTACGACATCCGCCTGCAGACGATCGCCTTGGCCCTGTCAGCCGCCATCTCCGTCCTGGTAAATTTTGCCGGGAACTTCTGGTGGCTCGGCGGTCGGGGGAGTGATCGCGACGACGATGATGCCGGTGGCGTTTTTGCCATCTTCGGTTCTATCCTGCTGATCATTCTGGCTCCGCTGGCGGCCACTATCGCCCAGATGGCCCTCTCGCGGAATCGGGAGTACCTGGCGGATGCCGGGTCGGTTGAGCTGACCCGCAACCCCCACGGTCTGATCTCGGCCTTAGAGAAGCTCAAGGGAGCCCAGCCGATGAAAGCGGCCGATCCGAACAGTTCAGCACTGTACATCAGCGACCCGGAGCGCAATGCCAAACACCGGCGCTTTGCCCACCTGTTTGACACGCACCCGCCGCTGGATGACCGGATCAAACGACTAGAGGAAATGTAATTAAAACGAGCGCGATAGGATTCAACCTACCGCGCCCGTTTTGTGTTGCAATTCGGTAACACATCCGCCTTTTAATCGCCTTTGTTAGGCGAGGGTGCTATAATTAATTAGCTAGACGAAAGTATCAAAAGAAGAGGTAGCTTTTCCATGAAAATGAAGTTAGCGGAGATTGCCAAGGCAATCAACGCGCAAAATAATATTGACCAATGGCAAGACGTTGAGCTGACCAGTGTGTCCTTTGATAGCCGTCACTTGGATCGCGGGGCGCTCTTCGTCCCACTGCAGGGGGCCCAGGACGGTCACCGCTTTGTGGCCAGTGCCTTTGCCAATGGTGCCGGGGCATCTCTGTGGGCCAGTGATCACGAGATTGTGGACCATGACCACCCGTTGCTGGTAGTTGATGACCCGCTGAAGGCCCTGCAGCAGTTAAGCCAGTACTACCTGCACAAGATCAACCCGATGGTGGTAGCGATCACGGGTAGCAATGGCAAGACGACCACCAAGGACATGATCGCCTCAATCCTGAGCACCCAGCTGAACGTCACCAAGACCCATGCTAACTTCAACAATGAGATTGGTGTTCCGGTCACCCTGCTCAACATGGAGGCCAACACAGAGGCGGTTGTTGTGGAGATGGGGATGGACCGGTTTGGTCAATTGGACTTTTTGAGCAAGCTGGCATCACCGGATGTTGCGGTCATCACGATGATCGGTGAGGCCCACATCGAGTTCTTCGGTACCCGGGACCGGATTGCGGACGCTAAGATGGAGATCACCCATGGCCTGAAGGAAGACGGCACCCTGGTTTACAACGGGGACGAACCGCTTCTGAACGAACGGGCTGCCGAGATTGACCAACGCCTCGTGCGGTTCGGCCGGCACCTGGATGATGACCTCTACGCAACGAGCGTGGAAGAACAGCCGCGTTCGCTGACCTTTACGGTTAACGAATGGCCAGACCTGCAGTTCACCATCCCGATGGTGGGTGAGTACAACGTCAATAACGCTCTGGCGGCTATGGCGGTCGGCCGATTGTTCCACATCACCCCGGACCACATCAAGCAGGCCCTGGCTAACGTGGAGCTGACTGAGAACCGGGCCGAATGGGTTACTGGGGAGAACGGCGAGCAGATCTTAAGCGACGTCTACAACTCTAACCCGACGGCTGCCAAGCAAGTCCTCAAGACGGTGGCCGAGATGCCCGTTGAAGGTCGGCGGATTGCGGTCCTGGGCGACATGCTGGAGCTGGGGGAGGCCTCAGCACGGCTGCACGCCAGTCTGGCTGCCCAAATTGATCCTGACAAGATCCAGGAGGTCTACCTGGTCGGTGAGCAGATGGCAGCCTTGAAGACTCGGCTGACTGAAGATGGTTACCCAGCAGCGGCCATTCACTATTACCAGGCTGACCAGTTGGACCAGCTGTCTGAAGACCTGCAGGCAACCCTGACGGCAAGTGATATTGTCCTGCTGAAGGCGAGTCATGGAATTCACCTTGAAAAAGTACTGGACGCAATTGAAAAAAAGCAAAATGATTAATGGTGCGCGGGGCTGTAACATTGGTTGCAGCCCCTTGCCCGTATCTTTTAGGAGGAACATTTTTGAAATTTAGCGAATTAGGCTTGTCAGAAAGTCTATTGAAGGCAATTAAGCGGAGCGGCTACGAAGAGGCCACCCCGATCCAAGAACAGACGATCCCAATGGTACTGGACGGTCAGGACGTGATCGGCCAAGCCCAGACGGGAACCGGGAAGACGGCCGCATTTGGCCTGCCAATCATTGAACACGTCAACACCAAGGACCCGGACATCCAGGCCCTGGTGATCTCACCAACCCGGGAATTAGCCATCCAAACCCAGGAAGAGCTGTACCGGCTCGGTAAGGACAAGCATGTCCGGGTTCAAGTAGTCTACGGCGGGGCGGACATCCGTCGGCAGATCAAGAGTCTGAAGCAGCACCCGCAGATCCTCGTGGGGACGCCGGGACGGCTCCGTGACCACCTGAACCGCCACACAGTTAAGCTGGAAAATATCCAGACCCTGGTACTGGATGAAGCCGACGAGATGCTCAACATGGGCTTCCTCGATGATATTGAGGCGATCATCAAGCAGACGCCAAAGGACCGGCAGACACTGCTCTTCTCAGCCACGATGCCGCCAGAGATCAAGAAGATCGGGGTCCAGTTCATGACCGACCCGAAGATGGTACGGATCAAGGCCAAGGAACTGACGACGGACCTGGTTGATCAGTACTATGTCCGGGCCCGGGACTACGAGAAGTTTGACATCATGACCCGGCTGATCGACGTCCAAGATCCTGAATTAACGATCGTCTTTGGCCGGACCAAGCGGCGGGTCAATGAATTGTCCAAGGGCTTGGTTGCCCGGGGCTACAACGCGGCCGGGATCCACGGTGACCTGAGTCAGGACCAGCGGACCAAGATTATGCGGAAGTTCAAGAATGGCCAGCTGGATATCCTGGTAGCGACGGATGTGGCGGCCCGGGGGCTGGACATCTCCGGGGTCACCCATGTCTACAACTACGATATCCCATCTGATCCGGACAGCTACGTTCACCGGATCGGTCGGACGGGCCGGGCCGGACACCACGGTATGTCACTGACCTTTGTGACACCAAACGAGATGGACTACCTTCATGAGATCGAGAAGCTGACCCGGGTCCGGATGCTGCCGCTGAAGCCGCCAACGGCCGAGGAGGCCTTCCGTGGTCAGGTGGCGACGGCCTTCAACGACATTGACGAACTGATCGCCCAGGACACCACTGACCGTTACAAGGAAGCGGCGGCTAAGCTTCTGGAGACCCACAATGCTACCGACCTGGTTGCGGCCCTGCTCAACGACATGACCAAGGAGGCCGCCAATGATGTGCCAGTCAAGATCACCCCAGAACGGCCGCTGCCACGGCGTAACCGTCATAACCATTCCCGGGGCAACAACAGCCACTACCGGCGGCGTCACGACGGTCACGGCCGTCGCAACGGCTACCGCTCTCACCGGCGCAATGACCACCATGGAAACAGTCATTCCAGCCGTCATTCCTTTAATATCCGGCACCGGAAGGAAGACTAAGAGTAAACAAAAAATGCGAGCCAGCGGATTTTCCGCTGGTTCGCATTTTTTTAACGTAATTCTTGGTTCTTGAATTCCTGCAAGTTGTGCGCAGTTGGGTTCAAGTTAGCCCAACGCTTGGTCAGGAACTCGTCGTTCATCCGATAGTTTGGTTGGGGCTGCTTGGTCGAGATAAATTGATTGGTTGCCCGATCAAACTTAACCCAGCCGGCCCAGCCGATGTGGATGGTATCTTCCATGAAGGCCGGTTTGCTGCCGTCGTGGGAGAGGTCTAGAACGTGGGTGAAACCCTGTTCACGTAGTTGGAACTTGATCTTTTCTACGGAACGGTAGTACATGTTCATGTCCAACCCGGTGTACTTTTCCCACTTGGCGTTAACCGGTGGGATAACGAAGAGCACGTTTGAATTGGTGTTCTTGAACTCGTTCAAGACGACTTGCAGGTCGCCATATTCCGGTGAGGCCGTGTAGTTGAACTTCCGTTGAGAACCGGCTAACTTGTTCAGGTCCGGCTTAACCCGCTTATTGTAGAAGGCGTTGCGGATGCTGAACTCGTTGTTGCTGGAGTCGCGCTTACCAACCCGTTCAGCCTGATTGTACAGCTGGTTGTAGTTGTACTTCTTTGGCAGCCGGTTGATGTTCGGCAGGATGTGCTTCTCGTAGTTCTGATTGATCTGCAGCTCGGAGAAGATCGAATCCTCATGGGCCAGGATGTTAACCCGGCTGTTGATGACGAAGCGGTCCCAGGAATTGAGCGGGTGTCCGGCAGCAATCTTCCGGGCCCCGGCCCCGACCGTTCCATCGTCACCGATCAAAGCGATCAGCCGCTTGGCAACGTAGCGGTCGTATGGGGACCGCGGGTTGGCGTGCTGCAGCCAGGTCAGGTTAGCGTATGAACCGTTGTAGTACTTGAAGGCCGGTGCCTGAACCCCCTGCTTGGTAAACCATTGCGGGGAGATGATGTAGACTGCCTTCTGGTCCGTCATCTGGTTCTCCATCGAGTTGATGTTGAAGAACTGAGGCAGCGACTGGGTACCACGAGAGCCGAAGAGGAACGGCGTGTAGTTGTGGTAGCGGGCCGCCATGACGGACGGGTGATAGCGGTCCATCCGCCGCAGCTCACTGGAACCAAAGAAGGGAACGAAGTGGGCCTGCTTGTCATTCAAAGCCTGCTTCTTCAGTGACTGGTTCTTGAAGATGACGGGGCTCAGGGAAACGGCGGCCTGCTTTTCCGTTTGCAGCGAGTGGTTCTTCTTAATCGGTAAGGAGAACAGCACTAGCACCAGAACAAAAGCAAGAATTACCGGGCCGAAGATCGACCACAGCCGCTTGCTGTTATGCATTTTGTAACTCCTTTACCCGTTGTTCAATCTTTTCAATCGTGTTCCATTGGCTCCGGTCAAATTCGGAAACGGGAACTTGGATGTCAAAGGCGTCCTGCAGACCTAACAACAGGCTAACTGTTGCCATGGAGTCCAGCAGGCCAGAAGCAAAGAGATCTTGACTAGCATCGCTGAAGTCAGATGCGTCACGGCCAGTTGCGTCAGCTAAAATGTTAATAATTTGTTCTTGCATGATAAAATCCTCCTAAATCTTACTCAGCTATTTGCTCAACAGGTAGGTGTTTAAGAAACCGCTGAAAATTAAAAATGTGACCATTACAAAGTTGAAGGTGATAAAGATGGCGACGCCGGTCGTCAGCTTGTTGTGCGGCAGGTTCGGCAGGTGCTTGCGCTTGTACCGCAGCCACCAGTCATTGGTGACGAGGGCGAGACCATGAATAATCCCATATAGAATATAATACCAGGTAATTCCGTGCCAGAAGCCCATCAGGGTCATGTTTAACATGTAGGCCACTGATGACAGGGTGTTCCGGTTCTTAAACCACCGCTTTTTGGTGGCCAGGAAGACGAACCGCATGAAGATATAGTCCCGGAACCAGAAGGACAGACTGATGTGCCACCGGTTCCAGAATTCCTTGATGTTCTTAGACTTGAACGGTTGCTTGAAGTTCATCGGTGACTTAACACCCATGAAGTAACTGATTGCGACGGCAAAGAGAGAGTAACCGGCGAAGTCGAAGAAGAGGTACAGACCGTAAGTGTACATGACCCCAACCATGCTCCACGAGATCATGTGGGGCTGGAGGAGGGCCATCCGCTCAAACTGCGGCAGGAAACGCTGGCCGAAGAAGTAGCCGATGACGAACTTGTACAAGAATCCCAGGAACAGGTAGAAAATCCCTTTGTTGACCAGGGCCAGGTAGGCTTCCCGGCTCGGGACATTCTGGTAGTCCTTGGAGAAGCGCCGGTAACGATCAATTGGCCCGGACGTCAGGGTTGGCATGAAGAGCATGAAGCGGATAAACTTCCACGCTGAGATATCCTTGACCATCCCGTCCCGGGTTTCGATGATGGTTCCGGCCGCCCGGAACGTCAGGTAACTGATCCCTAGGAAACCGAGCAGGGAGTTGTGACCGACCATCGCCGGGGTCAGCTTGACGATTACCAGCGGGGCAATCGAGAGGGCCACCATCAGGTAGAAGACGCCGGACGCGTTGTTCTTTTGCCGGTAGTGGTGGTAGTACATCACCAAGCAGGTTTGCCAGATGACGTAGACGATCAGTGAAATCCCCTGCTGCCAGCTGTCACCGTCAAACATTAAGAAGATGAAGATGAAACTGATCAGGGCCTCATACCAGCTGAATCTTTTACCGAAATACAGGCCGATGCCAAGGGGTAAGATGGCGAGTATCAGGTAGAAGAAGTACATTGGGGTTCCATAGGCGCTGAAGTTAGGTAGACTAGCAATCCAATTAATCATTACTTGTTAGCCTCACTAATCAGCTGCTTGACGGCAATCTTACCATTTGCCGACATAGGGAAGTTTTCCCGGTAGACGAACTGGGTTGGCATCATGTATGGCATGATCAGCCCGTCGAGACTCTCCCGGATAGCCTTCGTCAATGCTGCTGGATCATCCGGCTGTTCCTTTGGGATAACGTCGGCGATCAGGTGAGTAACCTTGCCGTCCTTGTTGTACTTTGGCACGGCAACCGCCTGCTTGATCAGCGGACTCTTCTCCAGGCTGGCCCGCACTTCATCAAGTTCCACCCGGAAACCGTGCAGCTTGATCTGGAAGTCCATTCGGCCCTTGTGGTGGAGCAAGCCATCAGCGTCGAGAATTCCAGCATCCCCGGTCCGGTAGGCCTTTTGACCGTCGAGTTCGAAGAAGGCCTTGGCCGTCTTCTCCGGATTGTTCATGTAACCCTGGGCGACACTGTCACCACTGATGATGATCTCGCCCTGCTTGCCGGATTCCGTAATCTCCTGGTCACCGTTCCAGATGGAAAGCTTGATCCCGGGCTTGGCGTATCCAACCGGCAGCCGGTCATTGTTGGCGACAATCTCTGGGGTGATCTCGACACCCGAGATGGCCACCGTAGCTTCCGTTGGGCCATAAGTATTGAAGATCTTAGCGTGCGGGAACCGTTGTTGCAGATTCTTCGCGGTCTTGACGGTCAGTTCCTCACCACAGAACAGGAAGAACTTCAAGCCCGGCATCTGCTTTTCACTGAAGGCCGGGCTGAGCATCAGCATGTCCGCAAACGATGGGGTGCCGACGAAGACGTTGAGGTCCAAATGCGGCAGGGCGGTGAAGAGCTTACCGAAGTTTTCCACCACGTCATGCGGAATAGCCTTGATCGTGCTGCCACTCAGCAGGGCTGGCCACCAGTACATGTTTGATAGGTCAAACGAGTATGGAGGCTGTCCTAAGTAGTTGACGTTAGCCGGCAGCTTGAAGTCATCACCGAGCATCCAGTCGATGAAGGTCCGCAGGTTGTTGTGGCTAACCTCAACCCCCTTAGGCGAACCGGTTGTCCCGGACGTGAACAGGATGTAGGCCAGTTCGTCGCCGCTGACCATCTGATCGGCAGCTGGCGTGAAGTTCTGCTTGTCTTTCAAGGTTGTCATCAACTGATCCTTGGTGATGACGGTGGCGTCAGTCGTCACCTTATCACTAGGGAAATCGTCGATGGCAATGATCATCCCTGGCTGGGCCGTGTCCAGAATTGATTGGATCCGGGGCAGGGCGGAGTCAGTTGAAACTGGAATGTAAGGGTGGCCAGTCTTCAGAGCGGCCAAGAAGCTGACGATCATCTCGACTTGGTGATCACCAAAGACCAGGATCGGCGTCTGCTTGGCAAGATCTTGCTTAGCCAGCCATGCGGCCAGGGTATTGGCACTGTCGGCCAGCTCACCATATGTGGTGGTTGTCCCCATCTCATCATAGGCGATGCGTGCGGCGTTTTGTTGTGCGCACTCATCGAACGATGTCACAATATTTTTGGTCATAATTTCCTCCATTATTAGAATTCATTATAGATAAATGGTTCTTGACCAGCACCATAATATCCGTATAGATAGACTAAAAGGAGAATCACGACAAAGTAAAACACCGTCTTCAGCGTGAAGCTTAGTGCGGGGTGTTCTTGCGTAAATTTTGTCACGTTCTAGTCCTCTCCTCTCGAAACGTGCCAGTAGCACTGGCGATAGCTTAGCATCATATCCTGACAGGAACCGCAATTTCTGAAATCTTTACTAAAACTTCAAGATTTTATCGGATATAATTCTAACCTTTACATTATAACCATTTTAGCGCTCAATAAAATAGTAACTAGTAATTGATTTATACTAATGCCTCCAAAATGAGCAATTGCAAGTTATGCTGATTTTAGCTATGATAATGACTTGGATATTATAAGGAGGAAACGAAATGATTGTGGGACTTGGCATTGACTTAACACCGCTGGAACGGGTTGATCGGCTGGCCCAACGGCACCCCCAGTTTGTGGACCGGATCCTGACGCCGGGCGAACAGGAACAGTACCGGCAGTTCCGCGGGCAACGGGCTGTGGAATACCTGGCGGGCCGCTGGTCTTTGAAAGAGTCCTTCGGCAAGGCAATGGGGACTGGGATCGGCAAGACGGTCGGCTTCCAGGATGTGGAAATTGTCGATAACCAATCGGGGGCGCCAGTGGTAACCCGTTCGCCATTTGCCGGTCGGGTCCACGCCTCAGTCAGTCATACTGCGACTCTGGTGATGACGGAAATAATTTTAGAAAGTGAGCATGAAAAATGATTAGTGGTCGTTTACGAAAAACAACGTATGAGATTGACTTGGGTGCCCTGCGGCACAATATTCAGGCCCAACGGTCAGCCCTGCCGGCTGGGAGTCGAATCCTCGCAGTGGTCAAGGCCAACGCCTATGGGCACGGCCTGGTGCCGGTTGCCCAGGCGGCGCTGGCAGCCGGGGCAGCCGGGACCTGTGTCGCCATCTTGGATGAGGCCTTGGAACTGCGGGACAACGGCATCGATGCCCTGAGCCTGGTCCTGGGGATCACGCCGGTTGAGTACGCTAACGTGGCAGCCATGGCTGGGGTATCGCTGACGGTGGGGTCCCTGGATTGGCTTGAGGAGTACCATCGCCTGGCCCAGGTCAACCACTGGACGAAGCCTTTGAAGGTGCACCTCGGCATTGATACGGGGATGGGCCGGATCGGTTTCACCGACATCGACCAGTTCAAGCAGGCCGTAGAACTCCTGCAGAGTCCGGAGTTTGAATTTGAGGGGATGTTCACCCACTTTGCGACGGCCGACAGTACCGACAAGACCTACTTTGAAAAGCAGGTGACCCGTTGGCAACAGTTCGTTGATAGCCTGGATGAACTTCCACCATACGTGCACATGGCCAATTCAGCAACGGGAATGTGGCACCGGGAGCACATCACGGCTAACACGGTCCGGATGGGCATTTCAATGTACGGTCATAACCCGTCTGGCTGCGACATCAAGGAGAACCTGGGCCTCCAGCCAGTGGGGACCTTCAAGACGGCAATTAGTTTTGTCAAGAAGCTCAAGGCTGGCGAATCAGTCAGCTACGGGGCCACCTATACCGCCAAGGAAGACGAATGGCTGGCCACCCTGCCCGTTGGTTACGCCGATGGTTATTCGCGTTCCCTGACTGGCTTCAAGGTAATGGTGGATGGCCAGTTCTGCCCAATCGCCGGCCGGGTCTGCATGGACCAGATGATGGTCCGGCTGCCAAAGTACTACCCGGTCGATACCCCAGTTGTCTTGATGGGGAAGTCCGGCCAGCTGGAGTTAACCCCGACCGACCTGGCCAAGCAGGTGGGTACCATCAACTACGAGATCCTGACCGGGATCAGCAACCGGGTTCACCGGGTCTACAAGAACTAGGTAACAGCGAATTGGCCACCCTGTGCAAATAGGGATTGACAGCCCGGCCGCAAGTTTGTAAAATAGAGAAAATTAACATGAGTCCTTTAATGTAGCCCCGTGAGACTGCAAAAGACGTTCGAACTAAATAGAACCGCGCACCATGCGTGTACTTTTGAGAAGCCTTAGGGGACGAATAGGACCCTGAGGCTTTTTTGCTTTCAAATCAAGGAGGAGAATAATTTGAAAGAACAACAGCACGCACATATTTTCAGCGTTCCGATGAAGAGCCGGAAGACAACGCGGTGGGACATGTTCGCCACCTGGGTCGGGGCCAATGCCAACAACGGGACCTGGTTTGTCGGCGGTGTCCTGGCTGCCTGTGGCTTTGCCTTGGCCATGAAGGTGCTGGTATTATCATCAGCCCTCTCTTACGTTTTCCTGAGTCTGATCGGTTACATCGGTTACAAGACCGGGGTTTCGACGATGAGCATCAGCCGGGCATCATTTGGTGAGCGGGGAAGCTACCTGCCATCATTGGTTAACATCACCCAGTTTATTGGCTGGACCGCGGCCAATACCTTCATTGCCGCTCAGTCCGTCAGCATTCTCTTCCACGACCTGCTCGGCTGGCCAGTCTGGGGCAAGCATGGCGGCTACCTGGGCCTGGTCGTCGGGATCCTGATCATGAGTATCCTGCACATCATCAGTGTTTCCAGCGGTTCCCGTTCTGTCCAGATGATTGAACGGCTGGGGATCATCCTGGTGCTGATCTTCGTGATCTGGGAATCCATTGCGGTCTTCCGAACGGTTTCATTGAGCCAGATTGTTCACTGGCAGGTGCCGGCCCATTCTAAGATGGCTACTGGAGCCGCTATTGACTATGTCGCTGCCTTCAACCTGGCCTGGGTAACTGCCGGGGCCGACTTCACCCGTTTTACTTCTAAGCGTGACAACGCCATCTACACGCCATTCTTCGGAGCCCTGTTTGGAGTGGTTTGGTTTGCCTTCATCGGTCTGATCTCCACAATCAGTATTGCCATCTCCAGTGGGGTCTATGACGCCAATAACTCCGACCCATCGACGATTGCCAGCAAGCTGGGCCTGGGGGTTGTCGCCCTCTTAGTCATCATCTTAACGTCAATGACGGCCAACGCGGTCAACCTGATGGCGGCCGGTTCCGCCCTGTCCAACATCTTTACTAAGCTGCGGCTGAAGTACTCCCTCTGGATCGTGGTGCTGCTCGCCACCATTGTGACCTTCATTCCAATGTTTGTCGGTAGCTTCCTGACCACCTTCGAGTCCTTCCTCGATTACGTGGGGATGGTCTTGGGGCCAACGATTGCCATCATCTGCACTGACTTCTACATCCGTGCTCACCGGCAGTATGATATTAAAGAATTGGGTAAGGTAAACGGAAAATACTGGTACCATGGTGGTATTAATTGGATGGCAATGATAACATTTGTTTTAGGAGTTGCCTTCTTTGTTGGCGTCCACCAGCTGCCACTGTTTGCCAATACGATCGGGGCCACCTTCGTTGATATGGTCCTGAGTGGCTTGCTGTACTATGTATTGATGCTGTTTGCAGATCGAAAGGAAGCATAGCTATGCTGATTAAGAATGTTCATATTGATAACCACGAAGAAACGTCCGATGTCCGGATCGTCAATGGCAAATTTAAGGAAATTGCCCCGGAATTGACGGCGGTAGCCAACGAGAAGGTAATTGACGGGAAAGGGAATGTCCTCCTGCCGCCATTTGTCGATTCCCATGTTCACCTGGATGCCACGCTGACGGCAGGCCAACCGGAATGGAACGAGAGCGGGACCCTTTTTGACGGGATCCGGATTTGGAGCGAACGGAAGCAGGACCTGACCAAGGAAGACGTCAAGAAGCGGGCCAGAAAGACGATTGAGAATATGGTGGGTCACGGGATCCAGCACGTCCGGAGCCACGTTGACGTCACTGATCCCCACCTGATCGCTGCTCAGGCCTTGCTGGAATTGCGGGAAGAATTAAAAGACCAGATTGACCTCCAGCTGGTTGCCTTCCCCCAAGAAGGAATTCTGAGCTATCCCCACGGGCGGGAACTGATGGAGCAGGCGGTCAAAGAAGGATTGGACGTTGTCGGCGGCATTCCACACTTCGAATTCACCACCGAGTACGGTTGGCAGTCAGTTCACTTCCTGATGGCTTTGGCCGACAAGTACGACCGGCTGGTAGATGTCCATTGTGACGAGATCGACGACCCGGCTTCCCGGAACCTGGAAGTGCTGGCTACCGAGGCCTATGAGCGGGGGATGAAGGACCGGGTCACTGCCAGTCACACGACAGCGATGGGTTCCTACAATAATGCCTACACCTACAAGCTGTTTCGCCTGTTGAAGATGAGCGACATCAACTTTGTCTCCAACCCGCTGGTTAACGTGCACCTCGGCGGTCGTTTTGACACTTACCCAAAGCGGCGCGGGGTAACCCGGATCAAGGAACTGACCAAAGCTGGCATCAACGTTTCCTTCGGTGAAGACGATGTGCAGGATCCATGGAATCCGCTGGGCAACGGCAATATGCTTGATGTTGTGACGATGGGGGTTTACATTGCTCACCTGATGGGCTACCACCAGCTGCAGGATGCCTTCAATTACGTTACCTATAACGGGGCCAAGACGATGCACATCAGCGATCAATACGGGATTGAAGTTGGCAAGCCGGCCAACTGTATCCTCTTGAATGCCAAGGACTTTTACAATGCCCTGAACAAGCACGTTGAGGTTCTCTACAACATTCGTCATGGCAAGATTTTAGCCGAGACCAAGCCCGCCGAAACGAAGATTAACTTGAAATAATTTGAATACAAAAGCCGCTAGCTGATTGAGCTGGCGGCTTTTTGCGTTCCTAGTATTTAAGAAAATCTGTAGTTGTTTAACCTTTGATTTAATATTCTTGAAATGTATCACAACGCGACAAAACTTCGATAATGTATTAATTAGTAAAAGAAGTATTTTATTTAAAAGCAACTGAAAATAGGTGTTCCCCCCTATGACTAATGCTGATAGATAAAAGTAACACGAAATGCTGCTTTTATATTTGATTGATCACAGGAGGATAGATGAAATGCTATCAAAGAAGAACGTAAAATTAATGATTCAGAAACAACAGCCACGCAAGCAACGCTTTGGCATTCGCAAGCTCAGTATCGGGGTAGTATCCGTATTACTCGGCCTGCTTTTCATCGGTGGTGGATACAGTGCCGCTGCTGACGACCAGACAGGAGCTGATGCGTTGCCAGCAACGAACGTGGTGAGTAACGTACCTGTCAGTGAACAGGCAGTAGCAAGCGCTGAACTGGCGAGTACAGCGGAAGTAAGCAATGCGAGCAGTGGCGACTCCGTAACGATGGCAAGTGCGGTGGATAGCACTGTCGTAAACACGCCGTTACCTGCAGAAATCCCGGCAACCAGTCCGGCGGTGCCAAGTTCACAGCCGACTGCCCCGGTAGCAAGTGCGGTTCCGGAAAGTGCCCCAGTGGCCAGTGCCCAGCCAGTGGATTCTGCAGTGCCTGATACTATCCCTGAGTCCCAGGCCCCGGCAGTCAGTGACAGGCTGGCGTAAGCGGGAGCACCATTCCGGAAGCACTGGGCCAAGCAGTAGAAAATGATGCAGCGGTGACGCTGCCGACGGTCGACCAGCCTGCTAGTCGTGAAGTTTCGGCAGATGGTGTTCAGATTGTGGATAAGATCCATACCGATCAGATCCTGAAGGACAAATACGGCATTGATGTGAACCACCTTGATGCCAAGAGTGTCCTGATGCTGGCGTCCCTCTTCCACATCTTCGCTAACGAAGCTAACTTAGGAGCAGACGTAAACGGCAACCTTGCCGTTGGAATTCTTAACAGTAACGTTGACTTCGGAACCCGTGGGGACTCCATCCACTTGAGCAAGGGGGATATCTACTACATTCAACAGCTCAACACTGGCTTGCAGAGCGGCTCTTTCAGAAACGAGCTCTTTAACCACGTCGTATTCGGCAAGGACGTTAACGTTGAGATTATCTACGGCCGGGTCTATGTTAATGGCCATCACATGGTCAACTTGAAGCCGGAAGAGGTTTTTAAAGACGGTACTGGTACGAATTATGTCGACTTCCCGGCCGTTTTCCAACGCCTGCTTAAAGCAGCTGATTTCTACGCCAGCCAGGAGGAATCAGCTGGGGTAATCAAAGATTTCAGCGACATGAACAATCGCTTTATCGATGTTTCCCAGGCGACACCGAAAGACAATGTCATCTACGTGAACATTCCGTTCGAATACCTTAATGCTTCCCAGCCGGTTAAGATCTACGGCCTGTCTAGCAAGGTTGACGGTCCGACCGTGGTGATTAATGTGATCGGGATGCCAGCCGGTAGCGAACTTACGATTCATACGCAGGTTAAGCTCTATTACGATGATGAGAAGAACAACCACGTCAACCCGAGCGAAAGTAATGAGTACCCGAACCATGTTTTATGGAATTTCGGTGACAGTGCAGCCCACATTCTGATTCAGGGCGGGCACTTCATGGGAAGCATCCTGGCACCAAACGCAACGGTGACTGCTAACGTGAACGTTGACGGGAACATTGTTGCCAACATCGTTAATATTAAGGGTGGGGAAAGTCATAAGTGGGACATCCATCCGGTAGAGCCGCCGAGCTTTATTGTAGATCCGCCACAACCGACGCAACCGACGGAACCAAGTCAGCCGACACAGCCGAGTCAACCGACGCAACCAACACAGCCGAGTCAGCCGGAGCAGCCAACACAGCCGAGTCAGCCGGAGCAGCCAACGGACCCAGAGCAGCCGACAGACCCAGAACAGCCAGATACACCGATAACCGAAGCTGAACCAGCTTCGCCATCGACTGGGGTTCCCGCTTCTGCAATCGGTACTGTATCGACATTGTCACAAGCGGTGCCTGCAGGCAATGAGGCTAAAGGTGAGGATGAAGCAGTTGCTCTTCCACAGACGGGAACGGACAGTCACGGCATCCTGATGGGAATTGTATTGGCAATCGCCGCTCAGCTGATGATCTGGGGCTTGGTTCAACCCAAGAAGAAAAAGTAAATAGCTAAACAAAAAGCATGTTACCGCTCACCTGAGCAGCAACATGCTTTTCCTTACTTCTAATATCCCTGATGGAGGTCTTCCACTTCAGGAACCTCAAAGCCCTTCTTAATCAGTCGTTTGACGACCTTTTCCATCTTCTCGTGGGTAACGTCAGCGGGAAGAGTAAACAGGATCTGCTTGACTGACGAGTGCTGGGGATCAAAGGAGAGGACGTTGACGATTTGACAGTAGCGGGTGATCTCCTTGGTGGCCGTCATCAGTGCTCCTCGTTCATCAGGGGCCACAACAGTCAGGACATAGCTGCCGTTGTTGACGTTCCAGCCTTCTGCCAGGACCCGGAGCAGGCTGTTGTGGGTCAGAATACCGTAGAACTGGTTGTTTTCATCCAGAACTGCAATGTATGGCAGGTCGCGGATGGCAAAGAAGACCGAGAAAAAAGCCGAGTTAATGGAAACAAACTTGGTGGCGTTCTTGAGGAGGGCGGTTACTGGCAGATTCATGTCCCCATTACGCGACTTATGCCGGTAGAGGTGCATCTTGTAGATGTTGCCGCGGAAAATCTTGCCAGATTCATCTAATACGGGAACGCACCGGTAGCCGGTGTTTTCCAAAACCGTCAACGCTTCGGCAAGGGTGGCCGTCTCCGGAAGGGTTGTCAGAGTGTCCTTTTTCTTGATGAGTGAACTAAAAATCATGGTATTATTCCTCTGTTTCGTTTCTAAGTGCACTAAACATCATAACACAATTTTGGTGTTGCCATTAGAAAATAATGAGAATGGATTAAGAATTGCCGGGAGTGAGTGGCGATCATTTTGGTTTCAAAATCTGCGAGCGTATAATATATACATAGAATACGCTGCTGGACGGGGGTGCTTCCTCGTGCGGCCTTTTTGCATTTTTCGACAGTGAAGGGATGGAGAAGAATTATGAAGATGATTGTCGGTTTAGGAAACATCGGGACCCGTTATGATGAGACTCGGCATAACACCGGCTTTATGGTTGTGGATCAGCTGGCCCGGGATTACCACCTGGGAGCATTCAGCCACCTCAAGCAGGAGGCCGTTGCGGTCAGCGGGGTAATCAACGGTGAGAAGGTCATGCTGGTCAAGCCAACCACCTTCATGAATGATTCCGGTCGGGCAGTTGGCCCTCTGGTCGACTATTATGGACTTGACCTGGCCGACCTGGTGATCGTCAACGATGACCTCGATATGCCGGTTGGCCAGATTCGCTTGAAGACCCACGGAGTCTCAGGCGGTCACAACGGATTGAAGAGCATTATCAACGCACTGGGTACCAAGCAGTTCAACCGGGTTAAGCTCGGCATTGACCACCCCCAGCACGGCACGGTGGTCAGCCATGTCCTGGGCAAGTTCACCAAGGAGGAACGGCCAAAGTTTGACGCGGCGGTCGAGCAGGCAGAACACGCCCTGGAGGACTGGCTCAAGGGGGAAGACTTTGCCCAATTAATGAATGATTACAATTAACTGCCAGATTATTTTAGGAAAGGAGTGACAGAATGTGAAACTTGAGAACTTTATGGAAAAGACGCCGGCCTATAAAAAGATCGTCGCCCAGTTGCATCCGGCTACCCGCCAGCTGATTACTGGGATCTCGGGTTCGGCACGGGCACTCCTTTTGGCAGCGTTGCAGGAGAAACAAACGCGGCCGTTGCTGGTGGTCACGGATAACATGGCCCACATGCAGGAACTCGCTGATGACCTGGGCGGCCTGCTTGGCGAAGACCGGGTTTACCAGTTTCCAGTTGAGGAGGTACTGGCAGCGGAAGTGGCGACCAGTTCGCCGAACTACCGTCTGCAACGGGTACAGTCGTTGGCGGCGCTCGGCAAGCAGAACGATGCCATTGTGGTGACCTCAGCAGCTGGATTGCGCCGCAACGTGGTCTCACCGCAGTTCTTCGCCCAGGCGACCCTGAAGGTGACGGCTGGGGGTGAATTGGATCCTGAGCAGGTCCGCAATCAGCTGAGTGCGATGGGTTACCAACTCCAGAAGATGGTGCTGCGGCCCGGTGACTTCGCGGTCCGAGGTTCGATCATCGATATTTATGCCTTGAACACAACGGATCCCGTTCGGATTGACCTCTTTGACACGGAGGTGGATTCACTGCGGTACTTTGATGCCAGCACCCAGCGGAGCATCAAGAACGTCGACAGCGTGGAGATCCTGCCCGCCGCCGACTTTATCCTGCCCCCGGCTGAGTTTGACCGGGTCGAACAGGTAATCGCGGATCAGCACCACCAGTTGCTGGCAAACCTGACGGACTCGGATGACGATATTTGTCAGCAGGTGGATAATCGCTTCAAGCCAATGCTGGCCGCCCTCAAGCAACACCGTCTGACCAATGACTTGCAGGAATTCAGCAACCTGGTCTACCCGCAGGCACACTCCCTGCTCGATTACCTGCCGGCTGACGGGGTGGTCTACCTGGACGACCTTGGCCGGATCAAGCAGGCAGCCAAGCAGATGGTGGCCGAGGATCAATCCTGGCTGGCGGATAAGGTGAAGTACCACCAGCTGACGGCCGTTCCCGAGTTGAGCAATGACCTTGAGCAGCTGATCAAGGATGACCAGCATGGTCAGCTTTACGGGGCCCTCTTCAAGAAGGGGATGGGGAACCTGCGCTTTACCCAGCTAGTCGAACTGACGACCCGGCCGATGCAGCGTTTCTTTGGGCAGATGCCCCTCTTAAAGACGGAACTCCAGCGGTGGATTGATCAGGGACAGACCGTGGTGCTGATGGCCAACAGCAAGGTACGGCGGGATCAGATTGCCCGGACCCTGCACGACTTCGGGATTGAAGCATCCGAGACCGGAACCGATGCCCTCAGCATGAACACGGTCCAGCTGGTTGCGGCCAACCTGAGTAATGGCTTTGAGATGCCCGCGGGTGGCCTGGTGGTTATCACTGAGGGCGAGATGTTCAAGCAGGTAACCAAGCGGCGCCACCGTCCCCAGAAGCTGGCCAACGCGGAACGGCTCAAGAGCTATACCGACCTCAAGCCGGGAGACTACGTGGTCCACGTCAACCACGGGATCGGGATCTTCAGCGGGATCCGGACGATGGAGGTTGACGGGGTCCACCAGGACTACATGGTTATCAACTACCGCAACAACGCTCAGATCTTCGTGCCGGTGACCCAGCTGAATCTGGTCCAGAAGTACGTCTCATCCGAGTCAAAGACACCGCGGATCAACCGGCTCGGCGGCAACGAGTGGGCCAAGACCAAGCGGCGGGTCGCCTCCAAGGTTGAGGACATCGCCGACGAGCTGGTCGACCTTTATTCCAAGCGGGAGACGGCCAAGGGCTATGCCTTCCCGGCGGATGACTACCTGCAGAAACAATTTGATGCCAACTTCCCATACACGGAGACCTGCGACCAATTGCGGAGCATCAATGAGATTAAGCAGGACATGGAAAAGGCCAAGCCGATGGACCGGCTGCTGGTCGGGGATGTCGGCTATGGTAAGACGGAAGTTGCCATGCGAGCCATCTTCAAGGCCGTGGCGGGTGGCAAGCAGGTTGCTTTCTTAGTTCCGACCACTGTCCTGGCCCAGCAGCACTTTGATACCATGACCAAGCGTTTCGCAGGCTTTCCAATTAAGATTGCCCTGATGTCACGTTTCAAGACTAACAAGGAACTCAAGGAAACCGACGCCGAGCTGGCCGCCGGGAAGGTTGACGTGGTCGTCGGCACGCACCGGATCCTCTCCAAGGATGTGCACTTCAAGGATCTGGGGCTGGTAATCGTCGACGAGGAGCAGCGCTTTGGGGTTAAGCATAAGGAACGCCTCAAGGAGCTGAAGAACAACGTCGATGTTTTGACCCTGACGGCAACCCCGATCCCGCGGACTCTCCACATGTCGATGCTGGGAGTTAGGGACCTCTCCGTCTTGGAGACCCCGCCAGCCGGACGCTTTCCGATCCAGACCTACGTCATGGAGCAAAATGACGGGGCCATTCGTGACGGGATCATGCGCGAGATGCAACGTGGCGGCCAAGTCTACTACCTCCATAACCGGGTCAGCGACATTGAGGAGACCGTGGCCAAGCTCAAGGAACTTGTTCCGGAGGCTGAAATTGGCTACATCAACGGCCAGATGAGTGAAAACGAGCTGGAGACGGTCCTGTACGAATTCATCCAGGGCAACTACGATGTTCTGGTGACAACTTCGATCATCGAGACCGGGGTGGATATCCCCAACGTCAACACGCTCTTTGTGGAGAACGCGGACCGGATGGGTCTGGCCCAGCTCTACCAAATTCGGGGCCGGATCGGCCGGAGCAACCGGGTCGCCTACGCCTACTTCATGTACCAGCCCAATAAGGTGCTTACCGAACTGGGTGAGAAACGGCTGGCGGCCATTCGGGACTTCACAGAATTGGGCTCTGGCTTCAAGATCGCGATGCGCGACCTGGCAATCCGGGGTGCCGGGAACCTGCTCGGCAAGCAGCAGCACGGCTTCATTGACTCAGTCGGTTACGATCTCTACTCAGCCATGCTCAGCGACGCGGTGGCCAAGAAGCAGGGGAAGAAGATCAAACCGACTGCCGATGCCGAGGTTGAACTGGGAGTCGAGGCCTACTTGCCGGACAGTTACATCGATGACCAGCAGCAGAAGATCGAACTTTACAAGAGCATTCGTCAGGCCGGTGATGACGCCGAGCTGCTGGACATTCAGGGTGACCTGATTGACCGCTTCGGCGACTACCCAACCGCGGTCGGCAACCTGTTGCTGATTAGCAAGCTAAAGCGCCGGGCGGACCTGGCATTAATTTCCCAGATCAAACGGCAGCGGGATAACATCATGATCACCTTCAGTCCGAAGGGAAGCCGACTGGTCAAGGCGGCGGAGATTATTAAGCAGCTGGCCAAAACCCACTTCAAGGCTACTCTGGGCGAAAACGACCAGCGGCTGACGGTGCGGCTGGTTATTCAACCGAAGATGACGACTAACGACTGGCTCAACCAGCTGTTGAAGTTTGTGGGCGGCCTGGCCGACGTTGTCCAAAACAACAATCAAGCAGCATAAAAAACGGAGGATAAAAAATGCGATTAGATAAGTTTTTGAAAGTTTCACGGATCATCAAGCGGCGCTCAGTTGCCAAGGAGATCGCTGACCAGGGGCGGATCCTGGTCAATGACCGGACGGCCAAGTCATCTAGCAAGGTGGCGGCTGGCGATACCCTGACGATTAAGTTTGGCAATAAGACTGAGGTGGTTAAGATCAATCAGATCGTTGAGACTACCAAGAAGAGCGAAGCAGAGGATATGTACGAAATTGTCGATGAGAAGTACGCCGAGAATTTTGACTAAAACTATAAAAAAGTTGATATTTTGTTCGATAGGTTATGGACAATAGGGCATTTTCGCTGATATACTAGTTTAGAAAATAAAGTTTGGAATGTAAGGAGGAGAATCAATTGAAAAATCGCAAAGTCGTTCAGCTTGAGACTCCTCATACCCAGCAGGTGAGCGTGGATCGCCGGGTCCGGCGCCGTGTTCATATCCGGCGTTTTGAGCGGATTGTAGCGGTCTTTTTACTCATCTTTCTTTTTCTGGGTTTTCAGATTGTGCGAAGCCGCTATGCACTGGCAAAGGTCAATACCAATATCCACCAGACGGAAGTTCAGCTGGCGGATCAAAAGGCCAGGGGACGAGAGCTGGATCAGCAGGCCAAACAGCTGCACGATCCCGAATATATTCAGCAGGTAATTCGTTCCAAGTACAACTATTCTAAGCAAGGCGAAACGGTTTATAATCTTGATAATTAATAAAGGTCGCGCGGACCGGTCGAAAGATCAGCTTCGCGCGATTTTTTGCTTGATTTAGCCCTAATAATGGTTCAAACTATACTTGTTTATCGAAATTTGTATGGTATACTCATTACAATATAATTACAAAAATGATTAGATGATTCGAGGAGGATCTTAGAGTTTCATGGCAATTGAAGTGGGAGCAAAGGTTTCAGGTAAGGTTTCAGGAATTACAAACTTTGGTGCGTTCGTTGACCTGGACGACAACCAAACGGGACTGGTACACATCAGCCAGATTTCTGATAAGTACATTAAGGACATTCATGATGTTTTGTCAGTAGGGGACACGGTGACGGTTAAGGTTACCCGGATTGGTGACGATGGCAAGATCGCCCTTTCAATGAAAGCGGCAGCTCCGCATGAAGGCCATGAACACGGTCACTTCGATCATCGTCAGCACGGTGAAGGCCGTCATTTCGACCACGAACGCAATAATGACTTCCGTGGTCACCGGGACAACCACCGTGGCGGCAGTTTTAACGGCAATCGGCGCCACAGCAGTCACCAACACGAAGATTTTGACGACATGCTGGCCGGCTACTTAAAGGAAAGCGAATCCCGTCTGTCCACCCTTAAGCGGCAGACGGATGGTAAGCGTGGCGGCCGTGGCGGTCGGCGGAGCTAACATGACGACAATATTAAAACAATTTGAGCGGCACCTCGAACAGGGCCGCTTTTTTGCTAAGGACGACCTAGTGATTGTTGCCGTCTCGACGGGGGTCGATTCGATGGCCTTGCTGGACCTTTTGCAACGTCTCCCGGCTGGCCGGCGTCCCCGTCTGCTGGTTGCCCACGTGAATCACGAGCTGCGTGGCCAGAGTACGGTTGAAGAAGCCTACCTGACCGACTACTGCAGACAGGCCGGACTGTCATGGCGGGTGGCCCACTGGCCCAAGGAGGATCATCCTGAACACGGGGTTGAGGAGGCGGCCCGCCATTTTCGTTACGCCT
This sequence comes from Candidatus Limosilactobacillus gallistercoris, assembly GCA_019118405.1. Taxonomy (GTDB): domain Bacteria; phylum Bacillota; class Bacilli; order Lactobacillales; family Lactobacillaceae; genus Limosilactobacillus; species Limosilactobacillus galli. Next base: position 26,707 of record DWZB01000041.1, read on the forward strand.
TCTTCAAGCGCTTGCTGACTGAATACCACGCTGCGGCGGTGGTGACGGCCCACCATGCCAATGACCTCGCCGAAACCATGCTGATGAAGATGACGCGCGGTGGCCAGCTGGACCAGCTTGTTGGGATTCGTGATCAGCGCCCGCTGGGAAGGGGGAAGCTCGTTCGGCCTCTATTGCCGTTCACTAAGGCAGAATTGTATCGGTATGCTCGGGCCCGGGGACTGAAGTGGTTTGAGGACCAGACCAACCAAGAGCTGACGGTGGCCCGCAATCGTTACCGTCACCAGATCATTCCGGCCCTGGAACGGGAAAATCACCAGCTAATCACCCACCTGCTTGATTATCGGGCACAGCTGACGGAACTGCTGGCCTGGCGAAATCAGGAGCTTGCCCGCCTGCTTGATACTGTTCAAGCGGGGCAGCATCTGGAACTGGTTGCCTTTACCCAGCTACCGGATTTTCAACAGGCAGAGCTGCTGCGCTACTGGCTGGAACAATCTGGGGTGACAGATCTCAAGGCAGACCTGATTGACCAGGTCCGGCGGGTTCTGAACAATCCCCAAAAGCCGCAGGGACTGATTGAGCTTCCTGGGAGTTCTGTATTAGTTAAGGACTATGCAGAGTGCCGGCTGGAAAATATCGATAAATTATCGTCCCAACGGCAAAAAGCACCGGTGTATATGGTAAAATTGGGCCAACAGTACCCAATTGATAAGCAGCAAAAATTGCTAGTAACAACCATGCAAGATGCAAGGGGAATGGAAATGTGGCTATCGCCGGATCAGCTGCCCTTGACCCTGCGTCCCTGGCAACCTGGTGATCGCCTCCGTCTTAAGGGCGGCGGGCACCAATCAGTACACCGGGTTCTGATTGACCAAAAGGTGAACGCGGGCGATCGCGGCTCCCAGCTGGTCCTGGTTGATGCTCGTGGAACGGTGGTCTGGCTAATCGGCCGGAAGTGGAGCTGGTTTGACCGCCCTGCCGATTACCGCCAGCGCTGGCAACGGCTGTTTATTGGGATCATAAAATGAAGAGGAGAAACTTATGAATAACGATATCGAAAAAGTCCTATTTAGTAAGGAAGATATTCAAGCGGCCACTGATCGTTTGGCTAAGCAGCTGTCGGATGAATATCGGGACAAGCGACCACTGATCATCTCGGTCTTGACCGGGGCAGTTCTGTTTACCGTTGACATGATCGAGAAGATGGATATCATGGCCCAGCTCGACTTCATCGACATCTCAACCTACTATGGCGGTGCCCAGTCCACGGGTAAGCTGACCTTGATCCACGACCTGACGACCGACGTCAAGGGCCGCAATGTCCTGATCATGGAAGACATCGTCGATAGCGGGCACACGCTCAAATTCCTGGTCGACCTCTTGAAGGAGCGGGGAGCCAAGAGTATCAAGACCGCTACCATGATGGATAAGCCGGAGGGCCGGCAGTACGATGTGACCGTCGACTACTACGGTGTCCGGGTACCTAACGAGTTCCTGGTTGGCTACGGCTTGGACTACAAGGGCTACTACCGGAACCTCCCTTATATTGGCATTCTGAAGCCGTCCGTTTACCAGGAGGACTAGGGCCTAAATTGGTCATTTAATTTAATGGTCAATATTTGTCAAGTATGCTATTATAGTGGATACAATTATTAAAATTGATGCTGGTAGTTAGGAGGTTGTTATGAACAACAATCGTAGAAACAATAATTTCACTCATAACGTTCTCTTCTACGCCGTGATGTTCTTATGTATCATGGGAATTGTCTACTTCTTCTTTGGCGGCAATCAAACCAACAGCCAGAGCAAGACTGTTTCCCAGAGTGAGTTCATCTCTGAACTGAAGGCCAACAAGGTTAAGAGTGTCCAGCTACAACCAAACGGTGGAGTGTACAAGGTTACCGGGACTTATCGCAAGCCCCAAAGCAACAATGACGACTCTGCTAACGGCTTTGCACTAGCACCACAACGTAACAACAAGGTTTCGCACTTCCAAGGTTCCGTCCTGCAGAGTGACGTAACAGTCAGCCAGCTGCAACGCTACGCCAACAAGCACAATGTTTCATTGAGCACGCGGGCCGAAGAATCCAACAGTATTTGGATGAACCTGTTGCTAACGGTTCTGCCGCTGGTCATCATGATCTTCTTCTTCTACATGATGATGGGCCAAGCTGGCCAAGGTGGCGGTGGCCGTGGAGTAATGAGCTTTGGCAAGACCAAGGCTAAGCCAGCGGACCCGAAGAAAAATAAGGTTCGCTTCTCCGATGTTGCCGGTGAAGAGGAAGAAAAGCAGGAATTGGTTGAAGTTGTTGAATTCCTGAAGAATCCGAAGAAATTCACCCGTCTTGGTGCCAAGATTCCATCTGGGGTATTGCTGGAGGGGCCTCCGGGTACTGGTAAGACTTTGCTGGCCAAGGCCGTTGCCGGTGAATCGGGAGTACCATTCTTCTCCAT
>DWZB01000042.1 GCA_019118405.1 Candidatus Limosilactobacillus gallistercoris
ACGGAGCTGGCCGAGAAGCTTAAGGGTGTCAAGTACGACCATGACGCCATCAAACAGGCCTTAGACGATGCCGGCACCCAACAGTACATCACCGGGATTCCAACCGACCAGATTGCGGACCTCCTGGCATAATTGAGCTTTACATGGATATTTAGTAAAATAGGATCAAGACACGAAATGTGGCCATCCTATTTTTTATTTGGCCAATAGAAAGCGAGTAATTACATGAAAAATTCTGATAAGGTCATAACGGTGACGTCGGTGGCGGCGGTTGTTGCCCTGGTGCTCGATGCCATCATGTTTGTTCAGCATGGCCACTCCCTGCTGTCCAGCAGCGTGTGGCCGCGGCTGGCGCTGTTCATTGTCTTGGCGGTGATTGTCAACGCCTTGGCCCTGGTTAAGATGCGTTTCTGCGGGTATGCGACGATTCTGGTGAACCTCTACTTTGCGCTTGCCAGTTTGGCGGCCTTTCAAATGGTGACCCCTCGGACAAGTGCTTATGGCCTATTCGTCGAGGCACTGAGTATCATCGGAATCCTGCTGGGCGCAGCGGGAATTTACTACGGCATCAAGCAGCGTTCTGACTATACCAAGGCGCGGATTGAGAAGCTGATGAAGAAGGCGAAAGAGAAATGAAGTTAACGGTTGATGATTACCTTAAAATGGTAACGGCTGACAAGGTCCAGGTCATGGATGATGATAAAACCGCTACCCAGGCCCAGCAGAAGAAGACCTTGACGGCGGCAGTCGAGTTTGTGCAAGAGCAGCTCAATAAGGGCTACCTTGGTCAGTACCGGGCCAATGTCCGGATGAGAAAGGGTAATCCAGTCAGCTTCCGACTGGAGAGCAACCTGATCAATATTCCGATGGATGAGGCCGAGCGCTTGGATCCTAAGCTGCTGGATAAGGAGCCAGCCTATCCGGTGAACCTCTACATGGTGGTAGAGAGCGATGACGTTAATAAGTCTGGCTTACGGATTGATGAACTGGCCAATGAAACCGACCAGGGACGGCCGGCCAGTTCTTTAGTGGCTAAGATCCAGCCATGGCTTGCCGATCACCTGGCAGCCGTGATGGAAGCCCGGGCTTAGCGTTTGCTTCCCCGAGTGGGATGTTATATAATATTAAGTGCGATGAGTCGAGAGGCCTGGTAGCGACCCAAATTGCTGCCATTACTTTTTCGATATGTGGGGCACGTTAACTCACCGGATTGTGAGGTGCCTGGTTGATAACGAAGTGGACATCGTTACCGACCTGAGATAGGATCAATACACAAAGGAAAGCGCGGTTACCATTTGGTGCCGTGCTTTTTGATTTCCCGGGAAATATTTCAAAAGGAAAAGGGTTAGCGGTTTTAATGCTGTTAACCCTTTTGATATCTAATAACGCATGCCAGTGTACTTTCTGCTGAGGACAATGACCAGAACTGTTGCCAGGATTCCGTAGACGGCGCCCACATAGCCGAGGTGGTTCAACGAGGTGAACTGGACCGCGGTGGAAGCGGTGAAAGAGCCCAGGGAGATCCCGATGTTGGCGAAGATGGAGTTCAGTGATGAGGCCAGGTCAAGGGATTGCGGATAGTCCTTCTCAGCAATGTCGAGGAACATCAGCTGGGTAGACGCCCCGTAACAGGAGAAGGCCACGCAGAGGAGGGCGACAACGATGATCGCTAACCACTTGAAGTTCAGTAGGGGACCAAAGGCGATGTAGAGGATCGTCATGGCAATGTAGATGTTGCCGAGCCGGTGCACACCGCCCCGGTCAGCGAGGTACCCACCAAACTTGTTGCCAATGATGAAGAAGATCCCCATGCCGAACAGCAGCCAGTTCAGCCAGGTGTTGTCAAAGCCCATCTCGTTGGTGATCAGGGGCCGAATGTACGTATAAATGGTGTAGTCAGCCGCACACACTGCCACGATGAAGGTGACCCCGAGGATAACCCGGCTATCCTTCAGCAGGCTGAACTGTTTGCTGAGGGTGCTCTTGAATTGCGGAGTATCACGGGGCACCAACCAAACAAGTCCGGCAAAGACCAGGATGGTCAATCCGGAGATCATCCAGAAACTGTCGTGCCAGGAGAAGGTGGTACTGATCACCGTCCCAATCGGAATCCCCACGACGGAGGCAATACTGAAGCCGGCGAAGACCCAGGAGACTAGGCTGGCCCGTTTCTCACGCGGAGCAACAAAGCTGGCCATCACCAGGACGATGGAGATGATGGCTCCCGCAACCGTCGCGGTCAGGATTCGTGACAGAAGAAGCGAGTAGTAGTTAGTCGCCATGGCGGACCAGGTGTTGCCGACGAAGAAAACGACCATCAGGAACAGGAGAACGTGGTGACGGCGCCAGCGGTTGGCGGCCGAGGTGATGATCGGGGTGAAGATGGCATAGATCAAGGCAAAGACCGTTACCAGGAGCCCGAGGCGGGAAAGGGAGTCGTGATATTCATGGGCAATATCGGGAAGGACCCCGACGATCATGTACTCGTTACAGCCGAGCATGAAGGCAACGAAGACAAAGAGAATTGCTTGCAGACGATATTTCATAATAGCGACCGATCGACAGGCAGGAAGGCCGTCGAAATTTCCTTTCTAAAAGATTTCAAACTCACAATAGTGTAACCGAGATAGACCAGTAATGCCAGTCTAAAAAGGCCCGGATCACAAAATAGTTTTGGATCCGGGCCTTTTTAAGGATTATATGTATACTGAAAGAACTAAACCAATTCACTTGACCAGGTAGATCTGCTCATCGATCAGGTCAAACGAATGGAGCTGCTGGTTGACCTTCTGCAGTTCCTCGTCCTGGCTGAGCTGGGCCTCCTGCCAGAACTTCTTGGAGTTGGTAGCGCCGTTCTTTTCGCCGATGACTAAGAACTTAACGTCAGGATAGTTCTGCCGCAGCAGTTGGAGGACGTCCCAGTCGGTTTCACCCTTGTCCGGTGCCCAGGACATGATGACATATTCAACCTGGTCCCCATACTTCTTAATGGCGCTGATGGCGTCAAGCTTTTCGATCTTAGTGACCGGGTGCTTACCGGTTTCGTTTTCCTTGGTCCAAGCCTGACTGTCAGTGGTGTAGATCTGCTGGTTAGCGTTGTTGTTGCGCAGCCCTTTGGAGATGTAGCCATTCCCCGCCATGATTTCGAGGACGGGGGAGCCGTCGAGGTAGTCGGCCAGCGCCTTGGCGAATGGGGCGTTGACGTAGGACCACATTCCGTAGGTATCCTCAAGATAGTCCCGGAAGTTTCGCAGGGCCCGGTCTAACTTCGGCAGGGCAGCACTGTATTTGTTCCACAACTGGTCGCCGCGGGGGTCGTCCTTGGGATACTGCTGGTTGACCTGGTTGAAGATCGTGTCCTGAATGTCATCCGGCAGCAACAAGGTCGGCAGTGGTTGTGGCAGGAGGCCGCTCTTTAACAGGCGGTCGCTTTCCAGGGCATTGTTAATCAGGTATTTGATCTCTGGAAAATCATCGAAGAGGTCGCGAGCACTCATCAGTTCACTGATGTAGGGTGCCTGGTGAACGGCCTGCTGCGCCTTCTTGACGCGTTTTTTCAGTTTCTTGAGCTTCTTTGGATTCATATCAATTCCTCTCCTCACTTTAACTTCAAATCGAGTTGCTCCTGCTTGCCGTAGAACTTGTCGGTGTCGTGACGATTGGTTCGACCCTTGAGGTAGCCGTCGATCAGTTGGAAGATCTCGTAGCGGTCATCGCTGGACAACACTTTGTTGTTAAACAGGAGATCCTTGTTGGAAAAGAAAAGTTTGGCGAGGTCAAAATCGTTGCGATCAGTTTTCCCCGTCAGGTAATCGAGACTCACGTTAAAAAATTCGGCTAGTTTCCGGGCCTCAATGTAGGAAGGGGTCCGGATTCCCCGTTCCCAGTTGCCAATCTGTGAGGCTGTATTGGGTTTTTCGCCTGGCCCGAGGTGTTCGTTGAGGTGGTTAGCCAATTCTTTTAGTGTAATTTTCTGGCCCTTACGTAAAGCGCGCAGTCTTTCTGGAAACATGTGCTCACTTCCTTACTATGTCTCTATTATTTTACCATTGACAGCGGCAAATAACAGTAAAACAGTATGCAAAGTAACAGAAAGTGTGCTAAACTAATCACATTATCCAAAAATTACAACATGGGGTTAATCAAATTGAGTACAGTTGTTAAGAAAAAACGTCACCGTTTGCGAAACTGGCTGATCGGGATCGTCAGCGTCATTGTCGTCGCGCTGCTGGTTGCGGGGAGCTACTTCTTTACCGTCGCCATGGTGCCGAGCCACAAGAGCTTTGTTCATCAGTCTTCATCACGGATCAGCCGCACGGACCCGCTCTACTGGCAGAAGACCTGGTTTGCTGATAGCAAGAAGCAGCACTGGACCATGGAATCGGCCACCCGTCACTATCGGCTTGATGCCGACTACATCCCGGCCGCGCACTCAACCACGAGGAGTGTGATTATCCTGCATGGCTTCATGGGCCGGAAAGAGGACATGGGAGCCTACGCGGCAATGTACCACCAGCTCGGTTATAACGTCCTGCTTCCGGATGCCCGGGCGCACGGCCATAGTCAGGGAAAGTACATCGGCTACGGGTGGCCCGAACGCTACGATGTCCGTAAATGGGCGGAAAAGTTGATCGCCAAGAACGGGACCGACAGCCAGATCGTTATTGCCGGAACTAGTATGGGTGGGGCCACCACGATGATGACCAGCGGGATTAAACTTCCCTACCAGGTAAAGGCCTTTGTGGAGGACTGCGGCTACACCAGCTTGAATGATGAGCTGAACTATGAGGCCGGGAACCTCTACCACATCCCAACCTTCCTGCGCTGCCCACTGATCGCCATCCTGAGCGGGATCAACCGGGTCCAGAATGGCTTCTTCACGGGGGAGGCAAACTCGGTCAAAATGTTGCATAATAATACCAGGCCAATGCTGTTCATTCACGGTAGCAATGATACCTTTGTCCCGACTAAGATGGTCTACCAAAACTACGCTGCCAGCCGGGGGCCCAAGGAACTTTGGGTTGTCACGGGCGCTAAGCATGCCGCCTCCTTTGCCCACAGCCCGCAGGCCTACCAGCAGCATGTCCAGGCCTTCCTGCAGAAATACGTGAAATAGGGAGAAAACGAATATGGCAATGATAATTCTGATTTGGATTGTGGCGATCGAGCACCTGGGGATCATGCTCCTAGAGATGTTCGGCTCCCCGCAACAACAGGCCCAGGCGTTTGACATGCCACTGGAGTATGTTAAGCAACCAACGGCCCGGGTCGCCCTGGCTAACCAGGGGATCTATAACGGGATGCTGGGGGTCCTGCTGATCGTCAGCTTCTTCTTTTTCCACGGGGCCGTCCTGGTCACTGTCCTCCGCCTCCTCTTGGGCTTGATCGTCATTGTGGCCCTCTATGGCGGGCTGACAGCGACGAAGAAGATCTGGCTGGTCCAGCTGTTGCCCGCCGCGATTGCTTGGCTTTGTACCTTGATATAAAAAAGTGCCGAACCCGTTATGGTTCGGCACTTTTTTAGTCTAAGGACTGGGAGTAGACCAGTTCGTCAGTTGAGATTTGTTCATTGAGGGCGTTGGCCAGCTCCTGGGAGAGCTTCCCGGCGGCGAGATGTTCCTGAACGAAGCTGTGTTCCCACTGGAAGGCCTCGATGGAGAGGTTGGTGATGAGGTCGGCATCGAGATCCTGGCCCCGGGTAAAGAGCTGTTTATGCTGGAAGAAGACCCGCCCGACCATCACAACTTCATTGGCATTGGTGGTGTTTTCAATTGATTGGAGGTACTTGTCCACGTTTTCGTTGACGATGGCGAGGATCTTCAGGATAGCTTGACGCTGCTGCTTGATAATCTGCAATTTTCGATCATCCTCGTCAGCGGGATTGTCCACCGTATTGAGACGATGGGGATTAAGGTGGCGCTTGCGGAAGAGCTGCCACTTGATCCGGTGCCAGAAGAGGCGGGCGAACTCGGTGAAGTTATGTTCGGGCGTCCGGCAGATTGAGCGGCTGACAAAGTGGGCATATAGACTTGCTTCCCGTTCGCTAATGGTGCCATCGGCGGTCAGCTGGTCCAGGGTTTGCATTTCGACCTTGTGGGCCCGGTTCATCAGCTGGTTGAACCGCTGTTGGTTGAACTGGTGGTACTGATTCATCTGCGTACTGAGCTGGTCAATCACGATGGCCCGTTCCCGTGAATCCTCTGCCTGAGTCCGGAGCTGGTTGATGGCGAACTGAACCGTAGTGATGAGCTGCTGGCGGAATTCTTCCGGGGTGAAGCACTGTGACTTGGCCGGCAGGATCAGCGGGTAGGCAACGGCCCCGACCAGCAGGCTGATGAGGATTACGATCGCCGCAATCAGGATCATTGAGTTACGGAAGGCAAAGGTATGGTGATTGATCATTACCGGCAGCGAAAAGGCTAACGACAGGGTGATGGTTCCATGAATTCCCCCCAGCGCCATTAAAATACTGTCACGATTAAGCTGGTCGCTGGCCGAACCGATGTTGACCAGCTTGAAGCGGACCCAGCAGTACCGCAGGAAGGTCATGATTAGGTAGAGGAGTAATGAGATGCCAAACAGGCGGCCCAGGTTGGACAGGCTGGTACTTCTGAGGACTTGGGGGAGGAGAACACCTAAGAGGACAAAGACCAGGCCGTTTAAGGCGTCACTGATGATTGTCCAGGTCGTGGTAGTGGCCATCTGGACTTTGGTGGAGGTCAGCCGCATGCGGTCGTAGAGGATACTGTGGACAACCCCGGCGGCCACGACAGCCAGGATGCCGGAGAAGTGAAGCTCCTCGGCCAGCCAGTAGACAACAATCGGTGTCATGACATTAATGGGGATGACGATCGAGCCGATGTCGACGTGGGAGCGCATCAGCCGGACACGCAGATTGATCAGTAGGATGCCGAGAATCGCTCCAAAGATGATGCCGCCGAAGAAGACGTAGACAAAGATCCATAGGCCGTGGCCAATTGAGAAGTCCCCCGAGCGGTAAGCCGCCAGGGCCAGGTCGAGGAGGACAATCCCGGAAGCATCATTGAAGAGCGACTCGTACTCCAAGGCCCCGTTGACGTTCTCGGGAACCGACATGCTGGTGGTGATCGACTTGACCGCCACCGCATCCGTTGGGGTGATGATCGCGGCCAGCATGAAGGCCAGAGCGAACGAGAAGGTCTTTGGCATGGTCAGGTGCAGGACCGTCCCGGCGATGATAACCGTTATCAGGGACAGGGTCACCGCAATTGAAAGGATCGGGCGGATGTTACGGGAGAGTGAGAAAAATGATTGATTCTGCCCGTCGTTAAACATCAATGGCGCGATGACCACCATCATGAATATTTCCGGATGCAGGGTAAAATTCGTTGCTGTGGTTGGCAGACTGGCGAGCAGGACCCCGGCAATAATTTGGTAGATCGAGAGCGGGATCTTGGGGTAGATCAGGTGAATAACGTTGGCCACGACGACCGTAGTCAACAGCAGGATGATCCCCAATAGTAAATCCAATGAAAACACCACCTTAAAAGATTCAAAATTATAGCTAGTAGACTGCGTCATTCTAGCATTGAAAACACAATTTGGGCAATATGATTCAAAAAATCGGGGCAGACGAATTACTTTGTCGGCCTCGATTCTTTGAATATAGTTATTCCCGGCCCAGCAGCATCTTAACTGCCATAGCGATGTTGTAGATGAACAACAACAGAGCGATCAGCAGGGCAAAGGTCAGCAGGATTCCAAACAGGGCGCCGGCATGGAAGGTTGCCTGGTACAAGGAGGCAATGCTCATGGTGAGGATCGCGAAGATAACGTAGAGCAAAGGGAAAAGCTGTGACCAAAAGGCCTTGCGCGCGTTTTTGCTGATAGTCGGGTCGTCGCTTGCCCGGGCAACGATCCAGACGATGAGTGGGAAGATCACCGGCAGAAATAAGATACTGAGGTAGGAAAGGGCGTTAACGATTCGGGTTGTTGTGTTACTCTGCATATTAACCATCCTTTTTTAATTTAATTATGCCTGATCACTTAGGGGAGCGCAACGATAAGAAGCTGGAGGGTGAACACCAGAATGAAGAAGATTAGCCAGTCGCGGCGAGTCAGCGGAACGCGGTGAGCGCTGGTCCGCGCCTGGCCCTCCACAAAGCCGTGGCTCTCCATGGCTTGGGCCATCTGATCCGCCCACTGACTAGCGGCTAGAATTGCCTTGAAGTAGAGCCGCGGTGACCACCAGTGGAGGGTGATCCCCCGCATCTGCCCCGCAATTCGGATGAGCCGGACTTCCTGCGCAATCCGGGGAAAAAGGTTGAGGGCGGCCAGAATACCGTAGGCAAACTTGCTCGGGAGGTGGCAATTTTGTTCGAGTGACCGCACCAGTAGAAGGGCACTAGTGGTGCAGCTGACGGCCGACCCGGTCAAGACATAAACATAGAGCCGGGTTACCAGGACCCAGGCGAAGTAGACGTTGTGGCCGGGACTGAAGAAGGCGATAGTGACGAAGATCGCCAGCGCCGGCACCAGGGTAATGACGATCAGCCAGGCCAGCCGTTGCCAACGGACCCGGCGGTAAATCAGGTAGGCTAGCGCCAGAATGATGATCACCACATTACTGTAGAGGTGACTGGTGAAGGTCACTTCAAGGGTAATGATGAGGACCAAAAATAGTTTTAAGCTGGGATTCATGCCTGCACCCCCTCATAGGTCAGCTTCCCGGCACTCAGGTGAAGGTGGTAGTCCACCAGCTGGTCGAGCCCTGTCAACTGGTGACTGATGATCAGGATGGTTTGGGGCAGGGCCTGCTGACAGCGCTTGATCAGATTGAAGACGGCTGTCAGCGAATCACGATCGAGACCGGCAAAAGGTTCGTCGAGCAACAGCACCGGGTGCCCGATCATCAGCATGACCAGTAATTGCAACTTCTTGCGCTGTCCGCCACTGAGTGAGTACACCACCCGGTCCTCCATTCCCGCCAAACCGAAGTCGTGAAGCACGTCCGTCAATCGGTCGTTAGTGAGGAGGGGCTGTCGCTGGTGATGGGCACTGAGGGTTAGCTCTTCACCTACGGTAACGTTGAGAAACTGTTCGTTAGGCTGCTGGAAGACTAGACCAACTTGGTAGTGATATTTCCCGGGTGATATTTTTTGAATATTTTTCTGGAGATAGTCAATTTCACCCTGGTAGGGGATCAGCCGAGTGAGGGCCTTGAAAAAAGTGGATTTACCCGTTCCGTTGGCTCCCGTCAATAGGGTGATCTTATTTTTCACGATTGCCAGATCGGGGATGGTAATTAGGCGGTGCTCCCCACGGTCAATTTTGACCTGTTTAAGGTTGATAATTGCCGGTTCCTTTACTGGCGGAAGGGCTACGTGAAGCGGTGCCCCGGCGGCCTCATCCGCTTGGCCAATCAAACTTTTCCCCTGCTCTGGTGAAAGGGCCGCTAATTTTCCGGCCGCAAACTGGAAGACGTGGGGGCTGAGAGCAGTGTAACCGTGACAGTCGTGGTCGGTGACTATGATCGTGCGCCCCGGCTGGGCAGCTTGCCACCGTCCCAGTTGCTTAATCAAAAATTGGCGATTAGCCTCATCAATTGCGGCAAAGGGCTCGTCTAAGAGGAGCAAGTCGGGGTGCATGGCCACAACCACTGCCAGGGCGACCCTTTGCTGCTGACCGCCGGAGAGGGTGGTGATTGTTTGATCGAGCAGGTCGCTGATCTGGCAAACGGCGCTGGCTTCTTGAATCCGGGCTTGAATCTGCGCGGCGGCCACTTGACAATTCTCAAGGGTGAATTCGAGCTCGTGTCGTGGGGTGTCCATGGCAAACTGCATAGCCGGATCCTGAAAGAGCATTCCCATCCGGATGGGGTGACGGTTGATCGTTGCCCGTCTAATCTGGCCAGCAGTTACCTGTCCGCCATACTTCGGCAGCAGTCCGGCGATCAGCCTGAGCAGGGTGGATTTTCCACAGCCAGAAGGACCGGTAATCAGGGCAACCTCACCGCAACCAACGGTCATATCCAGGTTGCGGATGACGGACCGTTGGTGTTCGAATTGAAAGCTGAGTTGTTCAACACTGATAGCCTCCATTGGCCTACCTCCGAATAACATGGGCACGTTCAAGCATGTTGATGATCAGCTTGTTCAATACCCCGGTAAAGAAGAAGATGGAGATGAGGCGGACGATGATCATGACCACCAGCATCTGACCGGCAAAGTGGCTGTAACCGTTGCGGAACCAGTCCCAGGCAAAGGTGACGGTGGTCGTCATGATGGTTACCATGATGATGGTCAGCCAGTTATAAATCCGGTATCCGGTTAAGGTGAAACCCAGTTCGGTTCCCACCCCCTGGACGGCACCGGAGATCAGGGTAGCGGCTCCCCACTGATCACCAAGGAACATCTCAACAGCGGCCCCTAAGAACTCGCCGAGGAATGAAGCCCCGGGAAGCCGGAACATGAAGCCGGCGAGCGGTCCCGCCATGCACCAGATACCCATGGTAATATCATTGGCCATGGGGCCGTAACCTACCGGGGTCAGTAGGAGGGTAAGACCATTGTAGAGGAACCCCGCCGCATAGTAAATTACCCCGAAAATAATGCCGATGAGGGCGAGCAGGATGACGTCGCGCAAGTGAAAATCTTTCTTCATAATAGAGATACTCCTTAAAATAAATTGGATGAGGGCAAATAAAAAGCCCACAATGAAAGACATCATGGGATACGGATAGTTCTATTCAACGAAATTTTACCGAATCTTCCTCCGCTGGTATTAGCCAGGTCAGGTTCAATGGGTATTATCTCAGCCGGATGGCACCCCAGACATCGTATTAATCCTATCACTTATGATACATAAATCGCCCTTGAATTTCAAATGGTGAAAGGGCGTGCAGAAATTTGGCGGAACAGGTACAATGAAAATTGATTAAAAACAAAGGTCGAGGAAAATGTCTGAATTAGTTTCAATTGTCTTATTGATTGTTATCGGGATCCTGGCAGGGATCACCAGTGCTGCCGCTGGCCTGGCCTCACTGGTTTCGTACCCGTCGCTTTTGGCGATGGGCCTCTCACCGGTGATGGCCAACATTACCAGCTGTTTTTCAACCGTGGCCAGCGGGTATAGCTCGGTCGTGGCCTCTGCGCGCGAGCTCCGCAATAACCGTAAACAGATGTGGATCATGATTCCCGTAGTCCTGACCGGGGCAATCATCGGGGCCCTCCTGCTCTTTGCTTTGCCCGGCAAGTGGTTCCAGGACCTGGTGCCGGTCTGCATAGGCCTGGCAGGGATCATTCTGATGATGCCGCATAAGCCGCGCCAGGCCCACCCGGAGCTGGTTCAGAACAGCCGGGCATTTGGCCGGTCTCGTCTGCACCGCTTCATGGCCTGGGTTGGAATCTTTATCGTGGGGATCTACTCCGGCTACTTCAATGCTGGGGCGGGAGTCATGATGCTGACCCTGCTGACGGTGGTCAACCGTGGGCAGACATTTGCGGTCAACAACGCCCTGAAGAACGTGGCCATGACGGCAACGAACACGATGGCGGCTATTATCTTCGCTATTGAGGCCACGATTCGCTGGCACTATGTTCTGCCGTTGTTCATCGGGAACATCATCGGCGGAATCCTGGGGCCGATTATCGTCCGCCACCTGCCCGGTCGGCTGATGCAGATCATTGTTGGCGCCGGGGCGCTGATCCTGGCGGTATCACTGGTCATTAAAAATATGATATGAGGTTAAAATAATGCCAAGTCGTACCTTTCAAAACCTGAACGATGAGAAAAAGCAACGGATCACCGCGGCCCTGCTGACTGAATTTAGTCAGCATAACCTGCCGGATGCCGAGGTGGCCCGGATTATCAAGCAGGCCAAGATCTCCCGGGGCGCATTCTACAAGTACTTTACGGACCTTGCGGATGCCTACCTATACCTGTTTACAGTGGTGATGGCCAAGATCCATGCACCGATTACTGACCGGGGCGATCACTTAACCGCCGAGGACTATTACCAGATGGTCGCCAAGTTTGTCGACCGGGTTCATACCAGTCCTTACTATGCCTGTATTCGTCGCCACTTTCTGACTAATGAAGGGGTCCTGCCGGAACGGCAAACGGCGGAACCGCGCAATGAAACCGAATGGGCGGTAATGACGCTTTGCCATGCCACCATCAATGAGTGCCTCCAGGATCCTGCCAGGCGGGGTGCGGCCTTGACCAGGCTGAAGCACACCCTGGAAAAAATCCTGAGCTAAAAAAAGCTGCCGACGATCAATTTGATCGTTGGCAGCTTGCTTTTTTCTAGTGTTCTTTGAACAGGTTCGTCAGGTGGTCCATGAAGACCTTCAGGTAACGTTCCTTGTCTACGTTGATGGCAACCTTAACGTTCGGGTTCGGGTCGTTCAGCTTGGAGTTGTCACCGATGATTCGCGCGTAGTATGGGCCTTCTTCGTAGACACACTTAACGAAGAGACTCAACGTGGTGACGAAGGATGGGTCGATGCCGACACCGACAGCCAGTGGGTCGTGGATGGCACAACCGTTCTTGTCGATGTCCAAGTTGTAGTAGGCATCGATGTAGAAGTCGGTGATGTCAGCGTAGGCCTTACCAGCCTTGGTGCCCAGGTCACGCCACTGCTGGGTTTCCTTCTTGGTCAGCAGGGTCCGTAGGGTAACATCCAGGCCTACCATCGTCAGCGGCAGGTCAGAGGTCAGTACCTCGTTAGCCGCCTTTGGATCTTGATTGATGTTGGCTTCGGCAACTGGGGTAACGTTCCCCTCAATCGTCAGAGCACCGCCCATGAAGGTAACATTGCCGATCAGGTGGGCAATTTCAGGGTCCTTCTTAAGAGCGGCAGCCAGGTTGGTCATCGGGCCAGTTGGGATGATGATCAGGTCCTTGCCGTACTTGTGAGCGGCATCGATGTAGAAGTCGACACCAGACTCTTCTTCAACGCTCCGGCTTGGAGCAGGCAGTTGCACTTCCCCGATCCCGTTGTTTCCGTGAATGTCCTTGGAAACCTGCATAACATCGAAGTGGTCCGTGGTGCTTGAGTGTGGCAAGCCCTTGAATACTGGAATATCAGTGTGACCTAACAGTTCCAAGAGCTTCAGACTGTTTTCGGCACAGACATCGAGCAGGTTGTTACCGTAGGAGCTGACGATCCCGATCAGGTCAACTTCTGGGTCGGCCAGGGCATAGGCGATTGCCAAAGCGTCATCGACACCGGTATCCAGATCAAGAATCATTTTTCGTTTAGCCATATTAGTCCCTCCAAGATTAACTAAAATTTACTATCTACCTTTTCTATAATAAATTAGTTTTTTGTTAAACACAATAGGCAAAGTAGTGACTATGGTAGCGCTTTATTAAAATTTTAATTATCCAAGAAAATGTTATAATGGTTAAACAAAAAACAAGAAAGCGAGGTCCGTATTAATGACGGAAGAAAGCTATGATGTAACGATTATCGGTGGTGGTCCGGCTGGGATGTTCGCCGCCTTCTATTGCGGCCTGCACGAACTGCACGCACAGCTGATCGAAAGCCTGCCGCAGCTAGGCGGACAGGCGGCAGCATTGTATCCTGAGAAGCAGATCTGGGATGTCGCTGGCCTGGCCGGCGTCACCGGACAGGAACTTGTTGATCGCCTGAAGGACCAGCTGACCGTGGCTCCGCTCGACCAGTTTTTAAACGAGACTGTCGATGATGTCGTCAAGGAAGATGACGGTACCTTCACCATCAAGACGGCGCAGCGGACCTCCCACTCCAAGGCGGTTATCATTGCCTTGGGGAACGGGGCCTTTACCCCGCGGCGACTGGCGCTTGATGGTGCCGACCAGCTTGAAGGCCGCCAGCTGCATTACTTTGTCAGCCACAAGGACGACTTTGCCGGCCAGCGGGTAGCGGTGCTGGGCGGCGGTGACTCGGCCATCGATCTTGCATTGATGCTGGAGCCAGTGGCTAAGGACGTCTACCTGATCCACCGGCGGAACCAGTTCCGCGGTCTGGAACACACCGTCAGCAAGCTGAAGCAGTCGACGGTGCACCTGGTGACGCCCTATCTGCCGAAGAGCCTGGCGACGGCTGGGGATGCGGTCACCATTGGGCTGAAGAAGATGCGCAGCGATGAGGAAGACCAGCTGACCGTTGATCAGCTGGTGGTTAACTATGGCTTCACCGCCAACAATGCGGCCCTGACCAAGTGGTCGCTGGACCTGGCTAGCGAACGCCACCTCCTGAAGGTGGACAGCAGTATGCAGACCAGCGTTCCGGGCGTTTACGCCATCGGGGATGGGGTGACCTACCCGGGCAAGACAGCCTTGATTGCGACGGCCTTCGGGGAAGCGCCAACCGCGGTCACCGCCTTAGCCAAGCAGCTTTATCCTGACAAGCGGCTGGCGGTCCACAGTTCCTCAATGAATATTAAACGTAAATAGACTAAAAGCCCACTGAGAGGTGTGAATTCTTCATTCGCATCTCTAGTGGGCTTCTATTTAATAGGGGGCCTGATGGCTCATTTCGCATCGAAAAACAAAGTCATAAATGACTTTTGTCTCGCTTCCCTTCATCGTTGTTTGCTAAATTTTCGTCTACCGCCGCCGGAGCAGTCGGTCCAGAATGTCGAGGCCGAGCTTGAAGAAAAGGCAGAGGTTCATCAGCCAGAAGAACTGGTTGAAGGTGTGCCAATGAATGACGGCCAGTGAGAAGTGGCAAAGGTTGTACACGACCACGAGGAAAATGTAGAGGAGGTTAGCTCGCAGGATGTCCTTAGACCAGTGATGATGGATGATATAGTTCCAGCATTTCTGGGGATACTTGAGAATGCTTTCCATGACGATCCCCCTATAAGTTTGCGGCCAGCACAGCGACAACAAAGAAGACAACGGCAGTTAGGTAAGAGATTTTTAGGTTATCACGCATTAATACACACTCAGCTTTTCTAGTATTGAAGATTCCTTTTACTATACTATAATATATTGTTGTTTTTGATTAATGCAAATTTATAAAAAGGAGCTAGACGATTGAGAAAGAGGACAAAATATTGGGTATATGGGCTCTTCTGCCTAGTGGTTATCATGCTGGCAGTTGTGCCGCAAATTCGTGCCAGCCGCCAGCAGGCCCAGCCGACCTTCCGTCATGCGGCTGCCAGCCAGCCAGTCCACCGTTCAACCAGTACGGCGCAACCAGCGGGCCAGCATATGCGCATACCGATTAATTGGCGCAAACCGTCCGAAACGGTTCCCTACCCAGACCTCAGCAAGGTTAAGGACCTCTGGGTGAAGGTCGATCTTAAGGGCAACCGGACCTACCTCTATGATGGGCAGAAGGTCATTTACACAATGTACAGCACCGGCGGCATCTACAAAAAGGATGCCAAGACCGGCAAGACGAAGAGTGCCACCCCAACCGGAACGTTCCATGTTCAGCAAGAACGGGGCGACAGCTTCTACAATGCTAAGTTGCAGGAAGGCGCCAACTACTACACCTCCTGGCTGAACCATGGTGAGTACCTCTTCCACAGTGTCCCAACCAAGGCAGATGGTTCCTATAACCAGAAGGAAGCCGCCAAGCTGGGGAAGACCCAGGGCTCACACGGCTGCGTGCGGCTGTCGGTTCCCGATGCCCGGTGGATGGAGCAGAACTTACCGGTTGGTACTAAGGTTGTCGTTGTTGGTTAATCAGCGGGACAATCACTTTTAAGCCGATCAGGATGGCGTTGATCAGGATAAATACAAGAATTATCATCGGCCAGGCAAGCTTTACGATGGGGATGAGCATGGCCAGCAAATTGTAGAGAATGATTAAGCCGACCAGCGCCCCGTTACCGAGGAGCAGGTTATTAAGAAATGTCCGAGTTATGTACTGCTTGAGCATGAGAATCCTCCCTTAGCGAATGACGATCTTGGTGCCCTTTGGTAAGGTCTGGAGCCACTGGGCATCCGGCCGTGACAACTGGATGGTGTTGGGAAAATCGAAGCTGGTTTTCAGCCAGTTGCCTTTAACCTGGTTTTGGTCGCTAGCCGCTGGGGCAACAATGTAGCTCTGCCGGCTCAACGCGGACCAGTTACGGCCGGCGAGGGTGTGTCCAGCGGCAACATGATCAATCTGTTGCCCGCGTTGGCCCCGTGAGACGACCGACTGGTGATTGATGGCGACGCGCGCATGCATGATGTAGATCACACGTTGGCCGCTTAGGACGTAGACCCGCTTCATTCCGGATATCGCGATTAGCCGGAGCCCGGACTGTTTGCGCAGGTCCGGATAGCGTCTGTGTTCAGAAGATTTGCTGAGGTTCGGCCGGCGCAGGCGGTTGGTATTGAGTACCTGGCTTGTTCGACTGGCCCCGGTGATGAAACAGCTGCTGTCCAGGTAGGCATGAAGATTAATGAAGAGGACGATGACCACGAAGAGTGCCGTCGTCAGCAGGATAAATTGCTTTTGCTTGTTGTTCATTGCTATTAGTCAATCCCTTGCGATATTGATATCATTCCTATCTTATCGTATTTTTGTAGTGCATTAAGCATTTTGGAGGATAAAGATGAAAAAATTTTTGGCGGTTTTACTGATGATCCCCCTGGTTCTCGGAATCATGGTGGTGCCAGCCCATGCGGCTCCGCTAATTGACGCCTCGGCCGTGATAATGGTTGATGCATCGACCGGGCAGGTTATCTATGAGCAAAACGCCCAGCAGAAGTTGCCGATTGCCTCGATCAGCAAGCTGCTGACGGCAGTTGTGATCGAGGATGAGGTTCACAGCAACCAGATCACGGGCAACACTAAGGTCAAGATTGATGATGGAACTGCCGCAATCTCAAATGACCCGAACTACTCGGCCATCGGTTTACAGGCGGGGCAGTCGTACACGGTCCGTGAACTGCTGAACGCTGCCCTGGTGAAGTCGGCTGACGGGGCCACGATGGCGCTATCGGCGGCGGCCGGTGACAGTATGGACGAGTTCAACATGAAGCTCCAGCAGAAGGCACAAGACATTGGCTTAAAGAACTATACAATTGTGAACCCGGTGGGGCTGAATAATGGCGACCTGAAATCACTAGCATCAAAGCAATATTCGGACAAGGCAGAAAACGCCATGACGGCTACCGATGTTGCCATTCTGGCGCGTTACCTGGTGAACCGCTATCCGCAACTGCTTCAGGTTACAGCTCAGAAGCAGGTTACTTTCGCCATTGCAAAGGGAAAAACAAAGACCGCGAAGAACTTAAACGAGATGCTGCCTGGCGGCAAGTACACCGTACCTGGGGTAACGATTGATGGGTTGAAGACGGGGACTTCTGATACCGCCGGGGCCTGCTTTGTCAGCACCGGAAATTATCGT
This sequence comes from Candidatus Limosilactobacillus gallistercoris, assembly GCA_019118405.1. Lineage (GTDB taxonomy): Bacteria > Bacillota > Bacilli > Lactobacillales > Lactobacillaceae > Limosilactobacillus > Limosilactobacillus galli. Next base: position 17,323 of record DWZB01000042.1, read on the forward strand.
GGGCACCGGATCATTACGGTGGTCCTGCACGCCAACGGGAAGAATAAGGACGACCGGTTTGTGCAGACCCAACGTTTGTATCAGATGTTAAAGCAAAACTTCCACCTTCAGACCATTACCCTGCCGAAGAATATTCAGGAACAGCCGCTCGCTAATGGGCAGCGGCGTCAGGTGACCCTCAGTCCACGCCAGATCACAGTCTGGAGTGCCGGCAATGATGTTCATCGGTATACGATGGCAGTCAAGCTGAACAAGCGGTACCTGAACAAGAAGGGGCAGTTAGAAGCCCCGATCAACCGTAATCGGGCACTTGGCGAGCTGGAACTGTCGAGCGGCCAGTTGAAGACCCTGGACGGCCGGCCGTTGACCTATCAGCTGTCGAGCGCCGATAACATTGCGCGGGGGAACTTCTGGCAACGGTTATGGCACTAATATTGGATAAATTAAAGGGAGCCCAGCAATTTTGCTGGACTCCTTTTTGTATTCTTATTCGAATGTTCGGCCGTTGAACCAGGTAAACATGTTATCGACCTTGGCGTGGTCAATTTCCGCTCTTGTTGACAGCAATTGGTAGGTGACGGCTGGCGTCCTGGTCAACCGGTCCGTCAGGTCGAAGCCGTTCTTCCGGTAGAAGCGTAGCCGCCGCAAACGCTGTTGGTTATTAGTTGCCACCGGGTCGGGCTGTTCAATGTCTAAAATCAGTGTATCGGGAGTGTAACGCTGCTTGAGCTGAGCAAGAATTTGGCTCCCGTAGCCCTTGGAACGAATCTGGTCATTGACAGCCAGGTAGAGAACATAGTGGATCCCGTGATGGTGGATGATGTATGAGAGACCGACAAATTGATCCTGGTCATAGAAGACGAGGAAGTCGGCCCGCCGAAACAACCGCTTGAAGAGCAGGCGGCTCCAGGCTTCTTGTTCGTATTCAGGAAAGGCACGGTAATAGAGCGCCTTAACCTGGCGATATTCAGGCAAACTTGGTTTTAGCGGTTTAACGGTTAAAGTCAAGCATATCCCTCCCGTGTATTTGTAATTATTCTATCAAATTGCGGCTGGCCTGCCTGCCATTCCAATTAAACTTAGGAGATTATTAAGGATTAATTTCCCGGGAAATAATAAAGAGCCGTGATGAGATTTTTAACCCATCACGGCCCTCAAATTACGATATTTACTTGTTATTGGCATCCGGGTTGGTGATCTTAATCCGGTTAGAATCGGTTGAAGAATGGTTCTGCTCCGGTGCATCAGTACTGAAGTCGTTCTCTGTCGACTGGTCATGGTTCTCAGAATAGAGACTGGTCGACTTATTACCTTTCTTGCGTTCGATCCGTTCGGCCCGTTTCAACCCGTTGGAGTAGTTGTAATCAGCTGGGTTAACGGGTTTGAAGCCCTTCGGATGGTAGAAGCGCAGGAGGTTCTTTTCGTTTAGCGAATCAGACAGACTCAGCTCGGTGTTGACCAGCTGATGGTCCTTCTTGATCCGTTCCTGCTGCTTCTTGGTCAGTTCGGCCTCCTTGCCGGTCCGGTTATCGTAGACCGTTCCCCCGATCACGGTGTAGTGCGGCGTGACAAAGTCCTGGTTGCGGAAGGCGACGACCTGACTGTGCTGGCTGGAGAAGAGGTCGGTTCCAAACTGGATATAACGCTTGGAAGAGATTCCCAGCAGGTGGAGCAGGGTCGGCAGGACGTCAATCTCCCCGCCATAGGTATGGTCGATGTGACCGTGTCCCCCGGAGTTTGGAATGACGAACATCAGCGGCACCCGTTGGAGCTGGGCGTTATCGAAGTCGGTCCAGTCATCAGCGTTCTTTCCCAGCACACTGGCCAGGGAGGTGTTCTCGCTGTTGGAGATTCCGTAGTGGTCCCCGTAGATCATGATGATGGAGTGGTCATACAGGCCGCTCTTCTTCAGGTAGTTGAAGAATTCCTGAATTGACTGGTCGAGGTAGTGGGCGGTCACGAAGTAGTTATCAACGTTGCTGTCCCCCGTGTTGGTGGTCTGGAAGTTCGGATCCTTATCCTCATCGTCCAGGTCGTACGGGAAGTGGTTGGTAACCGTGATGTACTTAGCGTAGAACGGCTGCTGCAGGGCCTGCAGGTACTTGATCGAATCCTTGAAGAGCAGCTTGTCCTTCAAGCCGTAGCCGGTGGCCTTATCACCAGAGGTGTCGTAGTAGCTGGCGTCGAAGAAGTACTGGTAGCCGAGGTTCTTGTAGACGTTGTTCCGGTTCCAGAAGCTGGCGACGTTCCCGTGGAAAACCGCGCTGGTGTAGCCGGCCCGCTGGTTGAGGATCGCCGGGGCCCCCTGGAAGGTGTTGTCGCTGCCCAGGGTCGCAAACAACGACCCCTGCGGCAGGCCAAAGGTGGAAGTTTCCAGCATGTTTTCCGCATCACTGGTCTTCCCCTGACCGACCTGGTGGAAGAAGTTGTCAAAGGCGTAGGTGTCGTTGCTGTGGTAGAGCGAGTTGAGGAATGGGGTAACCTCCTGGCCGTTGATCTTCTTGTCGATGATGAACTGCTGGAAGCTCTCCAGATGGATGACGATCACGTTGCGGCCTTTGGCGATCCCAAACATCTGGGGATTAGCCTTGGCATAGTGCTTATCCGTAAACTTCTTGACCTTCTCCAATTCGGACTTAGTGGCGCTTTGCCGCATATCGTTGATGTGCTGAGACTTAACAAGGTCGTAGCCGGTGAAAGCGTCGATCCCTAGGTACTTGACGATGTAGTTACGGTCGAATGTCCGCCCCAATAGCTGCGGCCGGCTCATTTCACCAAAGGCCAGGTTGCAGCCGAAGAGAACCAGCGACATTGAGGTGAAGGCGAAGGCCAGGCGGCTGCCAATTGCTCGCGGATCAAAGTGGATCTTCCTGAAGAGCATTAGGAGCAGGATAATTACGATATCAAGCCAGTAGAAAACATCATGGAAGTTGGTCAGGGCCAGCGAACTCCCGCTGAGTCCCTGATTAACCTTGGAGTAACCCGTCATCGTGGCGATGGTCATGAAGTCGGTAAACTCCCGGTAGTAGATCACGTTGAGGTAGAGCAAGAGGGTATTAGCGATGTCCAGCCCCATGATCACTGGGTAAAAGAACCGTGCCCGTTTGAAATAGAAGGCAAGGCTGTAAATTAGTGCGGTGGTTGCCAGGGGGTTAAAAATCAGAATCAAAAATTGGAAGATTCCCTCAACCCCGAGGCTGAAATCGGTAAAGTAAGCAAACAGGGTTTTGAACCAAAAAAGGACAACTAGGAGGACGAAAAAGCCAATCCTAGTGTCCACAAATTTGCTTAATTTTTTCATTAGGAATGTTCCTCGCAATCAAAGTGTTTGTTTAACTTGCCAGAATAAATTTAGCAAATCAGAAATATTTTATCACAGATTAGCGCGAAACATGATTTTTGGATCAATCATTGGGAAAACTTAATTCTTTACCGGGGCCGTTGCCGGTCCGGTCAGCCAGTCGTAGCTGAACAGCCGCTTCAGGTGCCGGTTGACCGGGATCCAAATTCCCGCATTGAGAATGTCTTTTAAGGATGCCAACCAGCTCTTATCCTGGCGGTATTGTTTCGTGAGAGGAATCCTTAGCTTCTGGCCATCTTCAGTGACGACCTTGACTGACTTGCCATTGACGGCCACAATCCGTGCGGCGACGATATCGGCATTACTGGTGTCTTTTAGTGTCATGTTAATTCCTTCCTTCCATACTTTCAGTCTAGGGGATAGTTATGAAGAAAATGTGACTAAACACTTAAGGGCCGGCTAAATGTCATTAAGAAAGAATTAAGCTAAAATTGCTACAACCGTTCGATTGGAAGCGGTATAATGAAGAAAATAGCGAATTAGGAGGCTGACTTCGATGACAAAACTCAATTTATACCTGGTCCGGCACGGCCAGACCTACTTTAATATCTACAATAAGCTGCAAGGCTGGAGCAATTCACCGCTGACCGCAAAGGGAAAGCAGAACGCCCGTGATGCTGGCGAACGGCTCAAGAACATCCACTTCGAGGCGGCCTTTTGCAGCGACACGACCCGGGCCATGGAGACGATCCAGACGATCTTGGATCTCAACCAGGCGGACTCGGTCAAGCACTCGGTGACCTCGCCGTACTTCCGCGAAGAGTTCTACGGCTCTTACGAGGGCACCAACATGGACGTTGCCTGGTACAATGCTGGGGCCCCGCATGGCTACAAGAACTTCCACGACATCGTTACCAAGTACTCCATCGGGACCGCTAAGGATTGGCTGAAGGATGCCGATCCGTTCCACGACGCCGAAAACAACGCCGAGTACTGGGCCCGGATGGACAAAGGGATCGCTCTAATTCGCAATACCGACCTGCCCGATGATGCCAACGTCCTCTGGGTTAGTCACGGCAACACCCTGTTGAGCCTGGTGGAACGCTTCGGTGGCGGTAAGTATGATGTCACCGTCCGGCCGAAGAACGGCAGCCTAACCACGGCCACTCTAACGGATAATAATTTTAAGATTGTTGATTATGATAAGTAAGTATTAAACAGGACTGACAAAGTATTAATAACTTGTCAGTCTTTTGTTTTCTTCCCATTGATAGCGTTTTCACAAATTGCTATAATAAGGCCATAATTTCCTATAACTGATCGTGAGGTGGAAAGAGAATGAATGAGAAAAAGGGAATTAATACTAGTGAACTGACACTTTTGATTATTGGCTCGACGATCGGTTCGGGGGCGTTTGGGATCACCAGCGACCTGGCAAGTGCCGCTGCTCCCGGCCCGGCCATGATTGCCTGGATCATCGTTGGGATTGGGGTCCTGACCCTGGTCCTGTCGCTGAACAACCTTTCGCAGAAGCGGCCGGACCTCGATTCCGGGATCTTTAGTTACGCGGCCGCAGCTTTTGGACCGCTGGGCGAGTTTGTCTCTGGTTGGGCATACTGGCTTTCAGCTTGGCTGGGCAACATCGCCTTCGCAACCATCACAATGAGTGCTCTGGGGACCTTCTTCCCCAGGCTCTTCAAGAACGGCCAAAACCTCTTTTCAATCATCGTTGCAATTATTCTGACGTGGGTTTTGACGTTCCTGGTTAACCGGGGAATCGAGTCGGCGGCGTTCATCAACTCAATTGGAACGATCTGCAAGATTATTCCGCTGGTGGTCTTCGTCATCTGTGTAATCCTCGGATTTAAGGCCCGGATCTTCACTGCGGACTTCTGGGGCAACGTGGCCCAAAATGCGCACAGCGCTAAGTCCGGCTCCATCTTTGACCAGATCAAGGGTTCCATTATGGTTATGATGTGGCTCTTCGTCGGGGTTGAAGGGGCATCCGTGCTTTCCAGTCGGGCCCGGACCCGTTCCGATGCTGAAAAGGCCTCTATTCTGGGGCTGGTCAGTCTGCTGACGATCTACATTGTGGTTTCCGTCCTGCCCTATGGGGTAATGACGCGGGCCCAACTGGCTGCCGGCGGTCAACCGGCCTTGGGGGCCATCATGCAGCACCTGGTTGGTAACTGGGGTGCGGCTCTGATCAGTATCGGGCTGATTATCTCCGTCCTGGTCTCCTGGCTCTCCTGGACGATGCTGCCTGCCGAATCACTGATGCTGATGGCCGATGACCAGACCCTGCCGAGTTCGTGGGGCAAGGTCAACGCTAAGAAGGCGCCAACCCGGGCCCTGATCATCACCGGAGTATTGCAGTCACTGTTCCTGTTCTCCCTGCTGTTCACGTCCTATGCCTACAACTTTGCTTACACCCTGTGCACGGCGGCTATCCTGATCTGTTACTTGCTGGTTGGAATTTACCAAATGACGTACAGCTGGCAGCAACAGGACTGGGGCCAGTTTACGATCGGTCTGATCGCCACCCTGTTTGAATTGATGGCGATGATCTTATCCGGCTGGAAGCAGGTCATGATGGTTTCAGTCGGCTTCCTGCCCGGTTTCATCTTCTACCTGCAGGCCTGCAAGGAGTTCGGTCACCAGGTCACCAGCAAGGAGAAGTGGGCCATGGCCCTGATCGCTATCTTTGCAGTGGCTTCATTGATCCTGGTTGCCAACGGAACGATTTCAATTAACTAGGAGGCTTTATTATGGTTAAAATTGCACCATTTGGCGTTGAATCATGGCTTAACAAGTGGGAAAAGAGTGCCACTTACGACATTTCGCAGAGTACAATTGCATCCATGAGCATGCACGAGCTACTTAACCTGGACGGTCACAATGGTCAGGAATTCTACGCAATGTTGGACAAGCAGAAGATGAACTACGGCTGGATCGAGGGTTCTCCAGAGTTCAAGCAGGAGGTTGCCAAACTTTACCAGCACGTTGATCCCGAGAACATCCTCCAGACCAACGGGGCGACCGGGGCCAACATCCTGGCCCTTTATGCGCTGATCAACCGCGGGGACCACGTGATTGCCGAATACCCTTCCTACCAGCAGCTGTACGATATTCCGAAGTCGCTGGGGGCGGATGTTGATTATTGGCATATCCATGAGGAGGACAACTGGTATCCGGACCTCGCTGAACTGAAGCAATTGATTCGCCCGGACACCAAGATGATCTGTCTGAACAACGCCAACAACCCGACCGGAACCATCCTGGACCGGGACTTCCTGGAACAGGTCGTTGAGATTGCTAAGTCGGTGGGGGCCTATATCCTGGTCGATGAGGTCTACCTGCCGCTTGACCACCCGGAGGACTTTACGCCGATCGTTGACCTGTACGACAAGGGGATCTCGACCAACTCACTGTCGAAGACCTACTCCGTTCCGGGGGTCCGGATCGGCTGGACCGCCACGAACGCTGAGCTGGCAGATGTCTTCCGGAAGTTCCGGGACTACACCATGATCTGCGGCGGGGTCTTCAATGACCAGTTGGCTACCTACGTTCTGCGGCACCGGGACCAGGTTTTGGACCGGAACCGTAAGCTGGTACTCGGTAACCTGGCAATCTACAAGGACTGGATTGAACATGAGGACCGGGCTAGTGTGGTAATGCCGCGGGCGGTCTCAACCTCGTTCCTAAAGCTGGATGTGCCGGTCGATATCCACACCTTCTGTGAAAACCTGCTGAAGGATGAAGGAGTGCTGCTGGTACCGGGGGATGCCTTTGATACCCCTGGGCACGTCCGGCTGGGCTACTGTGCTCCTGAAGCCACGCTGCGTGAAGGACTGAAGCGGCTTTCAAAGTACATGCACCAGTATGATTAATGGCAATAAAAAAGGATCGTGTTGCGCGATCCTTTTTTACTATGCTTGTTTCTTTGCCCACTTCAGGCCGATCCCGGTGAACCCGCTGATGATTGAGAAGACGGGTGAGAAGAGGCTGAAGAAGACGAATGGCAAAAAGTGGAGGACAGGAACCCCCAGGGTGGCCGCGGCGAAGGAACCGGCCACGCCCCATGGAATTAGGTAGTTGATAACACTACCACCGTCTTCGAGGACCCGACTGAGGGCCAGTGGGGCAAGCCCCATTCGCTGGAAAGCCGGCTTGAAGGCCTTCCCGGGCAGGATGACGGAGAGGTATTGTTCCCCGACGAAGAGGTTGATGCCGATCCCGGACAGGATGGTAGTTGTAACCAGCGGGCCGGGTTTGCGCAGGCGCTTGACCAGCGGCTCCATAGCGGACTGAACAACGTGAAACTGCATCAGGATTCCCCCGAGGGAGAGGGTGACGATGATCAGGGAGACGGTCCCCATCATGCTGGTGATCCCGCCCCGGGAGAGCAGGGCGTTGACGGCGGAGTCACTGGTGTGGGCGACGAAACCTTCGGAGATCAGGTTGGTCAGGGCCTTCAAGGACTCGCCGGGTTTCTGGACGAAGATCATGCCCACGGTTACCAGGATGTTGATGAACAGGGTGGGGATGGCCGGAATGTGGCGCCATGCGCAGACAAACATCAGGATGATTGGCAGCAGGGCCCACCAGCTGACCGTGAAGTGGGTCTGCAGGATGGCGATGGTGTGGTTGATCTTGGCGGCACTCATGTGATCGTTAGTGTTTCCCAAGATCCAGAAGAGGATGAAGGAAACGATGAATGACGGGATGGTGGACCACATCATATTCTTGATATGAGCAAAGAGGTCGCTGCCGGCAATGGCAGATGCCAGATTAGTTGAGTCGGACAGCGGTGACATCTTATCCCCGAAGATTGCTCCGGAGATAATCGCCCCGGCAACTAGGGCAGGATTGACGCCCATCGCCATGCCCATTCCGAAGAGGGCGATCCCAATAGTGGAGATGGTGGTGAAACCACTCCCGATGGACAGGCCAACCAGGGAGCAGACGATGAAGGTGGATGGTACGAAGAAGCGGTTGCTGATCAGCTTAAGGCCGGCGACCATGATGGACGGGATAATCCCCGCCTGAATCCAAACAGCAATCAGGGCCCCGATCAGGATGAAGATGAAGATCGGGATGATGGCGGTACCGATCCCGTCCTGGATTCCCTTGTGGATGTCGTCCCAGGAAGCGCCGCGGAACTTTGCCCAGAAGACCAGCAAGGCGATGGTAAACAGGACGGGGATCTGTGGGGAGAGCCCGAAGTGAATAACTGATGTCCCCAGGATGATCAGCATGATGATTAAGATGGTGATGGACTCACCGAAACCAATTTTTTTCATAATTATTTCTCCTTCTTAAATGGTACTTAGTGAATAAAACTACGCCCTCTTAAGATATCGAACAATTCCACCGAAATCTTGCATGGTAAACTCCTTTCTCAAATAAAAAACGCCCCGTTGAATCAATCAACGGGACGATTTATAAACCGCGGTACCACCCAGTATACACATTGTGTGCACTCGTATCAGGTGGTAACGGCACTGAATATGGCCGGACAATTAATATCCTCGCGATAATTCAAACATTCCTGCCTGACCGGTTCGCACCTCACCACCGGCTCTCTTACGCCCAACAGGATGTCTACTGAAACGATAATTGTTGCAATTATAATATCGTGCTGAAATGAGAATGTCAACACATAAATTAAAGGAAAATGAGAATGCTAGTTGCTTTCCCGTGCCCAGCGGTGGTTGAAGAGCAGGTTCAACAGAACGGCAGAGACACTGGTGACAACAATTCCGTTACCCAGGATAATCTGAATTTCAGTTGGCAAGTACTGGAAGATATGCGGGTACATGGTAACGCCCAGGCCGAGGCCAATTGAAACCGAGGCCGTCAGCAGGTTAGCGTTGTTGGAGAAATCAACCTTGTGGAGGATTTGGACACCTTGGACCCCCACCATGCCGAACATGACGATCATGGCACCGCCCAAGACCGGCGTGGGGATGATCGTGGCAAGGGCGCCGACCTTTGGCAGCAGACCGAGTAGGAGCAGCAGGAAGGCCGCGTAGTAAACGGGCCGCCGGGTCTTGACCCCGGACATCTTCAGGACGCCGACGTTTTCGGAGAAGGTGGAGTATGGGAAGGTGTTGAACAGGCCGCCCAGGATGGCGGCAATCCCTTCTGCCCGGTAACCGCGTTCGAGGTCCTTGCTGGTGAGCTTGCGGCCGGTGATGTCGCTGAGGGCGAAGAAGACCCCAGTGGACTCGATCATCGTGGTCAGGGAAACCAGCATCATGGTGACCATGGCGCTGACGTTAAACTTGGGTACCCCGAAGAAGAACAGCTGCGGGACGTGGAACCAGGCCGCCTCGCTGACGGGCTTTAAGGAGACGAAGCCCATGGTACTAGCGATGAAGGAGGCGATCAGGATTCCCAAGAGGATGGCGATGGACTTGATGAAGCCGCGGCCAAAGGCGTTAAAGACCAGGATAATGACGATGGTCAGAAAACCGATCAGCAGGTTGGACGGGTTACCAAAGGTATGTGCCGTGGCGGACCCCCCACCGAGGTCTTGGAAACCGACTGGCACCAGGGTGAAACCGATGATGGTGATCAAAGAGCCAGTTACTACCGGTGGGAAGAAGCGCTTGAGCTTAGCAAAGAAGCCGGCAATCAGAAAGACGAAGATCCCCGCGGCAATGATGGCTCCATACATGTAGGTGATGCCGAGTTTACCCCCGATAGACTCCAGCGGGGTGACGGCTTGGACAGCACAGCCCAGGACGACGGGGAGGCCGATCCCGGTGATGGCGGTCCGCCGCAGCTGCAGGAGCGTTGCCACCCCGCACATGAAGATATCAATTGAAACCAGGTAGGTCATCTGCAGAGTGGAGAAGTGCAGGTATTGACCGATTAAGAGCGGCACGAGCACGTCCCCAGAGTACATTGCCAGCAGGTGTTGGAAACCCAGGACGAAGTTTTTCCATTGGTCCGCGAAGTTCAAGTGGTGGACGTGGGTCGTGACAGTCATTGGTTGTTTCACAAATTATTCCTCCTAATATTGATGGTCAATTCGATCAACAGCCAAATAAAAAAGCTCTTTTTGCCAAGTAAAGCAAAAAGAGCTGACGTTCAATTCGCTTATAGTCCAAAGTTTACGGCTTTGGGTAGGAACTACCGTCCATATTACGGCATTATATAGGCTATTGATTTCATTGGAAGTGTTGTTATCCTAACATGGAATCGGTGATGATGCAAGACGCTCGTTCGGCTTTTGCCTAGGCTGCTACTCGGATAATTGGGGATTGTTCACTAGAATTTAACTAAATTAGGAGTAAATTAGATAAGGTGGTATTATATTAGAAAGTGATTAGTTGATTTGCCAAGTAAGAAGAGAGGATGCGAAAAGCATTATGAAGAAAAAGACGAGCAGCTGTACGGCAATGCTGGTTGGCAAGAACGCAACAATTGATGGGTCCACGATCATTGCGCGGGACGAAGATGCCGAAGATGGGGTTAATCCCAAGACCTTCAAGGTATTCCCCGCCAAGGACTATACCGGTGAGCATTATGTTTCCAAGTACAACGGCCTGACCGTTGACATGGAAGGCCAGGGCTGCCGGTTCACGGCGACGCCTAATGGGGTTCCCGATGAGGGCCGTTGGGACGAACAGGGAATCAACGAATATAACGTGGCCATGAGTTCCACCGAGACCGAGATGACCAACGCCCGGGTTCTCGGCCACGATCCGCTGGTTAAGGACGGGGTCAATGAGGACTCGATGCTATACCTGGTTCTGCCGTTCATCAAGAGTGCTCGGGAAGGGGTCCAACGCCTGGGGCACCTGATTGAAAAGTACGGCACTGGTGAGACCAATGGGATTGCCTTCAGTGACCACGACGAGGTTTGGTACCTGGAAACCGCTGGTGGTCACCAGTGGGTTGCGCAACGGATTCCCGATGATGCTTACGCCATTGCGCCAAATATCATGTGTATTGAGGAGATCGACTTCGATGATCCCGACAATTACATGTATGCCAGCGGTATTCGGGAATTTGTCGAGAAGTTCCACCTCAACCCGAACCCGGGCAGCTTTAACTTCCGGAACATCTTTGGTACCCAGGACGAGGCGGACGCCTACTACAACACACCGCGTTCCTGGTATGGTCAAAAGCTTTTCACCCCATCCTTAAAACAGGATCCCACCAGCCAGAACATCCCGTTCATCCAACATGCTGAGAAGAAGATCGCAGTCGAGGACGTCGAACAGTTCCTGTCATCACACTACAACGGCACTCCGTACGATCCAATGGGGACTTACGCCTCCGGAACACCGGAAGAACAGCGGAAGTTCCGTTCGATTGCCCTTGACCGGAACCAGAGCTCCTGCATCTTGCAGATTCGGAATGACGTTCCGGCAGAATACGCCGCCATTCAGTGGATCAACTTTGGCTTCTACTGCTACAGCCCATACGTGCCGTTCTTTACTAACATCAATGACACGCCGGCTAACTACCAGGTGGCAACCGACGATGCCGATCCAGCCAAGAGTGCCTACTGGCTGCACAAGCTGCTGGAGGTGATCGTGGAACCCCGCTACCACGAATTCATCAACGAGGTGAACGACTTCCGTGATGGTTGCCAGAGCTATGGTGTCGGCCGGGTCGATGCCATCACCGCCGGGGCCGCCGGTAAGCAAGGGGCCGGGCTGACGGATTACTTGACCGCTGCCAATAAGGAATCAGCCGCCCATGTCACCACAGCAACCCACCAACTGATGAGCAGCCTGATTCACCAGGCCCTCTTGAACTCCAAGTTCCAGTTCGAACGGGGCGACAATCTTTAATTGCCTGCTAATCTAATTAAAATGAGCCCGGTTGTGCGAAATCTCCAATTGTTTTAGGAGATCCCGCACGACCGGGCTTCTTTAGTGTTAGAATTGAGGGCAGACTTTTCATTGGGGAGTAGTTAATTTGAGTAAGCTAAAGAAACACGTTACGCGGGAAATGAAACAGTGGGAGCAGAGTCAAGCCAACGAATTAACCAAGATCCGGACTGCCCAGCGCCACTTGATCTACAACGTGGTGGCCTACTGCGCAATTTCAGTCCTCGAGTACTGGTTGGCGGCTATCAGTCAGTCGCAAACCCTGCGGGCGGATGCCTTCAACAACCTGTCAGGGATCATCTCGACCGTTCTATTAATGATGGGGCTGCACATTGCCCAGGACATTCATGATGATGATATCGCCGGAGTCAAACTCCCCGACAGCAAGTACCAGAAAGTACTCGGCGGTGACCAGCGGATTCAGTTCGTCCGCTGGCGCTACGAGACTGTCTTCTCGCTGGTCACGGCGGTGGTGATGATTTCAATCGCCCTGAGTGTTATCGGTGACGGGATTAAGGGCCTACTCAATCCGGCCAAACGGGTTGTTCCAGAGCCAGTTGCCATCATCGGGGCCGGAATTGCCTCCGTAATCATGCTGGTTGTCTGGTACATGAACCGGCGGACGGGGCACCAACTGTCTAATGCCGCCCTGCTTGCCTCGGCCCAGGATAGTCTAAGCGATGCCTTTACCAGTATTGGAACCATGGTCGCCATTGCCGGCGCCCTGCTCTTCCACCTGACCTGGCTAGATGGGGTTACCAGTATTGTCGTTGGTTTCTTTATCCTCTACTCTGGCCTGAAGATCTTCTTCGAGACCAGTCTGAACCTGGCGGACTACTTCGACCCCAAGGCGGAGCAACAGTACCACGATGCGATCTTGAAGGTGAAGAAGGTTAGGGAAATCGTCGAACTCAAGGCCCACTACAACGGGAACGTCGTCTCACTGGATGCTACCCTGATTGTTAACGGCAAGATGACGGTCCTTGAAAGCTACCAGCTGTCGGAGAAGATTGAGCGGATGCTTCGCAAACAGTTTGGAATCATTGACGTTGATATTTCGTTTATGCCCGATCCGCACTCGTTCTCAGATCACGACGTCAGCGGCCATTTCTAAACTTAATGACAGGATACTAAAAGCCCCGTA
>DWZB01000043.1 GCA_019118405.1 Candidatus Limosilactobacillus gallistercoris
TGGATCGCCACCCCGAGATCGATGGAATTGTCTGTGCGGATGATATCCTATACGGCCAGCTCAATCGGCACTTACAGCACTACGACCTTCCGATTGCCTGCTTTAATAACAGCCGGCTGATGGGGATGCTCTTGGACGAAAGCGAGCGCGTCGACCTTCAGCCCCGTGAGCTCGGTCAAGCAGGAGTTGAGTTGCTGTTCAATTCGCGTAAGCACCACCAGCTGGTGGACTTCAAGATATACGATTGATGGGGACGCAAATACCCATAAGATAGGGAGCACGGTGAAGGCCGCGCTCCCTTTTTATCTTCCCGGGGCTTTTCCTTGCTTAACCCGGTGTAAATCGCTACACTAGTTGAGTCATGAACAAGTAAGAGATGGGGGAATCAATTCATGGAGAAAGTTTACATTGTGGCGGCACAGCGGACACCGATCGGCAAGTTCAACGGGTCATTGGCGTCCCTGACGGCCGTTCAGCTGGGCACGACGGTGATTAAGGACGTGCTGGCTAAATCCGACTTAGCAGCGGACCAGGTTGACCAGGTCCTGATGGGAAACGTCATCCAGGCCGGCAGCGGGCAGAACCCGGCGCGCCAGGCGTCCATGGCGGCTGGCTTGGGGCAGGCCGTTCCCGCCATCACAATTAATGATGTCTGTGCTTCTGGCCTCTCAAGCATCAACCTGGCCGCTAGTTTGATTCAGTCCGTTCAGGCTCAAGTAATCATTGCCGGGGGGATGGAGAGCATGACCAACGCCCCTTATGTTCTGAAGAAGGCCCGTGGCGGCTACCGCTTTGGCGATGGCACCCTAATCGATGCCATGCAGGAGGATGCCCTAAAAGATGTCTACGGCGGCTACCCAATGGGAATCACCGCGGAAAACATCAACGAACGCTACCATGTTACCCGCCAGCAGCAGGATGATTTTGCCCTGGCCAGTCACCAAAAGGCGGTTCGGGCACAAGAGACAGCGGCCTTTGATCCTGAAATCACGCCGGTGCCGGTGATTGACCGGCACGGCAGTCACGTGGTCGATCAGGATGAGGCCCCGCGTCCCGACACCTCCATGGCGGCCCTGGCTAAGCTGAAGCCGGTCTTCAAGCAGGACGGCACCGTCACGGCCGGCAATGCCTCAGGGATCAACGACGGGGCCGCCGCAGTGGCTCTGGCTTCCGCAACGGCCGTTGAAGAGTACGGCCTGACCCCGCTAGCTGAGTGGGCCGGCGCTTCTTTGGTCGGGATCGATCCGGCGGTGATGGGGCTGGGTCCGTACTATGCTATCAAGAAGCTCTTTGAGACGACTGGGCTGAGCACCGCCGACGTGGACCTTTATGAAATCAACGAAGCCTTTGCCACCCAAGCCCTGGTTTGCCAGGACTGGCTTCACCTTGACCCCGCCAAGGTCAATCCACGCGGGGGCGCGATCGCCCTGGGCCACCCGGTTGGCTGTTCCGGGGCCCGGATTCTGGTAACCCTGGTTCATGAGATGCAAGACCTAGATCGGCAAACGGGGATTGCGTCTCTGTGTGTCGGCGGCGGCATGGGAATTGCTGCATTGGTCCGGCGGGATGAATAGTTTTAAAAATTAATTAAAGTTTTTTGGCCGTGATAAATCCCGTTATCACGGCCTTTTCATTATTTTTCACTGCAACCGTTTGCATAAAATTTGCGCAAACGGTTGCACAATTAGCCCAATTCTGGTATATTATTAACGTGAAAGTTATGAAGCGCTTACAAAAGTGTTTCATAAGAGAGCAATTATTGTTGTATAAATTAAGGAGTTGTTTGTAATGAGTCAAGAAAAGTCCGCCGGTGCCGGATTACCAGCGCTCTCGAAGTCAACCATTTGGATGATCAACTTCGGGTTCCTCGGTGTCCAAACCGCCTTTACCTTGCAAAGTTCACAAATGAGCCGGATCTTCCAAACCATTGGGGCCGACCCAAACAACCTGGGATGGTTCTTCATTCTGCCACCACTGGCTGGTTTAATTGTTCAACCAATTATTGGTTATTACTCAGACCGTACCTGGGCACCAAAGCTCGGTGGTCGCCGTCTGCCATACCTGTTACTCGGGATGATCGTGGCGGTTATTGTTATGCTGCTGCTGCCTAACTCTGGTAGTTTCGGCTTCGGCTATGGTTCACTGGCCGCCCTGTGGTTCGGTGCCATCACCGTTGCCCTCCTGGACCTGTCATCTAACGTTGCCATGCAGCCATTCAAGATGATGGTCGGTGACATGGTCAACGATGACCAGAAGAGTTACGCTTACGGGATTCAGAGTTTCTTATCAAACACTGGTGCTGTCCTGGCTGCCATCTTCCCATTCGTTCTGACTTGGTTCGGGGTTGCTAACACCGCCAAGAAGGGGGTCGTTCCAGACTCAGTTATTATTTCCTTCTACGTTGGTGCTGCCCTGTTGATTGTTACTAGTCTGTTCACGGTTTTCCGTGTTCACGAATACGATCCAGCAACCTACGCTATGTACCACGGTATTTCCGAAGAGGATAACACCGAGGGCGGTAACTGGTTCGAACTCCTGAAGCACGCGCCAAAGGCCTTCTGGACCGTTACCCTGGTTCAATTCTTCTGCTGGTTCGCCTTCCAATACCTGTGGACTTACTCCGCTGGTGCGATCGCCAAGAACGTTTGGAACACGACCAACGCTACTTCCGCTGGTTACCAGGCCGCTGGTAACTGGTACGGGGTCCTGGCTGCCGTTCAGTCAATCGCCGCTGTTGTATGGTCATACGTTCTGGCCAAGGTTCCTAACAAGTACCACAAGGCTGGTTATGCCGGCAGTCTGCTGCTCGGTGCTATCGGGTTCCTGTCAGTATTCTTCATCCACTCCCAAGGCGCTCTGATCTTCTCTTACATCCTGGTCGGAATCGCTTGGGCTGGTATGAACACTTACCCACTGACCATTGTTACGAACGCCCTTTCTGGTAAGCACATGGGTACTTACCTGGGTCTGTTCAACGGTTCAATTTGTCTTCCACAAATCGTGGCTTCCCTGCTGAGTTTCGCACTGTTCCCACTGCTTGGTAGTTCCCAAGTTAACATGTTCATCGTTGCCGGGATCGTTATGGCCTGCGGTGCATTGTCAGTCGGTGCAATCAAAGAAACTTACGCTGAATAATTTAATTTAACTGATAAGAAGATTTATAATAAGGACGTAGTTAATACACCCTTACTTCGTATGAAAGGAATTGAGAAAGTAATGAAACGGACATTTGATATCGCTCCATGGCATGTCGCTACCAAGACATGGGATCCTGAAGACAAGCGTCTCCAAGAATCAATGACTAGTTTGGCAAACGAAAACCTCGGGATGCGGGGCTTCTTTGAAGAAGGCTACTCCGGTGACCACATGCAGGGTCTCTACCTCGGTGGTGTTTGGTTCCCTGACAAGACCCGTGTTGGTTGGTGGAAGAATGGTTACCCGAAGTACTTCGGTAAGATGATCAACGCCGTCAACTTCATGAAGCTGGTCATCAAGGTCAACGGCGAACAGCTGGACCTGGCTAAGCAAACGCCAAAGGACTTCAAGCTGGACCTCGACATGAAGCGTGGGGTACTGGAACGTGAATTCACCGTTGAAATCGGTGGAACGACGATGTACTTCAACTTCGAACGGTTCGTCAGCGCTACCCAAAAGGAATTAGTTGGCCAACGCCTTCACATCAAGAACCGCGGCAATAGCGATGCCAAGGTTGAAATCACCAGCATGATCGATGCCGATGTTTACAACGAAGACTCCAACTACGACGAACAATTCTGGAACGTCCTCAACAAGAGCGCTGAGGGTGAACACGCCGAATTGACTTCCATGACCAAGAAGAACGACTTCGGGACGCCACAATTTATTGTTGGCATGAAGACCACCACCAAGACCAACTTGGACCACACTGGTGACGGCACTAGCGACAAGACCGCCTACAACACCTTTGCAGGCACGGTTGCTGCTGGCAAGGAAGTTAACTTCGAAAAGCGGAGTCTGACGGTTACTTCCCGGGACTTCGACACTGAAGAAGCAATTGAAAAGCACCTCGATGAATTAAGCGCTAAGCTCGACAACGAGAGCTTCGACGACTTACTGGACCCACACGTTCAAGAATGGGCTGAACGTTGGAACAAGTCCGATGTTGAAATCGATGGTGACGAAGGGGCTCAACAAGGGATTCGTTTCAACCTCTTCCAACTCTTCTCAACTTACTACGGTAACGATTACCGGTTGAACATTTCACCAAAGGGCTTCACTGGTGAAAAGTACGGTGGTGCTACTTACTGGGACACCGAAGCTTACTGTATCCCAGTTTACCTCGGGGTTGCTAACCCAGAGATTGCTCGTAACCTGCTGATGTACCGTTACAAGCAACTCGACGGGGCCTTCATCAACGCCAAGGAACAGGGCCTGAAGGGTGCATTGTTCCCAATGGTTACC
>DWZB01000044.1 GCA_019118405.1 Candidatus Limosilactobacillus gallistercoris
CTTTAACTGTGCTTCACGGCTATAAAGATGTTTTCCAATTAACTTCATTTCTTGATGGCAATGTGGACATGCTTTATCGACTAAGCCAATTTCTTCATTAATTTGGGGAAGGCGATCTAAAAAAGCAGTCCGTCGACCCGTTGCTTTAGCTTGCCGGTGACGCACTACTTTTCTTGCTTTTGTTTCAATCACTTCGGTGATTGTTGTGGCTGGTTCTTGTAATCGATCAAGCTCATCATCATTAAATAATGATTGTTGGCCATCAATTACTTTTTCGATTACTTCAGTTTTTTTCCCAAAAAGCTGATTTTGAAGTAACTTAACCATCGCTTGTAATTGCACTACTTGTTAGATTGTAAATGGGAAAGGGCGTGGACCAACGATTTTGTTGATTCACGTCCTTCAACTTAATGTAAGTACCAAATAACAATACGTATTGAGAAAAGAACGTCCTGTGTAACACATCAAATTTGATGTTACGCAGGACGCTCACTATTTTAATTATGACATTGAAACCTTTTTACGCCTACGATAAACAGGCCTCAATGTCGCCGTTTTGCTGATTTGGCAGGCGATCAAACATAGGCAGTTAATAGCCATATGAATTATAGATATGAAAAAGGCGTGAGCCGC
Organism: Candidatus Limosilactobacillus gallistercoris; assembly: GCA_019118405.1. Lineage (GTDB taxonomy): Bacteria > Bacillota > Bacilli > Lactobacillales > Lactobacillaceae > Limosilactobacillus > Limosilactobacillus galli. Next base: position 634 of record DWZB01000044.1, read on the forward strand.
CGAAATCTTGGTGGCTCACGCTTTTTATTATTAAATCATGCAATTTATTCTGTTATCCGTTGCCAGAAGCGTGGACAGGTGCGAACGAAGCGGTAGATCCCGTATATCAGGAGCAGGATCATTCCGGTAAGCGAAACGGCCAGCATGACCTTGAACCAGCCAGCTATCCGGAAGTAGAGGGTAGCAGTGTTTTTACCCTGACGCTGGTGAACGTAAGGGGCCCCAATCGAGGACCGTTGGTAGTGCTTCAGCCGCTTGCCGTTGACGGTCAGCTGCGATTCGTGGTAGGCAATGATCGGCAACCGCACCTTCTTCGCCTGGCTAGCATTCCAGGTCAGCTGCAGACCACCATGCGGCAGGACCGTGTGCTGGTATTCCTGCGCATGATTGATGATCTGGTCCTGGTAGGCAAAGGAACGGATATATTTCTTATTGACGTATTTCTTCGGAATCGGCAGGTAGTCCGGACTCCGCTTTTCAACCATTGTCAGCAGCTGGCCGGGGTAGAGGTCATGAACGGACCGCCGGAGCTTAACCCGGTTGTCAGTGACCCAGGCGATGGCGCTGGAGGTATTGAGGACGTCGGTGGACTGGTAACGTGCCGTCCGCTGGAAGACGTCAATGGTGTTCGGCACGAAAACCTGAGTGACGACGAAGAGCAATGCACCGATGGTAAGATTGCGACGCAGGTGGAGGGATGGTTCATGGTCGTGCTGGACAAAGGCGGTGGCCGAGATGGCAACCCCCAGGAGAAGCAGGGGGTAGGCGATAACCGTCAGCCGGTTGGGAAACTGCAGATTATGTTGAAGGCTCGGAATGGCGACTGCCAGTTTCTCCCAGGGCGTCCAGATTGAACTGAACATCAAGACGATCGCCCCCATGATAGTGACGGTCGTGTTGACCAAAGACCGCTTTAAATGACAGCAAACGTAGACAAACTGCAGGACGAAGAGGATCCAGCAGAAGTAGATCAGGTAGGCCCGGGTACTGCTGAACCGAGATGGTACCAGCGAGTTCTTGAGCATGTTGAAGGCCGCCGGGGTAGCGATGTTGTTATGCAGGTTGAGCATCAGCAACGCTCCCCAGACATTGGCCGTCAGGATGGCGGTTCCAATACCAGCCAGGGCGGTTTCGCCAATCATGTGCCACCGGCGATCGGTGCGGATCAGGCCGATGATGAAGAACGGAATCAAGGTGGCCACGAAGAAGAGCGAACTCAGCAGGTGGATCTGAATAACGATGGTCATCAGCGTCATCAACGGCAGCCAGTGAACGGGCCGGTGCCGGTCCTGGAGCATCGTCAGTCCGCACATCAGCATGTAGGGAGCCAGCATCGCACCCCAGGCATTCATGTTCTGGGCGAGTTCCCAGCGGGGGAGCCAACCGATGTTCATGAAGATCAGACTGACTAGGAGGGCAAAGCGTCGGGAGCTATGCGCCTTGATCGCCAGCAGGTACATCCCGATTCCCCCGCCGATGTAGACGATCAGGTTGGTGATGATCTCATAGCGGAACCAGGTACCCAGGATGCCGATCAGGGCCCCGTTGAGGTAGGCAAATAACGGTCCGTAGACAGCGTTGATCACCCGGCCGCTCTGCTGGAAGCAGTAGTTGCTCTGGAAGTAGCTGAAGTTGAACTGCTGGATCTGCTTGGCCGCGTCATAGAAACGGTTAAAGTGGAAAATCGAGTCGGTTCCCAGGATTACCCCATGGGAGATGAGCTGGGGATACATAACGATGTAGGCCATCGCACAGATTGCAAGGTAGGGCAATGACCAGTTTATGAGATGGTATACTTTTCTTTTCATACTTTGTTCCTATAATTAATAAAAATTAGTCAATCTACACAATTATAGACTATTTTCACTATTGCGACATTCAAATGGAACAAATCCTCTGAGATGTCGAATCATGGACGGCGAAGATGACGGCGGGTGTACAATAAAAGAAAGCTTTGTGAGAAAGAGATGAGTTAAATACATGTTTTCGATTTTTCTGTCGGCCGTTTCGGGTGTCCTGATCATCCTGGTGATGGTCGTCGTCGGTTTCGTGATGAATGAACGCGGCTGGTTCAATCCCCAGTCCCCGCGGAGCATCTCACGAATCGTCACTGAGGTTGCCCTGCCTTGTTACATGGTGACGACCATCATGCACGATTTCTCGGCCAGCGAACTGAAGACCCTGCTGCCGGACCTGCGTTACCCGGTCCTGTCGATGATTATCCTCTTCGCCTTGTCGTTTGCGGTGGCCCGGGCGATCGGGATCAAGCGGGCCCATATCGGCCTCTTTTCGTCGATGTTCTTCAACTCCAACACAGTCTTCATCGGCCTGCCAATCAACCTGGCCCTCTTCGGCAACGCCTCGATCCCGTATGTCCTGGTTTACTATATGGCCAATACGACTTTCTTCTGGACCCTTGGAGTTTGGCTAATCCAGAAGGACGGCCTGCACGAGGCTAAGATCGACGTCAAGACGGCCCTGAAGAAGATCTTTTCACCGCCATTGCTCGGCTTTATTCTGGGGGTCATCCTGGTTATGCTGCATGTCCACCTGCCGAAGTTTGTGATGGCTGATCTTTCATACATCGGCGGGCTGACCATTCCGCTGTCGATGATCTTCATCGGAATCGCCATCTCCAATGCGGGCCTGAGCCGGGTCCGGCTGACGCGGGATGCCTGGGGGATCCTGCTGGGCCGCTTCCTTTTTGCTCCGGTCCTGATGGCGATCTTGGTCCTGCCCAGCAGTATGCCGCCATTGATGAAGCAGGTCTTTATCCTGCAGGCCGCGATGCCGGTGATGACTAACGCCCCAGTTGTCTCAAAGCTCTACCACGCGGATGCGGACTATGCGGCGATCATGGTGACCGAGACGACTGTCTTGAGTGTGATCGTGATCCCAATCCTGATGGTCCTCATTAAGACCCTACTCTAGCACTGTTAAATAGTGCACAATTGCGCTATGATTAATGGTGGCAAAGGAGTGAAAGTGTATGGTAGATTTAGTAATTGTTCGGCATGGTCAAAGCCAAGCCAACCGGGATAACATCTTTACAGGATGGACGGATGTACCGCTGACCCCTGAAGGTATCCAGCAGGGGATCGCAGTTGGCAAGGAATTGAAGCAGCTTGGTATTCAGTTCAGTGATGCCCACACCTCTTACATGGAGCGGGCAATTATGACTACCAACCTGGTCCTTGACGAGATTGACCAGCTTTACATTCCCGTTCACAAGACCTGGCGCCTGAATGAACGGCACTACGGCGCACTGAGCGGCCGGAACAAGGCCCAGGTCAAGGAAGAGGTCGGGGCCGATCAGCTTCACCGTTGGCGGCGGGGCTTTCGTGACCTGCCGCCGCAGTTGGAACACCGCCAGCATGAGCGCCGTTATGACCGCTTGGGGGTCAAGATGCCGCTGAGTGAGAGCTTGGCAATGACTCAGAAGCGCCTGCTGCCATACTGGCAAGACCAGATTGCGCCGCGCCTGCTGGACGGCAAGAACCAGCTGATCGTGGCCCACGGCAGTTCGCTGCGGGCCCTGATCAAGTACCTCGATCAGATCCCGGACGACAAGATCGACCAGGTTGAGGTGCCGAATGGCAAGCCGATCTGGTACCGCTTCGACGACCGGCTGAACATCGTCAAGAAGACCTTTATAACAATGGATGGTGAATAATAAATGATTCATGAGCTGCAAAACAACCCTAACCTGACTGGTCAGGTCCGCCTGATCGAGAACATCACCTATGCTGCCGTGGCCGGGCGCCCGCTCAAGATGCAGATCTTGGCACCGTGGACGCAGCGCTACCCAAAGCAGTACCATACAGATCCCCGGCCGCTGATCGTCTTCGTTCAGGGGAGTTCCTGGCGGACGGGCAAGATGGGGGAGGAGATTCCCCAACTGGTCCAGTTCGTCAAGCACGGCTACGTGGTTGTGACGGTTCAGCACCGCAGCGCCGTCGACGGTTTTGCGTTCCCGGCCTTTTTGAAGGATGTGAAGACCGCGATCCGTTTTCTGCGGCACAAAGCGGCCAAGTATGCGATCGATCCGCACCGGGTGGCCATCTGGGGAACATCATCCGGGGCCAACGCTGCCATGCTGGTGGGGCTGACCGGGGATGATCCGCGTTACCGGACCCATTTGTATGCTCATGAGTCTGATCGGGTCGATGCAGTGGTTTCCTGCTTTGCCCCGATGGACGTCGCCGATACCTTCGAGGCGTCTGCCAAGATTCCCGGCAACAAGCTCCTGCAACTTTGTCTGTTCGGCCCTAATACCGCCAAATGGCCGGAGTTAAAGGCAGCGATGAGTCCGCTGGATGTTGCCAAGCCGGGGCAGGATTACCCGCCGTTCTTGCTGCTGCACGGGGATGCCGACCAGGTAGTGCCTTACCATCAGATGGTTGACATGTACGACAAGCTGGATCAAGACGGGTACGATGTGACAGCCTACCGGGTGAAGGGGGCCAACCACGAGCGCGACTTCTGGAGCCAGCCGGTCTATGATGTTATCCGTGATTTCATCGATCAAAAAGTGAAGTAAACAAAAAGATACCGGATTTCCGGTATCTTTTTTGTTTGCAGTGCGCCCGGCATGGGTATTAGCTAGGCGGTGAAAGTCCGCTATGGGCCGTAGTAGTCGGAACCATGAGCCGAGGACAAGGGTGTCCACTGTGAGGTGGAATCTGAAGGAAGTTTAAGGTAAAGTACC
>DWZB01000045.1 GCA_019118405.1 Candidatus Limosilactobacillus gallistercoris
CAACCTGGCAGTAAAACTGGTGGCGCTGGGGCAGGCGATTACAGTCTGTCCGGAGATTATGGGCGGCTTTGCACCCCCGCGCGTTCCAGCCGAGATCCAGGGCGGCACCGGCCGGGATGTGCTAACAGGACGGGCTAAGGTGATGAATCGTGAAGGGCGCGATGTGACCAGGCAATACCTGCAGGGCGCCCAGATGGTCCTGAAGATTGCCCGGGATCATGGGGTGACGGCGGCCTTTCTGAAGCAGAAGAGCCCGGCCTGTGGCACCAAGCTGATCTATGATGGCAAGTTTGCCGGCAATAAGGTTCCGGGAGCGGGGGTGACCGCCACCCTGCTCCAGGATCACGGGATCAAGTGCTTTGGGGATGAGGATTTGACACTGGCCAACGTCCGACCGTACGTGGATGCGGTCACCTGGGAAAACCTTCACCACGATAACCTGCGGCCCTGACGAGTAATTATAAGACACGCCCGGCTTGATGTGTTACAATACTTGGGTAGTCCTGATAGAAGAGAGGAAAAGTAAATGGCTGATAAGATGCAGGTAGTGATCATTACGGGGATGAGTGGCGCCGGTAAGACGGTGGCCATCCACAGCTTTGAGGATCTTGGCTACTTCGTAATTGATAATATGCTGCCGAGCCTCGCTGAAAAATTTGTGGATGTGATCAAGAATTCCGGTGAGTTCGATAAGATCGCCATGGTGATGGATCTGCGTTCACGCGGTTTCCACAGCAAGGTCCTGCCGAGTTTGGAAAAGCTACGCCAGCGCGATGACTTGCAGGTGCGCTTACTGTTTTTGGACGCTGACAACGTTACCTTGGTTTCCCGCTACAAGGAAACCCGCCGTGCGCACCCACTGGCACCCCAGGGCCGGCTCCTGGATGGGGTCGAATTGGAACGGAAGCTGCTGACCGAACTGAAGAGCCGGGCCGATGAGATTATCGACACGACCAACCTGACGCCGCGGAACTTGAAGTTGCGGATCAACAAGCTCTTTGGCCACGGCGAAGGCAGCAACTTCTACGTTGAGGTGATGTCCTTTGGCTTCAAGTATGGTCTGCCATTGGATGCGGACATCGTCATGGACGTCCGCTTCCTGCCGAACCCGTTCTACGTTTCGGAGTTAAAGCATCAAACAGGAAATGATCGGGCGGTCCAGGAATATGTTATGAAGAGTGATGAGGCCAAGGAATTCTACCAGCACTTGTCGTCGCTGATTAAGGGGGCCCTGCCCGGCTATATTCACGAGGGCAAGAGCAGTCTGACGGTTGCCATCGGTTGTACTGGTGGCCAGCACCGGTCCGTGACGATTGCCAATCGGCTGGCTGCCGACCTCAAGGACAGCGGCTACCAGGTCAACCTCTACCACCGCGATGTTGACAAGGCACAATAGAAAGGAAGACAACTTATGTTTCGTAAACCAAAGATTGTGGTGATCGGCGGTGGAACCGGTCTTCCCGTGGTCCTGCGCGGCCTGCGTGACAAGGACGTTGACATCACCGCCGTGGTAACGGTCGCTGATGATGGGGGTTCCTCTGGGATCCTGCGCAACTACATCAACGTGGTACCGCCTGGCGATATCCGGAACGGTCTGGTAGCCTTATCAGAACTGCCGCAACTGGAGTTGGACGTTTTCCAGTACCGGTTCAACAGCCGGGACCAGTTCTTTGCCGGTCACGCCATTGGGAACCTGATCATCTCGGCCCTTTCCGAGATGAAAGGCGGAATCTTCACCGCGGTTCAGGAATTGTCCGATATGATGAAAATCCGCGGGCACATTTATCCGGTTGCCAACGAGCCGCTAACCCTGAATGCTGAATTTACCGATGGGACAACCCTGAGCGGCGAATCTGAGATTACTGCGGCCCACAAGCAGATCAAGCGGGTTTGGGTCACGCCGTCCAACGATGGGGATAGTCACCAGGCCAAGCCCGTTCCCGAGGTCATTCAGGCCATCAAAGAAGCCGACCAGATTGTCCTGGGACCGGGAAGCCTGTTTACCAGTATCCTGCCGAACCTGATGATTGACGAGGTTGGTCGTGCCGTCTGTGAGAGCAAGGCGGAGGTCGTCTATATCTGCAACATCATGACGCAGAAGGGGGAGACCGACCACTTCACCGATGCCGACCACGTTCGGGTCCTCAACCAGCACCTCGGCAGGAACTTTATTGATACGGTTCTGGTCAACATCCGGCCGGTACCGAAGAACTACATTGATTTTCAGGAATGGAACGAAATTTCCCAGCCAGTTGGCCACGACTTCCAAGGCTTGCGTGACCAGGGGTGCCGGGTGATCAGTTCTAATTTCCTGCGCCTCAAGGATAATGGGGCCTTTCACGACCGCGATTTGGTGGTGGACGAGTTGATCAACCGCCTGCACCAGGTCCATGACTAGGAGGTAATTTTGTGTCGTACGCGAGTGAAGTAAAGAAGGAATTGACGGCAATCAAGGTTCACCAGAAGAACGCCCAGGCTGAACTGATGGCGCTGATCCGGATGAACGGCAGCATCGCCCTGGCTAACCACCAGCTGATCTTGAATATCCAGACGGAGAACCCGGCGATTGCCCGGCGGATTTATTCGCTATTAAAGGAGTTTTACCACGTGGAGAGCGAAATCGTGGTACGGCGCAAGATGAAGCTCAAGAAGAACAACCAGTACATTGTCCGGTTGCGCTATGCGGCCCAGCACGTCCTCGATGACCTGGGAATCTTGCAGAACCTGCAGATCAAGGAACGGGTGCCGATGGAGCTGCTCGATGATGAGTGGATGGTGCGTTCATACCTGCGGGGGGCTTTCCTGGCCGGGGGGTCGGTCAATAACCCCGAGACATCGCGCTACCACCTGGAGATCTATTCCCTGTACGAGGAACACAACGAGATGATCGCCCAGATGATGAACAAGTTTGGCCTCAATGCCCAGACAACGGCCCGGCGCAGCGGCTTTATCGTCTACTTAAAGGAAGCTGAGAAGATTGCTGACTTCATGTCTTTGATCGGGGCCACCAACTCGATGCTCCAGTTTGAGAACGTCCGAATTGTCCGGGACATGCGGAACTCGGTCAACCGGCTGGTCAACTGCGAGAACGCCAATATGAACAAGATTGCCAATGCCTCGACCCGGCAGATTGAAAACATCCGGCTGATTGATGAACGGGTCGGCATTCAGACACTGCCGGACAAGCTGCGCGAGATTGCCGAGACCCGGCTGGCCCACCAGGAGGTTAGTTTGAAAGAACTCGGTGAGCTGGTACCGGGCGGCCCGATCTCCAAGTCAGGGGTCAACCACCGGCTGCGGAAGCTCAATGCCTACGCGGACGAGCTGCGAATGTCCAAGGCAGAATAACCAAAAAGTACACCTGCAAAGTTGTGGGTGTACTTTTTGCGTCTAAAATTGAAAAAGCACCGGGCGACGAGTCGTCCAGTGCTGATCAGCCGAATAATTACTTCAGCTTAGAATTGTTTTCCATGACCCCGTCGAGCAGACCGTAGTCCACCGCTTCTTGAGCCGTAAAGTAGTGGTCACGCTCCGTATCTTCTTGGATCTTTTCGATCGGTTGACCGGAGTTCTTAGCGAGGATGCCGTTCAGCATCTTCCGGGTCTTCAGGATTTCAGTGGCAGCAATTTCAATTTCAGTTTGCTGACCCTGGGCTCCACCAGATGGTTGGTGAATCAGAACTTGTGAGTGTGGCAGACCAAAACGCTTGCCCTTGGCACCAGAGGATACCAGGACACTGGCCATGGAAGCAGCCATACCGATAACAATCGTCTGAACATCAGCCTTGATGAAGTTCATCGTGTCGTAGATCGCCATTCCTGACGTAACGACACCACCAGGTGAGTTGATGTATAAGTAAATGTCTTTTGTTGAATCTTGCGCATCCAAGAACAGCAGTTGCGCAACGATTGAGTTTGCCATGTCGTCTTCGATTGGACCAGACAGCATAATGATCCGGTCCTTCAGAAGCCGTGAGTAGATATCATAAGCACGTTCACCACGAGATGATTGCTCAATGACAGTTGGAACTAAGTTCATGTTGTGGCCTCCTTATTGATTAGCACTCATTAGTATTTATTGCTAATGGATATTAATACTATAACCGATTGGTCAAAAAAGGTCAAATGTTTTGTCCTAAATAATAAAAACGGGCCTGGCAAATGCCTAGGTCCGTTCTTTGTCGAGGGAGTTTTGAGTGTTACTTTTCATTAGCGTTCTCGGAAACCATGTCTAATTCAGTAGCGGCACTTTGCTGGTCGAGTTCCTTCCAGTCAGCAGCGGTCTTGAATACGTTTAATTTACTAGTATCTTCCATGATATTACCTCCATAGATGTTAGTTAATTTTATTATTTTACTTTCGTTAATTAAGCAGCTCCTCACCACACATTGAATACTACATCATATTGGTATAGTTTGCAATACCCCTAATAGCAATATATTTGAAAAGGTTTTCTTAAATTGGTATAGCTCAAAGAGGGGAGAATAACGGGTTGCGGGGTTGGTAACGTTTAGCAATTTGGGGTAAAAGATAAAAATATTTTGCTGATTTTATTAGCCATGCAGAAATAAATGGTTGAAATACCGTCAAGGGTTGCTTTTTAAAACGCGGCCCGGTATAATTGGAACGTTAATTAATTTACGTTTGATATAAAAGGAGGCATATTCACATGCGTAAAGCACACCCATACGGCGTACAAGGCCGTCGCCCAGTTGCTCCTA
>DWZB01000046.1 GCA_019118405.1 Candidatus Limosilactobacillus gallistercoris
CTCAGTAATGCCGGGGACTACTTTGTCGCCTCCATGATGCGGCAATTGCATCGCGAGGGCTACCATACGGTGATTGTTGATACCAATCCTAGTTCGGTGGCCCTGGTTAGCGACCTGAGTGACAAACGTTACCTGGAACCGCCAACGCCGGAGAACATCCTTCAGCTCCTGAAGGTGGAACAGCCGCAACTGCTGTTTGTTCCGGCCTCTTATACCCAGCTGCTGGCCAGTCTCACGCAGATGGAGCTCGACAGCCGGCTGATCATCCTGCCCGATGACCGATTGCCGCAACTAGACAGCCGGGCAACCAAGCTGGTGGCTTTCAACTATATTTTTGAAGGGGAGTACGCCTACCCGCTGGGAACGACGACCAACCTGCTTTCTCCGGAACAGCTTAACTACCAGTCAACGGCCATCCGTTACCCAGCGGAAGTGCCGGACTACGAGTTCCAGTCGGTGAGCGACCAGGCCAGCAATGCAGTGATGGATCAGAATGCTCCCGGCCTCTACCAGATCATCTTCGTCAAAGCCGGCAACGAATTTCATCAGGTCCGGGTCCAGCCCCTGCCGCTGCCCGAGGTGGCCTTCCTATCCAAGGTTTTGCAGGTCAACCTGCCAGGCGTCTTCACCCAGCTGCTGACGGGCTCGACGGCTAGCGAGACGGTGATCGATTCACTGAAGCAGGCCGCTGATCCCGGGGTAGTTACCTATCGGGCGACCTTCCCGTTCAAGGCGTTGCACGTGGAGAATGGGATACCAGCCGTAAACAAGATCATTGGGGCGCGGATGCAATTCTTGACGCGCCAACCAAAATAAGTAAACTAGGAAGCATTCCGGACACGGGATGCTTTCTTTGATTTTAGGGAGGAAACTTAGAATGGTACGAATTGCGATCAGCAGTGATAATCACCTCGACGTCAATCAAGTCGATCCGCGGGCGGCACTGGAAACGCAGGCCCAGTACCTGCTGGGCCGCGGTGTTCAATACTACTTTTACGCGGGTGACCTCTTTAATGACTTTACCCAGACCCGCCAATACATGGCCGCGCTTCGGGAACAGCTTGCGGACCGGGTCCAGGTCTACTACATTGCAGGCAACCATGACCTTCTTCAGCACGCTCCTTATACGCTGACTGAAAATCTGGCGGATCCTGGTTACCTGCACCGCCACTATGTTGACCTGCCGGGGACAAACTGGCGGGTGATCGGCAATAATGGCTGGTATGACTATGGCTTTTCGGCTTACCGTGATGATCCGGCCGCGGTCCGCCAGTGGAAACGGGTGTACTGGCTGGATAGCGAGATTGACCAGCCAGGGGACGACCAAGAACGGATGGATACTGTTCTCCACCAGGTGGTGACCCAGCTGGCCGCGGCCAGAGATGCCGGGAAACGGGTCCTCTTCCTGACCCACTTTGCCCCCCGGCACGAACTACTGGCCCCACGTCCGGCGGCGGTGCGGACGCCCCGGCAGGAACGTTTCTACCAGATGATCAACGCAATGATGGGGAGTGACCGCCTGGCGGAGCTCCTCGAGGCGGCGGGCAATGTTAAGGATGTTTTCTATGGGCATCTTCATGGGATCCATCCGCCGCTGAAACACAATGGCGTCACTTACCTGAACCAGGCGGTAGGGGTCCGCAACAAACGAATCAACGAGTGGCAACGGGCCAACTTTGCCGCGCAATGGCAGACCCGGCTGCGGATTCTGGATCTCTAACCGCCAATTGGCGTTATAATAAACGTATAAGCACTTTGGGGAGGAGTCTTTTCATTGAATAGGAAACAAACGGGAATTTTACTAGCAACGGGGCTGGCGGCCCTGACCTTAGCTGGCTGTAGCAATAACTCATCCAGTCAGCAACGGCAGTCGACGAGTTCCTCTGCCAGTCTGATTGCCAAGAAGTCCAGTGTGAAGGTCAGTGCACAGGGGATGTCACCACAGCAATCAGTCAGCCTAGTCACGGCCTACGCTGGCAATCGATACGGCGGAGCATGGGCACAGACTGCCAAGCAGGCGCGGCAATCAGGGCTTCAGGTCAACCTCTATCCGACTAGCCGTTACCAGCTCAGTGACAATGGCCAGGGGATGGCCTACGATGTTACGGCTGGCGGCCAGGCAAACGGGTTGGTGTACACGATTGATCAGAATGACGACGTGGTGATTTATCAAGGAGCCCAGCCGGGGAAGCGGGCGAAGAAGCTGGTTACCATCAGCAAGCCGGCGATGGCGAAGTACGTCAATGCACATGGCCAGGGCGCACTGGTCAATGACCTGGCTAAGAATGCCCAGGTGGTTGATAAGAGCGGCGGGGCGACCAGCAATGGCAATGCGAATGCTGCCAGCCATGGTGACAATGCAACCGGCAAGTATGGCAACAAGGGGCCATTTGCGGTGCCCGCCGATATGCAGGGAACCTGGTACTCAGCTGACCACGACGATGAATCGACAGTTACCATTTCTGATCATGAGATGAACATTGATGGAGATACTGTCAAGCTCTACCACCAGGATTCCCAATATGCGCAGGATAACGACCAGCCAAGCGATGATCAGGTCAGTGCAACGAAGGACTGGGGCCGGACCCAGTTCCTTCACGATGATGGTGGAACCTGGTTGAATATTCAGGGATGGTTCCAAGGTGCCGGTGACGGGACCTCGTACATGGTCAAGACGGAAAATATCGATGGGAAACCGGTCAAGGTCCTAGTTGTCGGCGAAGGGGCCGAAAACTGGGTAACGGCGGTTTACTACCCGTCTAAGGCCATGGCCCAGCAACAGGCGGACCAGAAGTACGATGATCTGCACTACCAGGATGACGATGACTAATCGGATTAAGAGGAGAGATTAGCCAACGACCTGGCGGCGATTATCCAGTGTTGGTGCGTCGTTAAAAGTTTATTTGAATTTTTTGCCAAAAGTCCTTGCCATTCAACGGAAATCTTGATATTATTATTTCTGTTGTCAAGGACGACATGCGGAAGTAGTTCAGTGGTAGAACATCACCTTGCCATGGTGGGGGTCGCGGGTTCGAATCCCGTCTTCCGCTTTATGACCCGTTAGTCAAGTGGTTAAGACACCAGCCTTTCACGCTGGTATCGTGGGTTCAAATCCCGCACGGGTCACTTTTTGGGGAATTAGCTCAGCTGGGAGAGCACCTGCTTTGCAAGCAGGAGGTCATCGGTTCGATTCCGTTATTCTCCATTGGCAATCTATTTGCCTGAACTGAATATGTTGGCGGTATTGGTGAAGTTTGGTTAACACACCGGTTTGTGGGTCCGGCACGCGTGGGTTCGAATCCCACATACCGCCCTCTGTAAAAACAGGGATAGACGTTTTGTCTATCCCTGTTTTTTGTCCTAATTGGGGAATTTTGCCGTATCTATTATAATAGAAGTAAAAATGAGAAATGGAGGCATTGAGATGCGCTTTCTGCATACCGCCGATTGGCACGTCGGCAAGAATCTGAATGGTTTTGACCTGTTGGCCGACCAGCAAAATGTTTTTAAGCAAATTGAGGGGATCGCACAGGATAAGAAGGTAGATGCAGTGGTAATTGCCGGAGACCTCTACGACCGGGGCATCCCCAGCGAGGCCGCCGTTCACCAGCTCAATCAGGAACTGTACCAGCTGAACCTGGTCGATCACCTGCCAATCCTGGCGATCAGCGGGAACCATGATTCGGCCACCCGGCTCGGGACCGGGGCCGACTGGTTTGCCCGGGAGTCCTTTTATCTGAACACGACTTTGGAAGAGGCCTTTCAACCGGTGACGATCGGGGATACGGAATTCTTCCTCCTGCCGTATTTCGGAATCCAGGCAGTCCGAAACTGCTTTGGGGATGACAAGATCCGTGACGTTAATACCGCAATGGCGCGGATTGTTGCTGAGATGCAGAAGAACTTCAACCCTGATAAGCACCATGTCTTGATGGCCCACTTCTTTGTGGCGTGCAGTGAGCGGACGGCAGACTCGGAGACCACCATCGAGGTCGGGGGCCT
>DWZB01000047.1 GCA_019118405.1 Candidatus Limosilactobacillus gallistercoris
CGCAAAAGGGGAAGGGCTTTGCACCAGCTGAAGAACACAAGATGGAGTATCACTGGCGCGATCCGTTTGACCTCAAGACAGGTGAGGACCAGCATCCGGTAGTCAATGGCTACAACGAAGCCGTAATGGCCGAATTGGATCGGCAGGTCAACGCTGGTGCGCCGGTGGTTACCATCAACGCTGCCATTCCTAATGTCTTCGGCCTGAAAGAGTTCCAGAAGAAGCACCCTGACCGTTACTTTGACGTTGGAATTGCTGAGCAGAATTCAATCACGACGGCGGTTGCTATGGCCTCTGCCGGTGCCCGGCCAGTGGTTTTCCAAAACAGTACTTTCCTGCAACGGGCTTATGACCAGCTGATCCACGACATGGCTCTTAATGACTCGCCAGTAGTAATGATTGTCCGGGGCGGAACCATTGCCAATACTTCGGCAACCCACCAGGGATCATTTGATATCTCAATGATCAGTGATTTGCCGAACATCGAATATCTGGCGCCTACCAACGTGGAAGAGATGATTTCCATGCTGCGGTGGGCAATCAAGCAGACCGATCAGCCAGTCGTTATCCGCCAACCAGAGAAGACTCTTCTGCATGGTCAACCGAGTCAGGATGATTACAGCACCATCAACTATGACGTGGTTCACCACGGAAGCGAAGTCGCTATCATGGCCGTCGGTGACTTCTGGCAGCTTGGCGAGGAGGTCTGTGAGCAGCTAAAGAACAAGCTCAACATCGACGCTACCCTGATTAACCCAAAGTCAGTTACCGGGATTGATCAACACGACCTCCACCACTTGGCAGAAAACCATGACGTGGTGGTTACCCTGGAAGATGGCAACCTGAGCGGCGGGTTCGGTGAGACGATTGCCCGTTACTATGGTCCAACCAATATGAAGGTGCTTAACTTTGGGGCCCCACGGGAGTTTGCCGATAATGTCCCATTGGAGGTCATGGATGAATGGTACCACCTGACGCCTAAGCAGATTGTTGACGATATTGAGAAAGTCATTCATTCGTTATAAAAGATTATTTTACTGTCAACAGACACTTAAGCCTGTTGGCAGTATTTTTTTAGTTTGGTTCGCGTGATTTCTTCTTTTGACCGTATATATCTAGTGAAGGCCATAATAGTAAAGGAGAAATCAAATGAATATGAAATTATCACATCACAGCTACCGTTCATCACTGATCGGAATCTTGTCAGCATCGGTATTGCTGTCCTTGTCAGCGGGAAACGTCCTGGCTGATGCGAATATGGGGCAACCAGCGTCCCATCTAACCACAGCGAAAAGTCATGATCACGGTCAGGTCACCACTAAGGAAGTCACCCGTACGATTAACTATGTCGACCCTTTGACCAAGGAAAAGCACACTATTAATCAAGTAGTCCGTTTTCAATTTGACCAGGATGGCAAGCTTATTAAGAAGGGGACTGTCCCAGCCTGGCAAGCTTATTTCGTGCCATATTTTGAAGGGTACGCTCCAAACTGGTGTGAAGTTCCACCTAAGGTAATCACTCCAGATTCTACAAATGAAACGGAAGATGTCATTTATACAAAAGTGTTAAGTGAAAATCCTATTGGTTCAGTTTTGATTAAATTTATTCCAATTGATGGAAGTAATGTTCAGTACCTGACGATTGGAAATTCTGATGGCAAGCCATTGTCGACTTTTGAACTTCCTGAACTCCCGGAAGGCTGGAAATATGTGGGCAAGGATCAATTACCAAAAATAGTGCAAATTACGCCCGGCGCAACCCGCTTCAATTTTTTAATTCAAAAAAACGATACGGACACCCATCAGGAGAAGAAACAGGAGAACAAAGAACTCAGTCGAAAGATCATCTTGCACCTGCCAACAGGCGATAAGGTTATTACGCAACATGTGCGCGCAACTCGTGATGTATCAGTAGTTGATGGCAAAACCAGCTACGGGGAGTGGCAGATAAGTCCATTTGACGAGTTTGTATTACCGCAGGTTGACGGTTACCAATCATCACTGACTAAGGTTGCCTCGCTCCAGCTGACTGCCGACCAATTAGAGAAGGAGCCGGTTACCATCAAGGTTGATTATCATAAGGTCAATGACGAAGGGACCAGCACAGATCCTTCAGAGGATGCATCGACGGAAATAGATCCTGTGCCAGGTGTCGATGAGGGTACCCAAACCGCTCCTTCTATCAGTACTGGTACGCAGACCGATCAACCGACAAAGGAAGATGAGGGGAATCAGACAGACGACACTCCAACCGTCGATACTGGTGTCGGTGATGACACAATCACAGGAACTGATGAGGGTACGCAGATTGAGCAGCCAACCAAGAACGACGAAGGGAGTCAAGCCATTGATACGCCGACTACCAATATAGGAGTGGGTGATGATTCAATTGCAGGGACTGATGAGAGTACGCAGACCGATCAGCCAACCAAGAGCGACGAAGGGAGTCAAACCATTGATACGCCGACTACTGATACGGGAGTAGGTGATGACTCAATCACAGGAACCGACCAGGGTACTCAGACAGAAACGGTGCCTGGTAAGGATGACGGTACCCAGACTGAGCAGCCAGCAAAGGCAGACGAAGGGAGTCAAACCATTGATACGCCAACTACCGATACAGGAGTGGGTGATGATTCAATTGCAGGAACTGACCAAGGTACGCAAACCGACCAGCCAACAGGAACAGATGAAGGAAGTCAAACAAATGATACGCCAACCACCAACACGGGAGTAGGCGATGACTCAATCAAAGAAACTGACCAAGGTACGCAGACCGAACCATCTACTAATGAGGATCAGAGTACCCAAACAGGTACTACAAAAGGTGACCAGGGAGCATCAGCTGTACCAGATCAAACAAGTACTCAACCAACCATTCAGGAGAAGGCAAAAGGACAAGATGCAATTGATCCAGTCGCATTTCATAATGAACTGAATCAATTGCAACGGCCGCTAAAAGAGTTGGCAACGAGCCCTCAACATCACCAAGCCGCTGTCCTTCCTCAAACAGGAAACCAAACGAATTTGAAAGTATTTTTAACAGGGATCCTGACAGTGCTAACGGGGGCTTTACTGGCGATGTTCCATCTGCAAAAGCGTCACTAATCATAAGGCTGATTGTATAGCTAAAGAAAAGTTTGAGATTTTCCTTGCAATTTTAATTTTCTAATAGTATTCTAATAACAACGAAAGAAAAGGGAATTGGAGGAATGCAACTATGCAATTACAGTTTAAATCGATTATTCATCTAACCTCCACCTCAACCACAACAACAAGCACCGTGGTTGAGCACCTTTAATATATTAGAATAAGATATGCTAATCAAAAGCTATCCAAAACGACTCAACCACTTAACTAATTTGTAGTTTTACTGGTTGGCGGCCGCAATGGGTAGCTTTTTTCGTATTAAGAAATGGGGTTATAAGATGAATAATCAAAAGAAAGTTAAGTTAAATCGGACGATGACGCCTGGACAGATGGAAATGATTGCCATCGGGGGAACCATTGGGAGTGGGCTCTTCATGGGGGCAACTTCAACCATTAAGTGGACCGGGCCATCAGTTCTTCTGGCCTACGCCTTCGTTGGCCTAGTGCTGTACGGAGTCATGCGGGCCCTCGGGGAGTTGATCTACATCAGTCCCGGAACCGGGTCGTTTGCGGACTATGGTTCCAAATACATTCATCCCCTGGCCGGCTACCTGACCAAGTGGAGTAACGTCTTCCAGTTCATCATC
The DNA here is from genome assembly GCA_019118405.1 of Candidatus Limosilactobacillus gallistercoris. GTDB lineage: Bacteria > Bacillota > Bacilli > Lactobacillales > Lactobacillaceae > Limosilactobacillus > Limosilactobacillus galli. The sequence goes on from DWZB01000047.1 coordinate 3,738, forward strand.
GTGGGGATCTCGGATATCATTGCGATGAGTCAATACCTGAACTACTGGTGGCCGAACCTGCCAGACTGGATCTCCGGATTGGTCATGATCACGATTCTGACTCTGGCTAACCTGGCAAGTGCCAAAGCCTATGGCCGACTTGAATTCTGGTTTGCGATGATTAAGGTGGTAACGATCATCGCCATGATCATCCTGGGACTGCTGGTTATCGTCGTTGGGCTGGGAAACAATTGGCACCCAGTTGGGATCTCTAACCTCTGGACGCACGGTGGCTTCTTCACCGGCGGTTTCATGGGCTTCATGTTCTCACTGTCTGTGATTGCTGGTTCATATCAGGGAATTGAACTGCTGGGGATTACCGCTGGTGAAGCGGCCTCACCACGGAAGGCCATTGTTAAGTCTGTCCGGTCCGTTATCTGGCGGATCCTGATCTTCTACATCGGTGCTATCTTCGTGATCGTTTCGATCTATCCATGGAATCAACTGAAGGCGGTTGGTTCACCATTCGTTGAAACCTTTACCAAGGTCGGGATCACCGGTGCTGCCGGAATCATTAACTTTGTTGTCCTGACTGCGGCGCTCTCAGGTGCCAACTCCGGGATCTACAGTGCCAGTCGGATGCTCTTCAAGCTTTCTATCGATGGTGAAGTGCCAAAGGTATTCAGTAAGCTTTCCAAGCGGGTTGTGCCAAACGTGGCCATCCTGACGATTGCCTTCTGGATCTTCCTCGGTTTTGCCATCAACATGTTGCTGTCCGCATTCAGCTCAAGTGCTCGGAATGTCTTCGTGGTCGTTTACAGTTCTAGTGTTCTGCCAGGGATGGTACCATGGTTTATCATCCTGCTGTCCGAATTGAACTTCCGGAAGAACAATCCTGATCAGCTGGTCAACCACCCGTTCAAGATGCCACTGTACCCGGCTTATAACTACTTCAGCCTGATCGCCTTGACGGTTATCTTGATCTTCATGTTCTTCAACCCAGACACGCGGGTTTCAGTATCTGTCGGTGTAATCTTCCTGATCATCATGACCCTGATTTACCGTTTCCACACTGCACACAAACTGCAAAAATAATTATAAAAGGTAGGCAATTCAGCCTGCCTTTTATTTTTGGGACCATCTGTTCGCCCAAATATTGTACAATAGAAGAAAAGCATTCAAAGAAGGAAGATTCTATGTATCGCATAAAGAAAAAGATCTGGCATATTGTCTTCGGCTTGATCGCCCTGCTAGTGGTGGGTGGGGTAATCCAAAAGCCAACCGAGGGCGATGCATCCCTCACTCAGGGCATTCAGCGTTTCATGGCCTGGGGGCAGAACAATTCTGCCCGTTTCGGCAACTATGGCAGCCAACAGCAGCTGCCGCCGACCAAGCAGCAGGCAGCGGTCGTCCTGACGCCGGCAGTTCGCCAGCAGTTAGGGAATAATATCGTGTGGAACGGTCATGGTGCCTTTATCATCAATAACAACCAAGCGGGCCTGAACACCAACATCAGCAGTGCCCCTTACGCCGTTAACCAGCTGGATAGTCAGGGCCGGGCCTGGCGCGGGGATGCCTGGCTGAACAAGACGACACGGCAGTATCAGAATCGTGCCGCCACCGGTAACGGGGCAACGGATTGGAAACCGGCCGGCTTCTTGCAGGCCCGCAACCTGACCGGTGGTTACAACCATGCTTATGACCGGGGACACCTGCTGGGGTACGCCTTGGTGGGCGGAATTCAGGGCTTTGATGCCTCCGAGTCCAATCCCAAGAACATTGCAACCCAGACGGCCTGGGCAAACGAGGCCCGCAGCAGCACCTCAACCGGGCAAAACTACTACGAGGGAATTGTCCGTAAAGCCCTCGACCAGGGCAAACAGGTTCGTTACCGGGTAACCGATATCTATAGCGGCAATAGCGTTGTTCCTGCCGGTGCCCATATCCAGGCCCAATCAAAGGATGGCAGCGTTAATTTCAACGTCTTCGTGCCGAACGTCCAACGTAATATCGACATCAACTACGCCAACGGGGCGGTTAAGCAACGATAGCTAAATAGGGCGGCAGAAACCCAATGTTCTGCCGCTCTTTTTTACTGCCATTACCAAACAATCAAGATGGACCTTGCAAAATCCGCTTAAATCAACGAAAATAGGCTATAAATATACTAGATTGTAAAGGATAACGTTTATGGTTAATGATCCAAGCTTAAAAAAGATTCACATTGTATTTAACGGTCAGGAAACGCCGCCGATGAAGATCAGTCAGCTGTTCGACGCCCGGCGTTTCAACCGGCTTACCGCAGTCACGGGGGACGTCACCGCCGACTTCTTCAACCGCTACCTCAGCAACTTCATCAAGGTCGAACTGGCTCTGCAGACTCCTAAGGCCAGTGATGCCAAGACCGCGGACGAGGTGATCACCAAGGAAGCATTAGCCAACGCCCTGCTTGCCGTTGCCAATAAACGGCCGGCTAAGCTTTTTGAGGGGCTGACCAGCAGCAACCAAGCCAATGTTCTGAGCGGCTTGTTTACCGTGGAGATGTCACCTGTTCAGGCCCTGCACTCCCGTTTCTACCTGCTGAGCAACCATGAGACTCACGATACGCGGGTCATCCTGGGAAGCATTGACCTGACGGCGGACTCGTTCGACAAGGATCGGAACCAGTTTGAAGAAGTGCTTGTTTTCGACAATGACATCCGTCTCTTCCAAAACCTCAGCGAACACTTCAAAAAGGATATTCGTCCGGTTCTGCGGCCGTACTTCACCGATAACCTCCTGAAAGCAGCCCAGGCTCAGTTGGACGAGGGGGCTAAGGATCAGAAACAGGCAGTACCGGAGAACCAGGTAGTTATTTTAGATAATGACACCACCGACCAGATCGCGGCTGCCGACATGACTGATATCATCAGCCACGACGTCCAGAAGCAGATGGATGCCAAAATCATCCCAACGACCACAACCAATGCGATGCGGGAGGTCACGACGGCCCGCTCCCAGACCAAGGATGACATCGTCCGGGACGTCAAGCAGCACGATACCGTCTACAACCTGCAGAAGACATCCGTGTCCCCGCGGGCGGCCAAGCCAAAAATCAAGACCCGTGAGAAGATCTACCAGCAGGTCCAAGAAGCGCTGATCAGCGGGATGACTCCGCAGCAGCGGCAGGCTGAGAAGAAGTACACCACCTTCCTCTACGACCGGCCAATGGAACGGAACCTGGTTCGCAATAACAGCGGGCTCTATGTTCCTAATGATGCCGGTACCCACCCGATTCCGTTTGGCAAACTGGCTACTACCAGTCAGATCCGTGATGGTCTTCGCAGTATTGACGCAGTGATGAAGGGCTATCAGAAGTTCGTCGTTGACTATACCGATGACTACGGCAAGCGTTTCTACGAAGCCATCCTTTAT
>DWZB01000048.1 GCA_019118405.1 Candidatus Limosilactobacillus gallistercoris
GATCCAGGTCTCGTCGTCTAAGACATACCGCAGCACGTTAGATTCTGGAATGCCCAGTTCACTAACCTTTCCATCAGCCGTGGTCTTGGTACCCTTGGAGAAGTCTTCGGTAACAACCACCTTGTGACCAGCGAAGTCCTTTGGTGCTTCTTCACGGAATTTTTTCATCAGACCTTGGATCTTAGCTAGGCCGTCAACCCCGGCGTAGGTGTTGGCAATCGTCTTTTCACGGAAGTAACCATACTTCTTGAAGAGTTCTTGCAGACCATCGTACAGGGTCATGTTCCGGCTCCGGTAGTAGGCAGCAACCTCAGCCAGCAGGGTCAGGGATTGGATAGCATCCTTATCCCGGACGAATGGCTTTACCAGGTAACCGTAACTCTCTTCGAAACCAAACATGAAGGTGTGGTCAGCCTTGCCCGTCTCGTACTGGTGAATCTGGTCAGCAATCCACTTGAACCCGGTCAGGACATTGATCATTGATACCCCGTAGCTCTCGGCGATCTTAGCCGCAAAGTTCGTGGAAACGATCGACTTAACTGCCGCCGCGTTCTTTGGCAGCGTCCCAGCCTGCTTGTGAGCTTCCAGGATGTAGTGCAGCATGATGGAGGCAATCTGGTTCCCCGTCAACAACTGATATTCGCCATTTGGCTGCCGAACGGCACAACCCAGCCGGTCGGCATCTGGGTCAGTAGCGATCAGGACATCGGCGTCAATTTGCTTACCGAGCTTAATGGACCGCACAAAGGCTTCTGGGAACTCTGGATTTGGGTGCTCCAGACCGGGGAAGTCACCGTTGGGTTGGGCTTCGGTTGGTTCAATCGTGAAGTTGGTGAAGCCGGCTTGACGCAGGGCCCGTTCACCCAGCATCCGACCAGTCCCGCAGAGTGGCGTGAAGACGAACTTCATGCCCTTGCCGTATTCCTTGGCTAGTTCAGGGTTAACTGTGACTTCCTTGGCGTGTTGCAGGTAGGCGTGGTCGACATCTTCACCCATGACCGTTTCCAGGCCGCTGTTGAGCATTTCTTGTTCATCAGCCAGCTTGATGTCAAAGATGTCGCTGATCTTCCGGATGTAGCCGGTCATCATGTCAGATTCCTTTGGCGGCATCTGACCACCGTCTTCACCGTAGATCTTGTAACCATTGTATTCCTTAGGGTTGTGACTAGCCGTGATCATGATTCCGGCATAAGTATGATTGTCACGAACGGCGAAGGAAAGTTCTGGGGTTGGCCGAACATTATCGTAAATGTAGACCTTGATGCCGTGGGCCCCGAGAACCCGGGCAGAGTCATGGGCGAATTGGTAGGAATGGTGACGGGAGTCGTAACCAATGGCAACCCCGCGCTTCTTAACGTCGTCACCCAAAGAGTCCATCAGGGTTGCTAACCCTTCAGTAGCCTGACGAACCGTGTAGATGTTCATCCGGTTGATTCCGGGTCCCATCAGGCCACGCATCCCTGCTGTCCCGAATGACAGGGGACCATAAAAGGCATCCTCAATTTCCTTGTCATCGTTCATGGCGTCTAATTCTTGCTTTAATTGCGGATCGAGATCCGTCCGCTCTTTCCATACTTGATAGGTATCTTTCCAGCTCACAGTGAAGTCTCCTTTACTCTTTTCTCTGCTGTCTAGTATACCGCAGATTACTTTTAATAGAAAAATTTACTAATTGTTTTACTAAATTTTTACTTAGTGTTGATCATGTCGGCGGCTTCCTGATCGGACAGGTCAAACGTCTGCTGGATCTTTTTAGCGATCTCGGTTTCGGGAATATCCATTGGTTTGAGCATGGCGACCGTCTTTTTAATTGCTAGCGTCTGGCCCTCCGCGCGCCCTTCCTTACGACCTTCCGCGCGGATGTCTTCATCATGAAACATCATGTGGGTTTTATTATCCATGTACTCCTTCCTCCATTCCGTGTCCTTACTCAGGACATTGATATAGTCTCTTAATTCATCAACATAATGATCATCCTTCACATCCTTATTATCCACATACTCAAGGAAGTTGCGCAAGTCCTGATCAACATCATTTACCGTTCCTTTAGCGTTGAGAAAGATCGCCGTACGCCCATCCCCCATCGCCAACGACTTATCCTGGCGGCAGTAGTTTCTGAACTCGTACTTATGCAGTCCCTTATCATAGGGGTCAAAAGGGCAGATGAAGATTACGTAAGACTGCCGCAACTTAGCGTACGGCTGCCCATGCCGCAACATATCACCATCAATCCGGCCCTGATAGTATCGCACCCACTGGGGCAGTCCCCGGGTGTGGCGGACCTGCATGTCAATTTCATACACCACACCATTCTGGTCCTTGGTATAGACATCGAAACGAACTCCCCGACTAATGGTGTTCTCCTGTACGGCCTTCTGAAGCGTGGGAAACTCGATACGATTAATCCGCAGTTCTGGCAGGATGATCCGAATCAGATGCTGGCAGAGATGCTTGTTGCTCATTACACTGCCGAAAACAAAGTCCTCCTGAGTACTGATCCTTTCCATAATAGTTCCTCCCGTATCTAGTTATTCTATTTAGTAGATACGCAAAGAGATTAAAAAAGCACCAACCAATTCTGGTCGGTGCTGATTATCACTTCATGGTGTTGATGTACTGGTAGACCCGCTGACCAGCGATGGCCCCGTCACCAACCGCCGTGGCGATCTGCCGCAATGGCGTCTCACGGACGTCTCCGATAGCGAAGATCCCCGGAATACTGGTCCGCATCTGTGTGTCGGTCTTGACCCAGCCCTGGTCATCCAGAATTCCCAGGTCCTTGAAGGCGGCCGTCATTGGGACACTGCCGACGTAGATGAAGACGCCATCCGCGGCCATTTCACCATCCTCACCGGTGACATTGTTGTGGGTCTTCACCCCGCTGACCTTGACATCGTCGCCGACAATCTCGGTGACACTGGTGTTGTAGACAAACTCCATCTTGTCGTTCTTAGCAGCCTCATTCTGCAGCAGTGGTTGAGCCCGCAGACGGTCGCCACGAACCAAGACCGTGACCTTGGAAGCCAACTGGGTCAGGTACATCCCCTCTTCAACCGCGGAGTCCCCACCGCCGACGACAACGAGGTGGAGGCCCTTGAAGAAGGCCCCGTCACAAACGGCACAGTAGGAAACACCCTTGCCGCTGAATTCTTCCTCACCGGGAACATCAAGGTGCCGCTGGGTCGAGCCGGTCGCAATCACGACGGCCTTAGCAACGTAGGTATCACCCATGTCGGTCGTGATCTCCTTGGTGGCACCCTTGTCCACCAGCTTGGTAACCGTCCCGTAGGCGTATTCGGCTCCAAACTGGGTGGCGCCGTCATACATCTGCTTTGCCAGCTCCGGTCCCTGCACGTTCTTGAAGCCCGTGTAGTTCTCGATCGTAGCGGTGTTATTCAGGTTACCGCCGTAAATTCCCCGATCCAGCATCACCACAGACAGGTTGGCCCGGGAAGCGTACATCGCCGCTGTCATTCCACCAGGGCCGGCACCGATTACCACTACATCATAGTTCTTTGTCTCTGCCATTATTTTTCCTCCCGTTATCAGTCATTTACTATCCTTATCATACCGACTGCGGCCTGCTTTGTCTATCGTTTTGCTTACTTATGATAAGTAAAAAGCCGCTGTCTGCTTGACAGCGGCTTTTTGATTGACAAATTACTTTTTACTGCTCTTCTTGTCTGCAGCAGCAAACTTAGCACCAAGGTCCTTGATGTATTCACGTAATTCGTCCTTAACTTGTGGGTGGTTCAGACCGTATTCAATGTTGGTCTTAACCCAGCCGAACTTGTTACCAACATCGTAACGGTCGCCCTTGTATTCACGAGCAAAGACCCGTTGCGTCTGGTTCAGCGTATCGATAGCATCAGTCAGCTGGATTTCGTTCCCCTTGCCCGGCTTGGTCTTGGCCAGAACATCAAAGATCTCTGGCGTGAAGACGTAACGACCAATGATGGCCAAATCACTTGGCGCATCCTTTGGTGCTGGCTTTTCAACGAAACTCGTAACGTTGTAAAGACCTGGCGTAACTTCCTTGCTTGGGTTGATCACACCGTACTTGGCAGTGTCTTCGTGTGGCACCCGCATTACGGCCAGCGTAGAGGCACCAGTTTGCTGGTAGCTCTCGATCAGTTGCTTAGTCAGCGGTTCGCCATTGTTGTTGATGTTGTTCAAGTCATCACCGAGCATAACAACAAATGGTTCATCACCGATAAAGTCCCGGGCCGTCAATACCGCGTCCCCTAAACCACGTGGGTGGGATTGCCGGATGAAGTAGATGTTGATGTCAGTGGTGTCTTCCACCAGCTTCAGCATTTCGTCCTTGTGCTTAGAACGCAGGTTGTCTTCCAATTCTGGGTTGGAATCAAAGTGGTCTTCGATGGAGCGCTTGTTCTTACCATCAACCACGACGATATCTTCGATTCCAGACTTCCGCGCTTCCTCAACGATGAATTGAATCGTTGGCTTATCAACAATTGGCAGCATTTCCTTGGCTAATGCCTTGGTTGCTGGGAGGAACCGGGTCCCCAAACCGGCAGCCGGGATAATTGCCTTTCTAACACGTTTCATAACTACAAAATCCTTTCCATAACTTCAATTTCTCTCAAAGTTACCCAATTGCATTTTACCATACTTATTCCATTTCGGACGTTAGATCTCGGCTCATCAGCTGAGAAATCGCGGTTTTAATGTCTTCACCCTCATACAGGACCCGGTAGAGGGCATCCGTAATCGGCATCCGGACCTGACGCTTCTTGCTGAGTTCATAGGCCGCCTTAGTGGTGTAGACCCCTTCGATCACCATTCCCATGTTGTTGATAACGTCGTCCAGCTTTTGGCCCTGGCCAAGCTGGTAGCCCGCCCGCCAGTTCCGGGAGTTCTTGCTCGTCGCCGTAACAACCAGGTCACCGACCCCGGACAGCCCAATAAAGGTCATCGGGTTAGCACCAAAGGCTACCCCTAAGCGCCGGATTTCGGCCAGTCCCCGGGTGATCAGGGCAGCCCGGGCATTGTCATGGTAGCCCAGCCCCTGCAGGGCACCGGCGCCGATGGCAATGATGTTCTTTAAAGCGGCCCCGAATTCGGCCCCGATCACATCATCGTTGGTGTAAACCCGGAAGTAGGAGTTG
>DWZB01000006.1 GCA_019118405.1 Candidatus Limosilactobacillus gallistercoris
AGGAAATTCGCCAGCTTATCGTGGTCAAGTAGTTGCCGACTGGTATCCCGAAAATCTGGGAGGAAGAAAGGCCAGCCAGGGAAAAGCCCATTAATTGCGCCACCTTGTTGCCAGCTACGACTGTGGGAACAGTTGCATAAACCTGGGGTGCAACAAAGGCCGAGGCTACTCCAGAGACAAACTCGAAGATCAGCATTTCAACAAAGTTAGTTGAGAGTCCACAGGCCAGGGTCCCGATGGCAAAGAATGCGAGACCTCCAATCATAATCTTCTTCCGGCCCCGGCCATCCGATAGCGGTCCTGCGATCAAGGCCGTGACCGCATCACCAATCGCATAGGCACTGATTAACAATCCCGACTGAGGAGTGGAGACGTTAAACGCTCTGGCTAGGTTAAAATCAAACAACGCGGTACACAAATGAGGTCCAAAGCCCGGCAAAAGCCGAAATCTGGACCTCTATTTGTGCTCGCGGGGGCTCCCTAAGGCTAGCTTCGCGTCGAAAAACGATGTCGTAAACGACTTCTGTCTCGCTCCCATTTTCATATTGTTAATGAACCCGCTGATCAGGCAGCACTAGCCGGTTCTGGACGATGGCGCGGGCTGCTTGTTCATCCCTCTTCATCTGGGCAACCAGCTCGTCGGCCCCGGCAAACTTCTGCTCACCGCGCAGGAACTGGTACCAGCGCACCTGCACCTCTTCGCCATAAACCATCCGGTCAAAGTTAAACAGGTATATCTCGACCGTCAGCTGGTTATGGTCGCCAAAGGTAATGTTATGACCAACACTGGCCATCCCGCCGTACCAGTGGCCACCGATCATGACGTCGACCGCGTAGACTCCGATTCCCGGCAACCGCTCTGGGGTGGGTGTTTCAACGTTGATCGTCGGGAAGCCCAGGGTACGGCCCCGAGCCAGGCCGTGGACAACCAGGCCGGTGGTTTGGTAGTAGTAGCCGAGCTCCTGGTTGGCCGCTTCTACCTTCCCCTGGTCGATCAGCTGGCGGATCGTCCGCGAGCCAACCTTGGCAGCCGAATCATCCGCCGTAAACTTGGGGACCGTGACCACGTCAAAGCGTCCCTTGGCATAACCCGGCAGGAGCTCCATGGAGGCAACATTGGCCGGGCCATAGGTATGGTCATACCCCGCCACTACGACCTGGCTGTGAAAGGCCACCAGGTACTGGTCAACAAAGTCCTGCGGAGCCAGGCTGGCAAAGCTGGAGGTGAAGCTGATGAGGTAGACGATATCAACACCTAGCTGCTTCAAAAGGTCCAGCTTGCGGTCAGTGGTTGAGAGGTACTTGAAGCCGCCCGGGTATTGCCGGTAGGCCACCCCGGGAGCATGGCTGTAGGTCAGCACCGCCAGCGGGAGGCCGCGCTTTTCGGCGATCTGCTTGGCGCGGCGAATGACCGCCTGATGTCCCCGGTGGACCCCATCAAAGAAGCCCATTGCCAGGACGACTGGACCCGCCGGCACAATTTTTTGGTCGAGCGGGTGATGAACTCTAATAACCTGCAATACGGTTGCCCCCTATTTCACTGAAAACATTTTAGTCGGTTTGTAGGCCCCGTGCTGCTGATCAAGGTGGTACAGGGCCTTTACCTGCTTATTATACTTCAAGACGACCGAATCCGCAGTGGTGGACACCTCTACCGGCTTCAGCCAGGCCCCGTGCTGGACCGCGGCCCACTGCGAATCGGACAACTCAACCGCTGGGTAGTCCCGCAGCGCGTAATCCAGCGGGTAAAGGTAGTGGCTGATCGTCCCCGCCGTGACGGCATCCTGAACATCCGTCAGGCTGAGCGTCTGGTCCAGCATGAAGCCGCCGCTCTCCAAGCGGGTCAGCCAGCTCATCGTTCCCGGATAGCCGAGCCGCTTGGCCAGCTCGACTACCAGGGTCCGGACATAGGTGCCCTTGCTGCAGACCACGTTGAACCGGACCCGTTGCTGTTTGATCGTCGGGTCATACTTGCTGCTCAGGAGCTCAAACTTGTCAATGGTGACGTGGCGGATCGGCCGCGCCACCGTCTCGCCAGCACGGGCATACTCGTAAAGCCGCTTGCCCTTCACCTTGACCGCTGAATACATCGGCGGGATCTGGGTGATGTCACCGGTCAGCGACACCATCGCCTTCTCAATGGCCGCCGGGGGAATCTCACTGGTGACCGGCTGGGCGGTAATCACCTCGCCGTCCAGGTCCTCGGTCGTGGTGGCCTCCCCGATCAAAAGCTCCCCCTGGTAGTTCTTCCCCGACTTCATCAGGTAAGGGACAACCTTCGTGGCGCTCCCCACGCAGATTGGCAGGACCCCATCCACGGACGGGTCCAGGGTGCCGGAGTGGCCGATCTTCTTGGTGTGCAGGATCCGGCGCAGGCGGCTGACGCAGTCAAAGCTGGTCATCCCCCGCTCCTTGTATAATGGGATAATTCCATCCATATTGTTTCCTCCAAAATAAAAGCGGGGTCCCGCCCCGCTCCTACTTACTTTTCTTGTTGATGCAACTGGTTGATCAGCTGGTCAATCCGGCTACCGTACGCAATCGACTTGTCCCGTTCGAACTTGATTGCGGGCGTCTTAAAGATGTTGAGCCGGCTCCCCAGCTCGCTCCGGATTAGACCAGTTGCCTTATCCAAACCGGCCTGGGCCTTCTCACCATCAGATGCCAGATCAGAAAGCAAGCTGTAGTAGATAGTTGCCTGCTGCAAGTCACCAGTGACGTCGACACCCGTGATGGTGATCCCTTGAACCCGGGGATCACGCACCCGCTTCAGCAGGATGTCATCAACTTCGCGCTGGATTTCCCCGGCAAGCCGGTCAACCCGAAATTGTTTACTTGGCATAGTTTTCTCCTTCAGTTTTACTTAACTGGAACTTCCTTCATCCGGTAAGCTTCGATGACATCCTTTTCCTTGATGTCATTGTAGTTGGCAATCGTCAGACCACATTCGAAGCCGGCCTTGACTTCCTTGACGTCATCCTTGAACCGCTTTAGACTGCCAAGCTCACCTTCGTAGACAACCACTCCGTCACGGACCAGCCGAACCTTGGAGTCCCGGGTGATCTTACCGGAAGTGACCATCCCACCGGCAATGGTGCCGACCTTGGAGGCCTTGTAGATCTGACGAACTTCAACTTCACCGATTGTCTCTTCTTCGTAGACTGGCTCTAGCATCCCCTTCATGGCATCTTCAACTTCTTCGATGGCCTTGTAGATGACCCGGTGAAGACGGATGTCAATGTTGTTGGAGTCGGCCAGGGACTTGGCAACTGGTGTAGGACGAACGTTGAAGCCGATGATAACGGCGTTCGAAGCTTCGGCCAGGGTAACATCACTCTGACTGATGGCACCAACGGCCTGGTGGATGATGTCAACCCGGACACCATCCACCTTGATCTTCTGCAGACTCTGACTCAGAGCCTCTACAGATCCCTGAACATCGGCCTTGATGATGATTGGCAGGGTCTTCATCTGCCCCTTCTTCATCGTAGCAAAGAGGTTATCAAGGGTAACGTGCGAAGTCTTCTGCCGTTCCTTGTCTTGGGCACGCTTTGCCCGTGCTTCACCGGCGGCCCGGGCTGTCTTTTCATCGTCAAAGACAACAAACCGGTCCCCGGCTTCAGGCACTTCATTGAGCCCCGTGATTTCGACAGGCGTTGCTGGCGTAGCGGCCTTGATCCGCCGACCATTTTCGTTGGTCATCGTCCGGACACGGCCATAGGTGTTACCAACCACGATTGGGTCCCCAACATGCAGGGTCCCTTGTTGGATCAGGATCGTGGCCACGGAACCCTTACCTTGGTCCAGCCGGGCTTCAACAACGGAACCAGCGGCGTTTTGATCAGGGTTAGCCTTTAATTCCATCATTTCAGCCTGAAGGAGGATCATGTCAAGCAGCTCGTCCAGGTTCTTCCCGAACTTGGCAGAGATCTTGACAAAGATCGTGTCCCCACCCCAGTCTTCTGGGATCAGGTTGTACTTGGCCAGTTCTTCGGTAACCCGGTCGGGGTTGGCACCTGGCTTATCGATTTTGTTAACGGCAACAATGATTGGGGTCTTGGCAGCCTGGGCGTGGTGGATGGCTTCGACGGTCTGCGGCATAACCCCATCATCAGCAGCAACCACGAGGACCGTGATATCGGTGATGTTGGCACCACGAGCCCGCATTTCAGTAAAGGCCGCGTGTCCTGGCGTATCCAGGAAGGTAATCAGGTGGTCGTTATAGTGAACCTGGTAGGCACCGATTTCCTGGGTAATTCCACCAGCTTCATGAGCAGTAACGTGAGAGTGACGCAGCTTATCCAGCAGGGTCGTCTTACCGTGGTCAACGTGACCCATGACGGTAACAACTGGTGGCCGGGAAACCAGGTGGTCAGTATTGTTCTGCTCTTCTTCGAAAATCTTATCGATATCAGAAACATCGACCTCAACCTTTTCCTTGGCTTCAATACCGTAATCGGCAGCCAGCAATTCGATCGTATCCTTATCCAGGGACTGATTCTGGTTGATCATTACCCCGAGCATGAAGAGCTTCTTGATGATCTCCGCTGGTGAACGGTGCAGGAGCTTGGCCAGATCCTGGGCGTTCATCCCCTCGGTGTATTCAAGCACATCCGGTAATGGCTTGTCTTTCCGCTGAGTTGGTTGCTTGTGTTCAACCTCCCGCATTCGGCGGTTCTTATTGTGCTTGTTACGCTTCTTGTTCTTCTTGCCGAAACGGTTGTTGCCCCGCCGGTTATCATTAGAATTCAAGCTGCCGCCGAACCGACCGCCGCCATTATGGCGTTGGTTGTTATTGTTATGATCATTGTGGCCCTTGTGGTCTTGGTTGCCACGGTGTTGATCGTTATTGCGGTGATCCTGGTGTTCGGCATGCTGGTGATTGTTGTTGGCATGCTTGCCATGATTTTCACCGCTCTTGTGTTCCTGATGGTTATTGTTGTTTGACCGGTTTTCGTGCTTCTTAGGACTAGCCGCTTGGTTCTTCTTGGCAGCGTTACCCTTGACGACGTTCCGCAGTTGGTTGGCCTGTTCAGGGGTCACAGAGGACATGTGACTCTTAATTGCCATTCCCTGTTGCTTAGCCACTGTTACCAAGCTCTTACTTGGCATCTTAAGCTCTTTTGCTAGTTCGTAAATTCGTTCCTTGGCCATACGCTCACGCTCCTTATTCCATTGTCGTTAAATCCTCAAACTTTCTTGCAAATCCAGATTGCATCACACCAAAAACGGTTCTTGCCTGACCCGTTGCCTGACTGAGCTGCTTTCTAGTAAATTGCTGGTTGCACGGGACGTGGTAGAAGTTGCACTTATCGGTAAACTTCTTGACGCTCGCCTTCCCAGCATCACTTGCTAAAAACACACACTTTGCCTTGTTAGTTTGAATATTTTTTAATACGATTCCTTCCCCACTGGTCAGCTGACCGGCACGCCGCGCTAACCCCAATAGGTTTAGAATTTGTTGATCATTTTTGGGCATCTTTTCCAAATAATTCCTGCCGTGCTTGCAGGTGGTCCGTGTACTGGATCAATTCATCATAGAATGAGTCATCCAGGGTAACATGGAAGGCCTTCTCAAAGGTCTTCTCGGCCTTGGCCCGCTTAGCGATCTCAACATCGACCGCAATGTAGGCCCCCCGACCAGACTTCTTGCCGGTTGGATCCAGCGAAACTTCGCCTTCCTTGTTCTTGACTACCCGGATCAGTTGCCGTTTGGGCATCATTTCACCAGTGACAATATCCTTACGCATCGGTACTTTTCTCTTTTTCATTATTTTCACCCCGTTGCTTGATTATTCTGCGTCCGTTGATGATTGGTCGGCAGCCGGATCGGTTGCTACGTCATTGCTGGCGTCATTCGTGTCGTCCGCCTGGTTCTCGAGGTTTTCCATTTCAGATTCGGACTTGATATCGATCTTGTACTTGGTCAACCGAGCCGCTAACCGGGCATTTTGACCCCGCTTACCGATAGCCAGGGAAAGCTGGTTATCCGGAACAACCACCGTGCAAGAACGTTCAGCTTCCTTTGGTGCTGCTTCAGTCTCAGCTTTGT
>DWZB01000049.1 GCA_019118405.1 Candidatus Limosilactobacillus gallistercoris
CGGTCCGTGGCATGAACCAGGGCGTTGTTAGCCTCCATCATCTCAACCATGAAGGTACTCTCTCCGGAAATCAGGTCGTCGGCCGCCCCGATCCGGGTGAAGATCTGGTCAAAGATCGGCAGCTCTGCCGATTTGGCCGGAACAAAGCACCCCATCTGGGCCATCACCGCCGTCAGGGCCAGCTGGCGCATGTAGGTACTCTTCCCGGACATGTTGGGACCAGTGATCAGCAAGATGTCGGTCTGGTCGTCCATCACGACATCGTTTGGGACGTATTCCTGGTGCCCCATAAACTTCTCCACAACCGGGTGGCGGCCATCCTTGATCTTCAGGGTGTGGCCAGTGTTCATCTTCGGCCGGACGAAGTGGTAGTCTTCGCTGACCACGGCGAAGCTCTGCAGGACATCCAGCTCAGAAAGGGCCTGGGCCAGCTTTTGCAGCCGTTTGATCTCCTTCTTGACCCGTTCCCGGATATCAACAAAGAGGTCGTACTCTAAGGCCGTCGACTTCTCCTGGGCCCCCATGATCAGGGCTTCTTTCTCCTTCAATTCCGGAGTAGAGAAGCGCTCCGCATTCACCAGGGTCTGCTTGCGCTCGTAACGGTCTTTAGGAATCTTGGAAAGGTTGACCTTGGTAACCTCGATATAATAACCGAAGACATGGTTATAGCCAATCTTCAGGTTGTTGATCCCGGTGACCTCGCGCTCCTGGGCCTGGAGATCAGCAATCCAGCGCTTCCCGTTATTCATAGCGTCCCGATACTCGTCGAGCTTCTTGTTATAAGCCGTCTTGATCAGGCCGCCATCCGTGACGGAGATCGGCGGATCAGCCACGATGGCCCGGTCAATCAGTTCGACAACGTCATTCAGCGGGTCCAGCCGCTTCGTCAGTGACTCAAAGACCGGTGAATCCAACGTTTCCAGGACATACTTGATCTTTGGCACCTGCTGGAGAGAAGTCTTGAGCTGGATCAGGTCCCGCCCGTTAACGCTCCCGTACGCCACCCGGCCAGCCAGCCGCTCCAGGTCGTACACCTTGATCAATTCTTGCTGCAGGTTGCTGCGTTCGAAATAGTGGTCCAACAACTCCTGGACCTTGTCCTGCCGCTCATTGATCCGGTCCTTATCGATTAATGGCCGGTCCAGCCAGCGCTTCAATAGCCGGCTCCCCATGGCCGTCTTGGTTTCGTCCAGCAACCAGGAAAGGGTTCCCTGCCGTTTGCCGCTGCGCATATTAGTCATTAATTCCAGGTTGGTCTTGGAGTAGTGATCGATCTTCATGAAGGCGCTCGGCCGGTAAGCCACCGCCCGTTGCATGTGCGCCAGTGACCGTTTCTGGGTGGTCAGCAGGTAGGATACCAGTAACGCTACCACGTGCTGCTGGTCCGGTGATTCCAGGTCCTGGGTCAGGTAGCTCACCTCAGCGTTCTTCAAAATCTCCGGCTGGTGGGACTGGAGGATGTTGCGTTTGGCAAGCTGGTCAGTCAGCTCTTCCGGCAGCTGCCCGTCGACCACGGTCTCCTTGCTCTGCAGGTTGACCAACTCGTTGATAATCGCGTTGACGCTGTCGAGGGTAGTGGTCTTCAGCTCCCCGGTCGACAGGTCGGTGTAGGCCAGGTTAAATTGGCCATCTTTGGCACTGATCGCCGTCAGGTAGTTATTCTGCCGCGCCGCATCCCCGGTCAGATCCATCTGGGTCCCCGGCGTAATCAGGCGGGTCACCGCCCGCTTGACCATTCCCTTAGCCTTCTTGGGGTCCTCCATCTGCTCACAGATAGCAACCTTGTAGCCCTTGTCGATCAGGATGTCGACATAGTTCTTTACTGCCCGGTGCGGGACACCACACATGGGAATCGGGTTCTTGGCACTGTGATTCCGCGTCGTCAGCGTCAGTTCCAACAACTGGGCACCCTTAACCGCATCATCGTTGAAGAGTTCATAGAAGTCACCTAAACGATAGAACAGGAAGGCATCCGAATACTGGTCCTTCACCTTTTGATATTGTTCCATCATCGGTGTCAGTTTTTTTGCCAATAGATTCACCTCATTAAAAATTCACTAATCAAATAATACGGCAGCTCTTTATTTTTGCGCGTTTGACACATAGTTCAATTATATTTTCTGCCCTCATTCGGTGCAAGGAAAACAACGCAAACAAAAAAGAACTGGGGACACTCCCCAATTCTCTTACTTAGCGTAGTCCACTGCGCGTACTTCTCGAATAACCGTTACCTTGATGTGGCCAGGGTACTCAAGCTGTTGTTCAATCTGCTGCTTGATATCATGGGCCAAGGTGGTAGCTTGCAGGTCCGAAATCTTCTTCGGCTTGACGATTACCCGCAGTTCACGACCAGCCTGAATTGCGTAACTATGGTCAACACCATCGTAATTATTTGCTATGCTCTCCAGTTTCTTCAAACGCTGGATGTACTGCTCAAGCGACTCGCTCCGGGCACCCGGCCGTGCACCGGAAATGGCATCCGCGGCCTGAACCAACACTGCAATGATCGAGGTTGGGGCAACATCCCCGTGGTGCGAAGCGATCGTATTAATGACAACCTTATTTTCCTTGTACTTGCGGGCCAGTTCAACCCCCAGCTCGACGTGGGAGCCGTCAACTTCATGGTCAACCGCCTTCCCAATATCGTGAAGGAGGCCAGCACGCTTGGCCATGGTCACATCCTCGCCAAGTTCGGCGGCCATAATGCCAGCCAGCTTGGCCACCTCGATCGAGTGGTTAAGAACATTCTGCCCATAACTGGTCCGGTACTTCATCCGGCCGACCGTCTTGATCAGGTCTGGATGCATGGAGTGGATTCCCAGGTCAAACAGCGCCTGCTCACCGGTCTCCCGGAGCTGGGCATCCATTTCCTTGCGGGCCTTCTCCACTGCCTCTTCAATCCGGGCTGGGTGAATCCGGCCGTCTTGAATCAGCTTCTCCAAAGCAATCTTTGCAATCTCCCGCCGGACGGGGTCAAAGCCGCTGAGCACCACTGCTTCCGGAGTATCATCAATAATCAGGTCAATCCCGGTCAGGGTCTCCAGGGTCCGGATGTTCCGCCCTTCACGACCAATGATCCGGCCCTTCATGTCATCGTTTGGCAGGTTGACCACCGAGACGGTCGCCTCCGAAACCACGTCGGCGGCACTGCGCTGAATAGCCTCAACAATCAGCTTCTTAGCGTTCCGTTCAGCCGTCAGCTCGGCCTCCTGTTCGCTATCTCGAATCATTACTTCACGTTCGGTCTTCAACCGATCTTTCATTTCACGCAATAATTGCTCTTTGGCATCATCGTGCGTCATTTCGGCAACCTTCTCTAATTCTTGTTGCCGCTGCTCTACTAATGCCGTTGCCTTTTTCTGTGATTGATGAAGTTGTTCTGTTTGCTGGTCAAGCTTGTGCTCACGCGCACCAACCGTATTCTCCCGTTTCTCAAGGGCATCATCCTTGCGGTCAAGCGATGTCTCACGCTGCAAAAGCCGATCCTCCTGGCGCTGGATCTCGTTGCGCCGCTGCTTGAGTTCTTCCTCAACGCTCTCGCGATAGCGGTGACTATCTTCCTTCGCCTCCAGGATGGCTTCCTTTTTCGCCGTAGCCGCCTTTTTCTTAGCGTCCGCAATAATTCCATCGGCGTTCTGGTGGGCTTCTTTAATCTGTTTTTCATATGAAGCCTTCCGAACTGCATAGCCGATAATAATCCCGACAACCATAGCAAGCGCGGCGAAAATTAATAATTTCATCATTTCACCTCCGCTTCAACTATTCTGTTGTTGGTTAATTAAATTAATTTCACCGTGTCATGTTAAAACATCACACAAATTAAATTTTAAGCTTGCCTAACAAGGGTGTCAACCATTGAATGCGTTCGACAGTCAAAAAGAAAAGGACCGGCTGATCCTGCCAATCCTTTGGTCAGACAAGCCTAGTTTTTGCTTGCCTCTTCAATTGTCTCTTGCTTCTGGTCGCCGTCATGGCCCTCGCTATCGGTACTCTTGGTATTTTCAAGCGGTGCCATTCCGTAGGCCACCCGTACCTTGTTCATCAATTCGGCCATCTGGTCCGGATGCTCAGCCAACCACTTCTTGGCGTTTTCACGTCCTTGACCGATCCGTTCGCTGCCGTAGGAGTACCAGGCACCGCTCTTGTTGACCAAGTCTTTTTCAACTGCCATGTCCAGCAACTCCCCAGTCTTGGAGATCCCCTCGCCGTACATAATGTCGACTTCGCAACGCTTAAACGGTGGCGCAACCTTGTTCTTAACAATTTTGACCTTGGCCCGGTTACCGATCACATCAGTCCCGTTCTTGATCTGTTCGGCCCGCCGAATTTCCATCCGAATCGTGGAGTAGAACTTCAGGGCCCGGCCCCCAGTCGTTGTCTCGGGGTTACCAAACATTACCCCGACCTTTTCACGAATCTGGTTGATGAAGATGGCAATCGTCTTGGTCTTATTGATCTCACCGGAAAGCTTCCGCAGGGCCTGCGACATCAGCCGGGCCTGCAGACCAACGTGAGCGTCCCCCATCTCACCTTCGATTTCAGCACGAGGAACTAAGGCCGCTACAGAATCAACCACGACCAGGTCAACCGCACCACTCGAAATCAGGGCATCGGCAATTTCCAGTCCTTCTTCACCGGTATCCGGCTGTGAGAGGAGCAGGTTATCAACATCAACCCCGAGGGCTTCAGCATATTGCGGATCCAGGGCGTTTTCGGCATCAATGTAAGCCGCCGTACCGCCCTGCCGCTGAACTTCCGCAACGGCATGCAGGGCCACCGTTGTCTTCCCCGAACTTTCTGGTCCGTAGATTTCTACGATCCGGCCACGAGGATAGCCACCAACCCCCAGTGCCTTATCGATTGCCAATGAACCACTGGAAATCGTCGCGATCTTCATGTCAGCAGCGTCCCCCATCCGCATGATGGAGCCCTTGCCGAAATTCTTTTCGATCTTTCTGATAGCAACATCTAGTGCTGCCTTTCGCTGATCAGCCAAATCAAAATTCCTCCTTTGCATCGAAATATCCGCTAATTAATGATAACAGTTTTCCACAAAAAAACAAGAAAAAGCGAACAGCGGTTCGATTATTTAATAAGGGCCCGATAGAGCATCTGCAGGCCAGTCTGAACACTCCGCTGCCGGATTGCCTGCCGCCCGCGGTAAGCACCGAAGCGGCAGAGCCTGGTCTGGGTTGGGCGTCCAGCAATTGCCAGGCCGATCCAGACGGTCCCGGCCGGCTGCCCCTCAAGGCTGTCGGGACCGGCCACCCCGGTAAAGCCGAGGCCGACGTCTACGCCCAGCTTTCCCCGACTCTTCTCGGCCATCTGAGCAGCCGTTTCGGCACTGACCACCCCATGCTTTTCGATTAGCTGAGGATCAATCCCTAACAGCTGCTCCTTGGCCGCCGCCGCATAGGTCACAAAGCCGCCATCAAAGACATTCGAGGCCCCCGGAACCGAGCAGATCGTGCTCTGGAACATTCCCCCGGTCAGGCTTTCGGCCGCCGTCACCCGCAAGTTGCGTTTACGCAGCAGATCGACCACCACATTGGCAAGCCGGCAGTCGTCGCCAACCCCGAAGAAGAACGGTTCCTCCTTTTTGACGATCGCGTCCTGGGCGGCATCCAACAACTTGCTTGCTGCGTCCTGCGGCTGATCACGCACGGTCAGCCGTACCTGAATGGCGTCCGGCTGAACATAAGAGGTAATCGTCACCCCCGTCAGATCAGCAGTCACCGCGGCGATCTCATCCATCAGTTGGGATTCCGGCCGGCTAAAGAAGTTCAGCGTCCGGCTGGTAATCTGGACGTGCTGGCGCACAACCTTGGCCAGGCGCGGCATGACCTCTTGGACAACCATCGGCTTGAATTCACGCGGCGGTCCCGGCAATACTACGAGGCGATGACCATCACGTTCGTACCAGCTGCCCAGGGCGAGCCCCACCGCATTCTTTAACGGTGAACCACTCGTTAGGTACTTGGCCTGCTGGATGTTCTCCGGCATCATCGCCTGGTGCCGCTCAGCAAAGGTCTCCTGGATCCACTGCCAGTGTTGCTGGTCCACCGTCAAGCCGGTGCCCACAGCCTCCGCAACCGCCGCCAGGGTTACGTCATCAGCAGTTGGTCCCAAGCCGCCACAGACAAACACCAGTGACGACCGGCGCCAAGCTGCCCGAATCGCATCCACCATCAGGTCGTGACGGTCCGGAATAGCTAATTGGCGGTCAGCCGCTATTCCCAACGTGGCCAGCTGCCGGGCAAGCAGCGGTGCGTTTGTGTTTACAATCTGTCCGAGCACGATTTCCGTGCCGACCGATATAATCTCAGCATTCATTCTATCCACCCCTATATAGCCAATACGTAAATTATAGCCCGAGATACTAAAAAAAGCTGGGAGAAAATCTCACCAGCTTAATAATGATTATTTGAAGCCGTCGGAGAAGACACCCCGTCCTTGGATGAAGTAGTCGACCCCGGAGTAAACCGTGAAGAACAGGCAGATGTAGAGCATGATCTGGCCAAATGGAATCCCCCAGATGGCAAAAATCACGTTGTTTAACAGCAAGAAGATAATCGCAATGAACTGCGTGGTCGTCTTAATCTTGCCCGGCATCTTGGCTGCCAGCACAATCCCGCTCTGTTCAACCAGCAGGAGACGCAGGCCCGTTACGGCTAGTTCACGCCAGATGATGATTGCCGTGACCCATGATGGGACAACTTGATTACCTGTCAGGACGATGAAAGCCGTCATGACCAACAGCTTATCGGCCAGCGGATCGGTAAACTTACCAAAGTTCGTCACCAGGTGGTCCCGCCGGGCGATCCGGCCATCCAGGTTATCGGTGATTGTCGCGGCAATAAACAGGATGGCCGCAATCAGTTGGGCAACCGGAATCGTGGCCCCCCAGAAGGTAACACTCCCCCAGGATAGCGGAACTACCATCAGAATCAAGAAAAATGGAATGATAATTAGCCGGACAACGGTTAATTTATTAGGTAAATTCAAGGTCTCATCCTCCAATTAGCGCGTCTGCGTATTTGTCTGCTGTTGTTGGTTATTAGCATTTGAGGTCGCCGTCGTGGACTGCCGGTTAGCAGTGTTAGCCGGCTGGCTGAAAGCACTACTGCTGGTTGACGGCCGCTGACTGCTCCCGGTACTCGTCGTACTGCTGGATGAGGATGAGGAGCTGCTGGATTGCTGGTTGCCGAAGTTGATCGTAACCGTCCGCGTATTCTGGTAGCGGCCATTGTCAGTGAAGTCAATCGTCTGGTTGCCGATCCACAGCTTAGTGGAACGGGCATTGCCGACCGTGATAACCAGGCTCGTCGTATCCCGGGCAACCTTGATGCTGGTCTTTTCGTTGGCGTTCAGGGTCCGGTTCAGCAGGGTATTGTTGTTAGCTTGCACCTGCATCCAAGCCCGGTCCGCCGGGTTAATCCGCAAGGTCGTATCAGCGCTCAGCCGGTCGGTTGTGTAGGTCACACTGGTATCGTTGCGGTTGGCCTGCTTAAGCTTAATGGTGTCTTTAGCCGTCTTCTTGACAACCTTCTTGCTGGATGAGGAGGCCTTCTTGCGGCTCTCACCCGAAACAGAAACGGAGCTGTTGTCAATCCGGGTTGAGGAGTCACGATGGCTCCGGGCAATAGCGGTGAACCAGATTGCCGCCAGGACCAGGATAATCACCACGGTAATGATGATTGTCGGTACGTACCGACGGCTCTTGTTAACCTGATTGCTAATCGTCTTGCGCTGTCCAGCCCGTGACTCTACCGCCTGGGCAATGTGGTCAGAGTAT
>DWZB01000050.1 GCA_019118405.1 Candidatus Limosilactobacillus gallistercoris
GTCTTCAAATGATAAAATAGTGGTGCCCATAAAGGTCCTTCTTTCTAATGGAATGTTGTGACGACACCATTAAAGACCTTTATGGGTTTTTCTGTCCACTAAAATGTTCAACTTAAATTT
Organism: Candidatus Limosilactobacillus gallistercoris; assembly: GCA_019118405.1. Lineage (GTDB taxonomy): Bacteria > Bacillota > Bacilli > Lactobacillales > Lactobacillaceae > Limosilactobacillus > Limosilactobacillus galli. Next base: position 121 of record DWZB01000050.1, read on the forward strand.
TACAATCTGCCTAATAGATAAATAGTGACTTTGAGCACTACACATTAATTATAACAAAGAAAGGTGGTTTAGCGATGGGCTTAAACATTCTCCGTAAGGAAAGTCTCGACCGTTACTTAGGGGCGGACAAAAAGTTTGTTAAGACGATGACCGCTAAAGATTTAATGGCGATCGGCATTGGTGCGGTGATTGGGACCGGGATCTTCATTCTTCCCGGAACAATCGCCGCGCAATCAGCTGGTCCGGGGGTGACCCTCTCATTCTTCCTCTCCGCCGTCGTCTGTGCCCTCGCTGCGATGTGTTACGCGGAGTTCTCGTCCGCGCTGCCCGTTGCCGGGAGTGCCTATTCATACGGTAACATTGTCTTCGGTGAATTCTTCGGCTGGTTGCTCGGTTGGGCCCTGGTCCTGGAATACATGCTCGCGGTGGCGACTGTTTCCACCGGTTGGGCCGCTTACTTCAATTCATTAATCGGTTCGTTCGGTCTTCACCTGCCCAAGGCCCTGAGTGGTCCCTTCGACCCGGCCCACGGCACCTACGTCAACATTGTGGCGGTGGTGATCGTTCTGCTGATCGCACTGATGCTCGCCCACGGGATGCAGTCATCGATGCGGATCAATGACTTTGCTGTGGTCTTAAAGTTAGCAATTATTCTGATCTTCATTGGGGTGGGGCTCTTCTTCATCAAGCCAAGCAATTACCACCCATTCATGCCATACCACCTCAAGGGCGTCATCCACGGGGCCACGCTCGGTTTCTTCGCCTACTTAGGTTTTGACGTGGTCTCCAGTTCGGCCGCCGAGGTTAAGAACCCGAAGAAGAATATGCCGATTGGGATCATCGGGACCCTGGTGATCGCCACCGTCCTCTACATGGGAGTTGCGGCCGTCCTAACCGGGATGGTCAAGTACACCAAGCTGAACGTCGCCAACCCGGTGGCCTACGCGCTGGAACTGGTGCACCACGGCTGGCTGGCGGACCTGCTGTCAATTGGGGCCCTCGTGGGGATGTTCACCATGATGATCTCCATGATCTACTCCAGCTCTCGACTGGTCTACGCGATCGGGCGGGACGGGCTCCTTCCTTCCAAACTGGCCCAATTCGATGAGAAGCACCACTCACCGCAGATTGCCCTCTGGGTTGTTTCAATCATCGTGGCGGTCATGGGAGGGCTGGTCCCGCTGGATGAGTTGACCAGCCTGGTTAACATCGGGACCCTGTTCGCCTTTACCCTGGTATCGTTCGGGATCATCCCCCTGCGACACCGGAAGGACATTGGCAACCGTGGGGGCTTCAAAGTGCCGCTCTACCCCGTCTTGCCGATTCTCTCCGGTTTGGCCTGTCTGGGGATGATGACCCAGCTGTCCAAGACCACCTACATCGGTGCGGGAATCTGGTTCACCATCGGGATCATTATCTACTTTGCCTACGGTTACCGGCACAGTAAATTGAATAAGAGTCGTGACTAAGTGAAAAGCTTCGAGGAAACTAATTGTTTTCCCGAAGCCTTTTTAATTATTCGTCGATTAAGTGCAGCGCCACGTTGGTATCGGTCACCAGAACATTGGCGTACCTGCCGGCCAATGCGGCCCGGATTGCTGGCAATTTGGCCATCCCCCCGGCAACCAGCACGGCCTGACGCTTCTCCTTCAGCTGATCAATCGGCAGGGCTACCGTGCGAGCCGTCAGTGCCGGATCGACAATCTGACCGTCAGCGTCGACAAACTGGGAGACAATGTCCCCAACCGACTCCTTCTGCAGCTTAGCGATCTCTTTCTTATTCAGGTAGCCCAGTTCAAAGAGGGTGGCATCGGGGGCAGTCGTCCCCACCGTAAATAGGGCCACCTGGGCCTGCTGGGCCGCGGTTAAGATACTGTGAATAAAGCGGTCCTTGACGACCATCTTCTTGATATCCTGGTTGTCGAAAATGACGGGCAGCGGCAGAATCTCCGCCTGGGTGTGGTAGCAGGCGTTGAAGTGCTTGGTCACCTCAACGACGAAGTTATTATGGGTTGAGTTGGCCACCGTCCCTTTCAGGTAGACCACCTGGACGTTCTTACGGTCACTTGGCTGGAGGTGCCGCGCCACGGCAGCCAGGGTCCGACCCCAGCTGATCCCAATCGTATCGTTATCTTGAATAATCTGCGGCAGGTAAGCGGCCGCGGCCTGGCCTAGCAGGTCGAGGTCCTCCTGGTAATTTCCTGTGGGGCCTACATCGGCGATCACCACATCGTCCAGCTGGTACTTGCGTTGCAGCTGGGCCCTGAGGTCGTCGACATTGCTCAGCGGGTCGTTCACCTGGATGTTCACGATGTTGTTATCACGGGCGTACTGGAGGGCCCGCGAAATGGTCGGCCGCGACAGGTTCAACTGCTTAGCAATCTGGGCCTGGGTCGCCCCCTCCAGATAGTAGAGCCGGCTGATCGTCACCGCCTGTTTGATCTGATGTTTTGTATCCATCTGACACCTTGCCCTTCTAAAGCAAAAAGTGGTTGGTAAACACGTGACCAACCACTTTCTTTACTATTCCTTACCGATAACCTTCATACTGTGGCTAACCCCAAGCCGGGTCGCACCAGCATCAATCATTGCCTGAGCTTCTTCTGCAGAGTGGATACCGCCAGAAGCCTTAACCGCTGTGTTCGTGCCCTTCGTTGCGGCAGCCATCAGTTCAACGGCGTGCACCGTTGCCCCTTCCGTGGAGAAACCAGTGGAAGTCTTAACAAAGTCCGCCCCGGTCTTGGCAACGATCTGGGAAGCCTTGGTGATCTCGTCATCCGTCAACAGGCAGGTTTCGATGATGACCTTAACGACCTTGCCCGCCTTGTGGCCAGCATCAACAACGGCCTGAATGTCAGCCTCCACCTTGTCGTAGTGCTTGGACTTCATCTCACCGATGTTCATCACCATGTCGAGTTCGTCAACCCCGTTGTCAATGGCGTCCTCGGCTTCGGCGACCTTGATCTTGGTCGTGTTGGCCCCGAGTGGGAAACCAATCACGCATGCCGTAACCACGTCAGTGCCTTCCAGCGCCTGGTGGACCTTGGCAACCCAGTACGGGTTAACCATTACCGTGTGGAAGTGGTTGTCGATGGCCTGCTTGATGACCGTGTCGATCTGTTCTTCAGTTGCGTCGGGTGCCAATAAGGTGTGGTCGATGTACTTGTTAAATTCCATGATTAATTCCTCCTCTTCGTTTACAAGTTGATTATACCGCTCGTTTTACATATGTTCAAATGCTTTTGAAATATTGCAAAATTAATAGCAGATTAAAAAGCGTCCTGCGTTCGGTCAGAACACTGGGCGCCTTATTTTAATCAAGTCACTTGGCAAACATCTTAAATTCGAGGAAGAGGTCATTGTACTCCCCCAGAACATGCAACGGCAGGTCACGGTAGGTCTGCAGGTGCCTCATGGTGGTCCGCGGCGGGTAGAAGGCCCGGTCCGCGGTCACCTGTTTCGGCAGCAGCTGCTTGGCCCTTTGATTAGGGGTCGCGTAGCCAACGTAACGGGCGTTTTGCGCCGCGTTGGCTGGTTCGAGCATGAAATTGATGAACTGGTAGGCCGCTGCCTTGTTCCGCGCGGCCCTGGGAATCACCATGTTATCAAACCAAATGTTGCTCCCCTCGCTCGGCACGACATAGTGGAGGTGGTGGTTGACGCTCATCATCTCGCGGGCATCCCCCGAGTAGGTCACCCCGACTGCCGCCTCGTTTTGTTCCATGTACATCTTCATCTCGTCAGCAATAATCGCCTTGACATTGGGCGTCAGTTGCTTGAGGTGGCGCTGGGCTTGCCGGAGCTGGCGGTAGTTGGTCGTGTTGACCGAGTCCCCCTGGGTGATTAGGGCCATGGCAAAGACGTCACGGGCGCTGTCGATCAGCATCACGTTGTTCTTCAAGCGGGGATTCCACAGCTGGGACCAGTGCTGGACATCGCGACCATTCACCATCTGGTCGTTATAGATGATCCCCAGGGTCCCCCAGAAGTACGGCACCGAGTAGCGATTGCCCGGATCAAAGGACCGGTTCAAAAACTGGGGATCGATGTAGCGTAGGTTCGGCAATTTCCGGTGGTCCAGGGGCGTAATCAGGTGTTTCTTTTTCATCCGCTGGACCGTGTACTCACTGGGAATCACCAGGTCATAGTTGGTCCCGCCCTGGCGGATCTTCGTCAGCATCGATTCGTTGCTGTCGAAGGTCTCATAGTCGACGTGATAGCCGGTCTGCCGTTCAAACTTGCTGATCAGGGCCGGATCAACGTAGTCCCCCCAGTTGTAGATGGTGACCGTCCGCCGACCGCCCTGGTTGGTCTGCCGGTTCAGGGCGTAGTCACCAAAGGCCAGCAATAGGCAGAGGGCCAGGATCCCCACCATTGCCGCAAACAGCTTTTTCATTGGGCATCCCCCTCCTTTACGGTCACGATCCGGTTGCGCCGGCCGCTATGCTTACTGATGAAGTAGTAGCCGATCACCAGCAGCAGCGAAACGATGAACATCAGCGTTGACAGGGCATTGATCTCCAGGTTGATCCCCTGCCGTGCTCGGGAGTAGATCTCCACCGACAGGGTTGAGAAGCCGTTCCCGGTGACGAAGAAGGTCACAGCAAAGTCGTCCAAAGAGTAGGTCAGGGCCATGAAGTAACCGGCAAATATCCCGGGCGCAATGGCCGGCAGCACCACCCGTGAGAGGGCCTGCCAGCGCGAGGCACCCAGGTCATAGGCGGCGTCAACCAGGGTCGGTGACAATTCGTTGAGCTTGGGCAGCACCATCAACACCACGATGGGAATACAAAAGGCGATGTGACTGAGCAGGACCGACATGAAGCCCAGGCGAATCCCGAGGACGGTGAAGAAGATCAGGAAACTGGCCCCGATGATGACGTCAGGTGAAACCATCAGGACGTTGTTTAAAGATAGGAGGCTGTTGCGCCAGGTACCCCGGCTATCCTTGATCACCAGCGCCCCCATTGTGCCGATGATGGTCGCAATCAGTGACGCCAACAGGGCCACGATCAGCGTGTTGATGACAATCGTGATCATCCGGTCATCAGCGAAGAGGTCAACGTAGTGCTGGAAGGAGAAGCCGTGGTACTTCTCCATCGTCTTGCCGGCACTGAAAGAGAAAACCATCAGGTACAGGATTGGGGCATACAGAATTACGAAGACCAGGGCCAGGTACAGGCCACCCCAGGTAAAATGGTGTTTTTTCATCTGCAGTGTCCTCCCTTCTGCCGGCCTTCACCGGTGATAAACATGACAATGAACATCGCTAGGATCAGGATCACCCCAATCGTCGAACCCATCCCCCAGTTCTGGGTGGTCAGGAAGTGTTCCTCGATCGCCGTCCCCAGGGTGATGACCCGGTTGCCCCCGATCAGGCGCGTGATCATAAAGAGGGAGAGCGACGGAATGAAGACCGCTTGAATGCCGGCCTTGACTCCCGGCAGTGACAGTGGCCAGATAACTTTGGCGAAGGTCTGCCACTGGCTCGCTCCGAGGTCCTTGCTGGCATTGATCAGCGACGGGTTGATCTCGGCCAACGAATTGAAAATTGGCAGAATCATGAAGGGGATCTCGATGTAGGCCGCCACGAACATGAAACTGGCATCGGTGAACAGGAGCTGGTGGCTGCCTAGACCGACAAAGCGCAGGAACTGGTTGACCGTCCCCGTCTGGCTGAAGAGGCCGATGAAGGCGTAGGTCTTCAGCAGAAGGTTAATCCAGGTCGGCAGGATCACTAAAAGCAGCCAGAACTGCTTGTTGGGCAGGCGGTTCAGCACGTAGGCGGTCGGGTAGCTGATCACCAGGGTTACTAGGGTGATCAAGAAGGCGTACCAGACCGAGTTGAGGGTCATCTTCAAATAGACCCGCGAAGTCAGGTAGGTCGCATAGTTCTCCAGCGTGGCCTGACCATCAATGTTGAAGAATGACTGGTAGAAGATCAGCACAAGCGGGGCGATGACGAAGAGCAGGATCCAGAGCGCGTAGGGGATGGTAAAGAGTACTTTCTGCCGCATCAGTCATCCTCCTCGTAGCTATCCAGGCGGGCATCAAAGTCCTCCTCACTCTCGTTGTAGCGCATCACGTGAATGTCCTCGGGGTCAAAGGCCAGGCCAACCTGGGCCCCTACCATAGTCTTGTGGATGGAGTTGATCCGCCATTCGTGGTTCCGCTGGTCGTGGGCCGTGATCTGGTAGTCAACGCCCCGGAAGAGCTGGGTGTCAACGGTGACGGTTAGCTTTCCCTGGTCAACCGTGGTGATGTCTAAGTCCTCGGGCCGGATTACGACCTCGACCCGTTCGTTGGGCCGCATCCCGGCATCAACACATTCGAAGTCCTGCCCATCGATGGTCACCAGGTAGTCGGCCTTCATCACACCAGGAACGATGTTGCTCTCCCCGATGAAGTCGGCGACGAAGTGGTTCAGAGGCTCATCATAGATATCAACTGGGGTCCCGCTCTGTTGGATCGTCCCGTCGTTGATGATCATGATCTGGTCACTCATCGCCAACGCCTCTTCCTGGTCATGGGTGACGAAGATGAAGGTGATCCCCAGGCGCCGTTGGAGCTGCCGCAGTTCCGTCTGCATCTCCACCCGGAGTTTGTGGTCCAAAGCGGACAGGGCCTCATCCAAGAGCAAGAGCTTGGGTCGGTTGACAATCGCGCGGGCGATCGCCACCCGCTGCCGCTGCCCACCGGACATGGCGGTGATCTCCCGCTGGCCGTAGCCATCTAGCTGGACCAGGTGGAGGGCCTCCTTCACCCGCTGGTCAATCTCGCTTTTCTTGACCCCTTTGATCTGCAGGCCGAACGCCACGTTCTCAGCCACGTTCATGTGGGGGAACAGGGCGTAGTCTTGAAAAACCGTATTAACCTGGCGGCGGTTGGCCGGAACGTCATTAATCCGCTGGCCGTCAAAGTAGATCTCCCCGCCGGTTGGCTGGTCAAAACCGGCAATCAAACGCAGGATCGTCGTTTTCCCGGAGCCGGATGGGCCCAGCAGGGTGTAGAACTTGCCGGCCTCAACCTCAAAGTCAATGTCACGCAGGACTACGTTGTCACCGAACTGCTGGGAGACGTGTCGAAACTCCATGATGTTATTTCTCATTGCTGCTCACCATCTTTCCTATCTAAAACTTTGCAAACAGATAAATTATACCCTTTCTGGCCCGGAAAAGCGCCCGCCAAAACTGATTAATTTCACCATCAGTGCGATAATAAGGATAGAAAACTTTGCGAGGTGTTTTATTATGAAAATCAATCAGTTCAGTATCGCACCAACCAGTCCCGCCCAGCGGCAGGCTGAACTCAAGCAATTGCGCCTGCTCAAGGGCAATGAGGAGAACCAGCTGAATGCCAAGGAACTGTTCGAAACGCTCCTGGCCCGCACCCACCTCTCCTGCACCACCCCACTGACCAGCAAGGAGTGGCTCCACGACCTGTTGGCCACCCCGACCGTGGCCGTTGATGACTGGCTCGCCAATGACCAGCCCCTGACAAGTGACGTCTTCTACCGGGTCGCCCTGCAACTGCTGGAGTTCGAACCGGGCGTCGACTTTAAGCTCGATGTACCCCTAGCAGCCTGGCACAAGCTGGGGCTGCCGATCGAAGAGCACGACCAGTGGACCGCCAGCGACGCTATCAATGCCTACTACCTCCTCTTAAACACCCGGGGAAAGGGCGGCCAGATCTTTATCGACCAGCTGACGGCCGAGGGTTTCCTGGCCTGGTCATACCAGCTGCCGGCCGACCAGAAGCCGCTCTTCTTCAACGGTAAGCCGCTAGCCAGCTTCGACCCTTCCCGGTTCATCCGGGAGGTGGTCTACGTTGAGACCGACATGGACACCGACTTCGATGGTCAAGCCGACCTCGTCAAAGCCGAGATCATCCGGCCCGTCGAGTCCAACCAGGGGTTGCGCGTTCCGGCCGTCTTTACCGCCAGTCCGTACAATCAGGGCACCAATGACGAGTGGGGCGACCAGGCTACCCACAAAGTTGACCACCCAATCACCCATAAGGAAGCGGGCCAAGATGCCCCTGCTGAGATGGCATTTCCGATTGAGTTCAGTCACCGGCAAGTGACCGGCCATGCCCAGCAGGCCACCCAGCACTTCAGTGACAGCCCCGCCTACACTCTCAACAACTACCTGGCCGTCCGCGGCTACGCGATCGTCTACTCTGCTGGCATCGGCACCAAGGATTCCGACGGCCTGCAGACCTGCGGATCCCCCGAACAGACTGATTCGATGAAGGCAATCGTGGAATGGCTCCACGGTGACCGCCGGGCCTTCACCGACCGGACCGGCGGCATTACCATCGCTGCCGACTGGTGCAACGGTAACGTCGCCATGACCGGCCGTTCCTACCTTGGAACCCTGGCTACCGCCGTCGCCACCACGGGAGTTCCCGGCTTGAAGGCCATCATCAGTGAGGCCGCAATTTCCAGCTGGTACGACTACTACCGTGAAAACGGTCTGGTACGGGCTGCCGGGGGCTTCCAGGGCGAAGACGCCGACACCCTGGCCGACGAAACCTTCAGCCGCACCAAACATCCCGCTGACTTTGCCCGGATCAAACCTGTCTATGACAAGTATGTTCACCAGCTGGCCAAGGCCATGGACCGGGGAACCGGGAATTACAACGCCTTCTGGGACCGCCGCAACTACCGGAAGGATATCAAGGAGGTCAAGGCGGCCGTCATGATGGTTCACGGACTGAACGACACCAACGTTAAGCCGAGCAACGTCAAGGCCCTGTATGACGCCCTCCAGGACCTGCCCGTCGAAAGCAAGCTGATTCTCCACCAGGGACAGCATATTTACATCAACGCCTTTCAGTCCCTCGATTTCTCCGAGATGGCAAACCTCTGGCTGGCCAATAAGCTCTGGGACGTCGCCAACCAGGCTGACCAAGTGCTCCCGAAGGTCCTCGTCCAAGACAATGCCCAGCCCGAAACCTGGAATGCCTACGACCACTGGACAGCAGGTCAAGCCCTAACCCTCCACCTGGACGAACACAGCTTGATCGACAGCGACGTCCACGTGGCCAAGGAAGTCATCTTCAACGACCACCACGATGACGACACTTACCAAGTCTGGTGCAAGGATCCGGCCAAGTGGCAGGCCGCCCTCTTTGCCGACCCTGGCCACTTCAGCCACCGCTTTACTTCCCAGCCCGTCAAGCAAGACCTCCTGTTGCGGGGAACGCCGCGGGTTAGTCTGAGTGTTGCCAGCTCCAGCGATCACGGCCTGCTCAGTGCAGAACTCATCGACCTCGGCCACGACCGGCGGCTCACCACCTCCCCCGTCATCATCAACCGCGGCGGGATCCGGCTGGGTTACCACTGGGCAAGTGATGACCTGCGTGAGTTCCGCTTGCAAAAGAAGGCAACCGACTACAAAGTGATTGCCCGCGGTCACATCAACCTGCAAAACCGGCACGACCCGGCCACGGTTGACCCGCTGAATCCCCATGAACTGGTCAACGTTGCCTTTGACCTTCAGCCGCTTTTCCACCGGTTGACTGCGGGGCACCGGCTCGGCCTGATTATTTATGCAACTGACTATGCATTTACCCTCCAGGGGAACGAAGACATCAACTACCAGGTTAGCCTTGAAAACGCTATTTTAACGGTCCCTGGCGTTAATTACTTGAACTAGCGTTTGAATCTGCGTTAGAATAATCTTAATATTTGCTTAGTAAATATTAAGGAGAATGAGATTTGAAACAAGGAACCAAAATTTTAACGTTGGATAATGGCTACCACCTCTGGACAAACACCCAGGGCGAAGGTGACATCCACCTGCTCGCCCTGCATGGCGGCCCTGGCGGCAACCATGAATACTGGGAAGACGCTGCAGAACAACTGGCCAAGCAAGGGCTCAACGTCCAGGTCACAATGTACGACCAATTGGGCTCCCTCTACTCTGACCAGCCGGACTACTCTGATCCTGAGATTGCCAAGAAATACCTCACCTACGACTACTTCTTGGATGAAGTCGAAGAAGTGCGGCAAAAGCTCGGTCTGGACAACTTCTACCTGATCGGTCAGAGCTGGGGCGGTCTCCTGGTTCAGGAGTACGCTGTCAAGTACGGTCAACACCTCAAGGGGGCCATCATTTCATCAATGGTCGATGAGATTGACGAATACGTTGAGCACATCAACGCCCTGCGTGATAAGACCCTCTCCCCTGAAGCGGTGGCCTTCATGAAGCAGTGTGAAGCCAATAACGACTACAGTAACCCGAAGTACCAGGAATACGTCCAGGTCATGAACGAAAACTACATTGACCGGCGCCAGCCATCGAAGCTCTACCACTTGAAGGACCTCGGCGGCGACGCAGTCTACAACGTCTTCCAGGGTGATAACGAATTCGTCATCACCGGTAAGCTGAAGGATTGGCACTTCCGCGACCAGCTGAAGAATATCAAGACGCCAACCCTGATTACCTTCGGGGAACACGAATCAATGCCCCTGGCAACTGGTAAGAAGATGGCCGAACTGATTCCAAACTCTAAGTTCGTCACCACGCCAAACGGTGGTCACCACCACATGGTCGACAACCCGGACGTCTACTACAAGCACCTCGCCGACTTCATCCGGCAGGTGGAAAACAACACCTTCAACAAGTAATTTTTGACGACTCCTTTCTACCGGAAAGGGGCCGTTTTTATTTTTAAAATGTTTGTGAATTATTTCTTAAAAATACCTTAACTTCGCTACTTCAGCATGTGAAGTATGATATGATATTCTTACGAAAAATAAGAAGGATTGATTAAAGTAAAAACGATTTGGCTTCACTGATGACGGTCCCTTGATGGGGTATCAATTTACGGGACCATGGCTCTATTACTACTAAGGATTTCAGAAAAAAGGTGACAAATGAGACAAGATTACCAATTAACAAAGGACGAGATAAAGCAACAATACGGCCTGGCAAAATTTACGACCGGGCTGAGCAAGCAGGAGGCGCAGGACCGGCTGCAGAAGAACGGTCCAAACGTCTTAGAGGTCAAGCCCACCCCGAAGTGGAAGATCTTCCTGCGCCAATTCAACAACATTGTGATTTACATTCTGCTGGTAGCGACGGCCCTGACCATCATGATCGGCCACTATACCGACGCCATCGTGATCGCCGCCGTGGTGCTCCTGAACTCGCTGATCGGCTACTTCCAGGAGACCAGCGCGGCCAACGCCCTGGCCAAGATCAAAGGGATGATGGCCCCGCGGGCAACCGTCTACCGCGATGACCAGCGGCAGGACATTGATGCCGCCGACCTGGTGGTGGGGGACGTTGTCTTCCTCGAGGCCGGTGATAACGTGCCGGCTGACCTGCGAATCGTTTCGGCCGATAACCTGCGAATCGAGGAATCGGCCCTGACTGGGGAGACCAACTCGGTGATCAAGACCGATACGGCCCTCCCCGATGACAACGTTCCGTTGGCTGATCGGGTCAACATGGCCTACGCCTCAACGATGGTTACCAGTGGGAGCGGTATTGGGGTCGTCGTGGCAACCGCTGAAAACACCGAAATTGGGAAGATCTCCCAGGAAGTGGCCCACATCAAGCAGAAGAAAACGCCGCTGACGCAGGAAATTGACCACGTCGGCAAGGTGGTTTCATACATCACCATCACGGCCTCCGTGATCGTCTTCATCGTCGGTTTCATTCTTCAGATCTACTCCCTGCCGGCTCTGGCCCTGGCTATAGTTGCCATGCTGGTGGGTTCGATTCCTGAAGGTCTGCCGGCCACGACTTCCGTGATCCTGGCGTTCGGGGTCAGCAAGATGGCCAAGAAGTACCAGACCATCATTAAGTCGATGCCCGCCGTGGAAACCCTGGGTTCCGTCGACGTCATTGCGACCGACAAGACCGGGACTCTGACGAAGAACGAGATGACTGCGATCGAGCTCTGGGTTGGCGACGACCACTACACGGTGACCGGAACCGGGTACGCTCCGGACGGCCAGATCCTGCAGAACGGTCAACCAGCTGAACTGACGGACCAGCTCAAGCTCTTCGTGGAGGCCGGCTACCAGGCCAACGATACCGTGTTGAGTCATGAGGATGACAAGTGGCACATCAACGGTGAACCGACCGATGGGGCCTTCCTAACCCTCTACCACAAGGCCTTTGGGGCTGACTTCAAGTCCCCGTACAAGGCCCTGGACCTCCTGCCGTTCGATTCCGACTACCGCTACATCGCGGAGCTGACGGCAGATTCACAAACCGACCAGCAGGTGATCTTCGTTAAGGGGTCCCCGGATAAGCTCTTTGAAATGGCCGCCAAGGAAGACCCGCACTTCGACCTTAAGAAGTGGGAGCAGCGGGTTGACCAGTGGTCGAAACAGGGGAAGCGGGTCATCGCCGTTGGTTACCAGCCAGTGCAGGGTGAAAACCTGGTGGAAGTTGAACACGACCACCTCTACCAGGGAATCCACCTTCTCGGGCTGGCTGCCCTGCAGGATGCACCACGTGAAGAAGTCATCGTGGCTCTCAAGCAGATGAACCAGGCCGGGGTTTCCGTCAAGATGATCACCGGGGACGACCCGCAGACCGCCCGGGCTATTGGTAAGCAGCTCGGTTTGACGAACGGACCGATCCACGCCATCACTGGTGCGGAATGGGATGCCCTGGATGTTCAGGACCGCGGTGACGTGGCCCTGAACACCCAGGTCTTTGCCCGGACAACCCCACAGAACAAGCTGGAGATTATCGAAGCTCTGCAAAATAAGCAGCAAGTAACTGCCATGGTCGGGGACGGGGTTAACGATGCCCCCGCCCTCAAGCGCGCCGATATTGGGGTGGCCATGGGAATCAAGGGGACTGACGTGGCCAAGGACGCCGCGGACATGATCCTCGGGGATGATAACTTCGCCACGATGTCCGCTGTAATCAAGGAAGGGCGGCGGATCTACGACAACATTAAGAAGAGCATTCTCTTCCTGCTGCCAACCTCGTTCTCCGAAGGGTTAGTGGTGGCCTTCTCCATCCTGACCGGACAAGAAGTGCCGCTGATGCCAGCCCAGCTGTTGTGGATCAACCTGATCGCCGCCATCACGATCCAGTTTGCCTTCGTCTTCGAAAGAGCCGAAAAGGGCATCATGGAACGGGAACCCCGGCCGGTCACCCAACGGCTGATGAACCGGCACGACCTGATCCAAATGGGGTACGTCTCCGCGCTGATTGCGATCTTCTCTTTGATCGGTTACGAGTGGTTCATCAACTCCGGTTCCAGCGTCGTTAACGCTACGACCATGATGATCAACACCATCGTTATCAGCAAGATCTTTTACTTCTTCTCCATCCGGACCGACCAGTATGCTTTGGGACAAATCAGATCGATCAGCAACAAGGCCTGGGGCGTCATTGCCCTCCTGATCGTCTTCCAGCTGATTCTGACCTACGTACCGTTCATGCAGACTGCCTTCCACGTCTCAGGGATTAGCCCGCTTGAATGGTTGGCCGTGGTCATCATCTCAGCCCTGATCATGCTGTGCACGGAATTTGACAAGCTGATCCGCTTCCAGCGGTAGCAAACTACGAAAGTCAAACCTGGTTAATTAAAAAGGTGCGGACCCAGCCTTGAGCCCGCACCTTTTTTTGCTACAATTGACTTAATAATGTTCAGTGAACGAAAGGAAGCTTCCTAATGACGAAGAAAATGCAAAACTTTATTTTTGATATCGACGGTACCCTGATCGATACCCTCGACATGTACATGCCAGCGATGATTGAAACCCTCCGCAAGCACGGTTACCACGTGGCTCCCGAGGACGAGGAAGAAACGATGCACCGCCTATTCGGGATCACCGGGGTTGACGCCCTGCGGATCTTTGGGGTTAAGGAAGAAGATATTGCTCCGATGGTCAAAGAATGGTTTGCCCTCTCCTATCAGCGGGAAGACCGGACCAAGATCCTGCCTGGCATCCCCGAAACCTTGCAGTCCCTGGCCGACCAGGGCAAGAACCTGGCGGTCGCTACGTCCAAGCTCCAGTCAGAATACGACCACTTCAAGCAGCAGTTTGCCTTCTCCAAACTCTTCAACACCGTGATCACCTCAGACGACACCAGCAAGCACAAGCCGGATCCGGAACCAATCCTGGCGGCAATTGACAAGATGGGGGCCGATCCGGAAACGTCCGTCTACGTCGGCGACACCATCAACGACCTCAAAGCCGCCAAGGCCGCGGACATCAAGTTTGCTGGCGCCCTCTACGGTTCCGCCAACCCGGACGCCATCAAGGATGCCGACTTCCCGTTGACCACCCCAGCCGACCTGTTGAAGATCTGATAGCAGCATATTTTTATTAAAAGAGGACCCGCCTGCACACTCGCAAGCGGGTCCTTTTCGTCCTCAATCATGCTACTTAACTTTTAGTCCTTGTTCTTGAACAGGGCTGCCATCTTGGCTGCCACGGCCGGATCGAGGTTGTCAGCCAGGGTACTCTCCGTGTGCTGCTGTTCCTCCTGCTGGTTCTTGATGGTCTGGTTCAGGTCATCAATCACGGCCTGTTCGCCGACCTGAACCGGATTAACCGTCAGCCGGCCACCCGCTGCATCGGCGTGACCGCCGCCATTGAAGTATTTCTCCGCAAACTTGGCCACGTCCAGCTTACCGTTGCTCCGCAGAGAAACGCTGACTGGGCTCACCACCAGCGCCGCTTCTACATCCGGATTCTTTTCCAAGAGCTCGTGGGCAATTTCAGACTTGTAATCATCCGCGTAGACCACCCCAAAATGGTGCCCAGCAATCGTCGTCTTGATCAGGTCTTTAAGGTGACTCTTCAGGTACTTGGTCCGGCGCTCATTCAGGGTATGGATCAGCAAGCGGTTCTCCTGCTGGTACTTAGGCCAGCCCGCTGCCAGCACATCCTGGACAAACGATTCGGAATCCTGGAGTGGATAGAACCAGAAGAGCTGGTCCAGGTTGTCGGCCGCGGTCCGTTCCTCCGTACTCATGTCCGGGTCGTTTTGCCAGTCCCAGGTATCGTAAGCCCGGATCAGCTCGACCAGGTAGGACAGGTCCTCTTGCCGCTGACTTGGCAGCTCATTAAAATGCGGCTGCTGCTTCAACCAGTCCCAGACGAGGCTGGTAGCACTCGGGTTGATGCTGGCATCGGTTGCCGTCACGCTGTTAGCTGCGTACTTGCTGCGCAAGGCCTCCTCGCTCTCGTGGTGATCAAACACCAGCCAGTGGTTAGCGAAGTTGGCGTTGAGCTGCTGGAAGGTGTACTCGCTGTCGGGCGTCATATCCATGATGTAGACATCCGTAAAGCGGCTGGCCTCGGGGGTCCGCATCCAGCGGGCAAACTCGTCGTCAATCCGCCCAGCCCCGCAGTTGGTCATGTCAAACTCGGTGTCGTCAAACATCACCGGTTGGACGGCCTTCAGTAACAGGGGGGCTCCGAAGCCATCCAGGTCATTATGGGAAAATAATTTTATCGTTCGTTTTGCCATTCTACTCGCCTCGTCCTTATCAAAAGTTTATCCTACGACCCATTATACAGGATTTCCCTGCTATTTCACCGCCTGGATAACCGTTTGAACTGACATCGACCGGACATCTTGGTATTATTGAGATAGTCACAAATTGAAAGGAATCGACAAGCATGAAAATTTATGATTACCGGCAAGAATTAATCGACTTGCTCGAAAATACCGGTGATGACCAGCGTAGTCTCCAGCAGACCCTGCGCAGCCTCTCCACCGTCATCAACATCCTTAATCACTATGATGATCAAGGGAATGAGAATGATCACCATTATGAAAAGAAGCCTGCTAAACATCGTTACCAGGCTCGGCAACGGAATGAACAACCGATCTCATCCACGGCCCGTCACACCCTTCATTCTCTTCTGACGGGGCCGTCCAATCAGCCAAAGGCGGCCTCCACTCCGCGAACAGCTCCCGATGTAAAAGCCCACGTACCGGTCAAACCAGAAGCACCGAAGGAAATCAGTGCCGAGGAACGTTTGGCTGCCGACAATATGTACCTGGTTCACCGGAAACTGAGCGGGGCTGAGATCAACCACCGCTACTACTCCGAGGCTATCTTGCACCAGCTCCACTTCCCGGTTGAAGATGGCGACATCGTTGAACTTGACCCCCACCAGCTGGTTCGCGGCCTGCCAAGTATTCGTCGGGTCACCAGCGACCACTTGGATGACTACGAACCGGTCAAGATCAACGTGATCGAATACGCTGAATTGCGGCCCGTTCCCGGCTCTGATGTTCTCCAGATCGCCAGCACCATGAAGGGGGACTCGATTCTGGATCAGGCCCCAGCCAACACTGTCGTTGTCGACCCATTCAAGTATCCAGGCCGGGATCTGAAGGCCGGCATGGTGATCGACTTCGCCTACTTCGACCACGGCAACGGCCTTAAGGATGCCAGTGCTGGTAGCATTCGTTGGATTCACGAAAAGCAGGACTACGATACGACCCGGCAGCCAGCTAAGCCAAAGACGGTCAAGAAGGTCACCAACACCAAGCACGACTATGAAAAGAAACTGGACTACGACCTCAAGCAACGGACCGTCCTGGTAATTACCGGAGTTCGTGATAAAGTTCAAGGCCTCAAACCGGTCATCTCCAAGCACCACGGGGTCTTCCACGGCCTCGATGCTTCAGCCGAAGAGAAGGTTTCCAGCAGTAAGATCAAGCGGGAGATCCGCGATGCCGACTTTGTCATCGTCTGCATCGACGCCATTCACCACCGGATCAGTCAGCTGGCTAACCACCATGCTAAGCGCTATGACAAGCCACTAGCCATCGCTAACGTCACCTCCAACACGGCGGTAGAACGTGCCGTGGGCCGGGCTTTAAATGGTGACCCAGCCTACGCTACCTCCAGTGAGAAGATTAGTCAAAACTAAAAAACATTAAATTTTGTGTTGACTTTTCTTAAAAATTGTTTAGAATAATAAACAACAATTTAATTATTCGATCGCAATGAGAAAGAAGAGTAACCCGTCAAGAAGCTTCAGCGAGTCCCGTTTTGGTGTGAGGGGACAGTTATTTTTGCCCGGTGAAAATCACTTTCGAGTCCGGTTCTTAAATCCAGTAAGTTCCGGTGGTTACACCCATTATCGTGTCAGCGTATCGTCGCCAGGCGGCCGTACGTGGAAGGTACTGTCAGCGATGACGGTACGAACATAGGGTGGTACCACGCTAAAGCGTCCCTTAACCAAAGCAATTTTGGTTAAGGGACTTTTTTGTTGTGATCAGAGCAATTATTTCGAATTTTCTATTCTTAGGAGGAAGAGTTTCATGCAAGATCTCACATCACGAAAATTAACGTGGAAACAATATCTCGTCGTCGCCTCGCTGCTCTTTGGTCTGTTCTTCGGTGCTGGAAACCTGATTTTCCCACTCCACCTGGGACAATTAGCCGGCGCCCACTGGGGAACGGCGGCTGTCGGTTTCTTAGTCACCGGGGTTCTGCTCTCCTTGCTATCCGTCCTAGCCGTTGCCGTCACCCGGGCCGAGGGGGTTTATGATATCGGTCGGCCGCTCGGCGCTGGCTTCGCCCTGGTGTTCATGGTCCTCATTCACGCCACCATCGGGCCCCTCTTCGGAACGCCCCGGACCGCAACGGTCTCTTTCACGGTCGGGGTCGCACCTTTCCTGCCTAAGCAGTACACCACCGTTGCCCTCCTCGTCTTCTCGGCCCTGTTTTTCCTGGCAGCCTTTGCCTTTTCCTACCGGGAGAACAACATCCTGGCCAATGTCGGCAAGGTTTTGAACCCGGTCTTCCTAGCCCTGTTGTTCCTGGTCTTCGTGGTGGCCTTCGCAAACCCGCTCGGTAACCCAGCTGCCGCCCCGGTAACGACCGCCTATGCTCATGATGCCTTGTCTAACGGGTTCCTCGAAGGTTACAACACGATGGATGCCCTGGCTGGTCTAGCCTTCGGGGTCACCGTGGTTACCGCCGTTCGTTCCATGGGCCAGCGGCGGGCCAGTGACGTCTCCCGCGTCGTTGCCAAGTCGGGGGTCCTCGCTGTCAGCGCCATCGCTGTTATCTACCTGCTACTGATCGTCCTGGGGGCAATGTCCCTCGGTCAGTTCAAGGTCTCCGCTGATGGCGGGGTGGCCTTCACCCAGCTGGTTAATGCCTATGCCGGCGCCTTTGGTCAGGTTGTCCTGGCCTTCCTGTTGACGGTTACCTGCCTGACCACCGCGGTTGGCCTGGTGGCGGCCTTCGCGCAAGACTTCCACAAGCACTTTCCAAAGGTCAGCTACCACACCTGGTTAGCCCTCAGCTGCTTGGCCTCATTCCTGACTGCCAACTTTGGCCTTGACCAGATCATCGCTTGGTCAACGCCAATGCTGATGTTCCTTTACCCGCTGGCAATGGTCCTGATCCTCTTGTCCGTCACTTCACCGCTCTTCCACCGCGATGGGGTTGTCTACCTCTTCGTTGTCCTATTCACGGTTGTCCCAGCCCTTGGTGATATGGTGGTGGCCTTTCCAGCCGTCGTCAGCCAAAGCCACTTCGGCCTCACTGTTGCTGCTTGGCGATCTCACATGCCGCTCGCCGCAATGGGACTCTCATGGCTGGTTCCATCCCTGGTCGGTGCGGTTGTCGGCCTGCTCTTCCACTGGTTCCGCCGCCAGCGGGCAACATCCCCACAAACCGATCTTGATTAGCTGCTGAATAGAAAAGGGACGATCACCGCCATGATGATCGTCCCTTTCTTTTGGGCTTATTTGTCATACTTATTGAGGTGGAACTTTTGGATCGCGTAAATCAGTTCGTTGGCGTAATTCGGATCAGTTGCGTACCCATTCTTTTGGAGCTCGTAGGCCGCCTGTTGATAATTCTTTGCCGTCTGAACCCCGCGGAAACGCCGGTGATTATCGGCCGTACCGCGCACAATCAGATAGGTGTGGGACTTGATCGAGTCGTTCCAGCTATCATAAACCTGGAAGTACTGTTTGACTTCCTTATTCTTGCCGTTGATGTTTTCAGTCGTGTACATCCGCACCCGGTTATGCTTGGAGTTGGCCTTAATGCCAAAGAGGTTGTTGTACTTGTAAGCCAGCTTGCTGCGGCCCCAGTTGGACTCAGTACCGGCCTGAGCAATAGTGATGCTGGCCGGAATGTGGTACTTCCGTTGCTCCCGCTGGGCGGCCGGAGCCACCTGCTTGATAAACTGGTTAACGGTAATCTTGGCCGAGTGGGTCTCCCGGTGGTGTGGCGCCGGCTGGCTACTAAACTCAAAAGCCCCCAGCGTAATCGTGATAGCCAGGATAATTCCGATCGCGGCCGCAATAGTTATTGATAGGCGTTTTTTCATCAGCTCACCTCCATTCATTCAGTCTCCTCATTATAATTATTTTTCAGTAAAAAAGCGAAACTTCCGCGCCATCTTCACGAAAGTTTCGCTTTTTAATCGCTGATTATTCTTTCTTCATTAAGTCCTTCTTCAACTCATTGAAGTGTTTAGCATCCCAAACCTTAAGCTTTGGGAAGCTCTTAACCAGCCGCCGCTCATTCCAATTCAACCTGCGAAGGCGCAATTCCGCACGCCGTTTCACCAGGTCGGTGTGCCAATTAGCCAACCGTTGGGCCAGAGCAGGCCGCTCCTCGGGCAGGGCCGTAGCCAGGCGCTGCTTGAGCTTCTCCCGGTAGGCCACTGCCCGTTGCTCCCACTGCTGAGTAGTGGTGTGGAAGTGGCGGACACTGAAAATCGTCAGGACAGTATCAGTTCCCATCACTAGAACAACCAGGAGGGCCAGCATTCCGTGCGTATGAGCCTCTTCCCAGTTGATTACCCGCTGGATAAAGGGTTGGATAAACCGTACCAGGAGAACCACCCCGATCCCCCAGAAGAACGAGATCTGCGGGGCGACCCGGCCCTGCAGGTTACCCCAGAGGTGGGAATAGTCCCAAAGTTTCATGTGAAACACCTTTTCCAAGAAGAGGCTCGCTACATATTCAAAGACCGTGGCGACGATGATTCCGACCAGGAAAAGGAGGATTCGACTATGCTGAACCCGGTAGGTTGCGATCAAAATTGTGGTCACCGCAAAACCATACACCGGGTAGTAGGGTCCAAACAAGAAGCCCCGGTAGGCAAAGTGGTGATCCTTGATGGAGCAGTAAAATGTTTCCCATAACCAGCCCACCACCGAGTAGGTGAAGAACAGGACAATAATTTCAGAGATAGTAAAGGGCATGATTCCCTCCCGTTATGACTTCAGACTCAGCTTCTCGACATTTAAGATCTTATCCAGCCAACCGGTGTAGAAGCTCTCCTCGTGGCTGACCAGAATCAGGTTCCCCGGGAACTCTTGGAGGGCCTTCTTCAGCCCGTCCTTGGTTTCATCATCCAGGTGGTTGGTCGGTTCGTCCATGATCAGGAAGTTGCATGGCGTCAGCTCCAGGATCGCCAGCTTGACCTTGGTCTGCTCACCCCCGGAAAGCAGGTGGAGCGGCTTCATCGTGTTGGCGGCATTGATCCCCGCCCGCGCCAGCTTCGTCCGGATCGTCCGTGGCTGCATAGTTGGAAACATGTTCTGAATGGTCTGCAAAGGCGTCAGTGACGGGTCATCCCAGACTAGGTCCTGGTCAAAGTAGTTGATCTTGGCCGATGGTGAGAAGGTCGCTGTCCCGGATAAGGCCGGAATCTTCTTCAGGATCGATTTAATCAGGGTAGACTTCCCCACCCCGTTGAACCCGGTGAAGAGGAGCTTTTCGCCCATCGTCATCGAGAAGGTCACCGGTGCCAGCAGCGGCCGCCCGTAACCGACGGACAGGTTCTCTACCCGCAGTGCGTTGGCCGAACCGGTATTCTCGTACGGAAAGTGGAAGGTGGCCTTCAGGTTATCCGCCGGCGGATCGATCTTCTTCATCCGGGCCAGCATCTTCTCCCGGGACTTGGCCATGGTGGACTTGGAACCCGCCTTGTTCTTCCGAATAAAGCGTTCCGCCTTCTCAATCACGACCTGCTGCTTCTCGTATTCACGCTCCTGGGCTTCCTTGCGTTCTTCCTTCTGACGCATGGCCTGCTGGAAGCTTCCCCGGTACTTGGTGATCTTGCCAAATGAAACATCACAGATGGTGTTCGTAACCTTCTCCAGGAAGTCGTAATCGTGGGAGATGATCATGGCGGCGCCGTCAAAGTCGTTGAGGTAGTCGGTCAGCCACTCAATGTGGGCAGTATCAAGGTAGTTGGTCGGTTCGTCGAGCAGGATAACATCCGGATTCTCCAGAAGCATCTTGGCCAGGATGATCTTTGACCGCTGGCCCCCACTCATCTTGGAGACAACGTGATCCTTGCCGATATCGGTCAGCCCCAGCCCATTCATCACCCGTTCGATCCGCGTTTCGATCTCGTAAAAGTTGTTGGCGTCGAGTTTCTCCTGGATCCGGCCCGCCTTAGTCAGGAGGCTGTCATCCATCTTATCGGCATACTCAGCGTAATACTTGTTCATCTGGTCATTTAATTGGTAGAGCTCCTGAAAGGCCGTGTGCAGGAACTCAATCAGGGTCATTCCCGCCGGAATATCAACGTACTGGTCGAGGTAGCCGATCTTGACACCTTTCTGCCACTTGACGCTGCCGTCGACCGGCAGGACCTTGCCGATCAGGATCTTGATCAGGGTACTCTTACCGGCCCCGTTTTGGCCGACGATTCCCATGTGTTCGTGTTTTTCCAATTGAAAGCTGGCGTCTTCATAGAGCTTCTTGTCGGCGTAGCTCATCGTCAGGCCTTCAACATCTAACACTGCCATTATTTTCACCTCATCTTATGAATAAACTGTGTTCAATGGTATCACAAAGCGCACCATTCCAGCAATTCAAACCCTTTGTTACAATCTGCTGACAATTTTCATCGTCATTCTTTCAGAGTCTCTTCATATTAATTTCACATTCTCCCCATATAGTTAAGATTGTAATAAAGTTGTACAAAGGATTTTAGGAGTGAATTATTATCAAAAAAGCAATTATCTCGAAGACATTAATCGCAACCCTGGGGGCCGCTGGTGCCCTGACCATGGCTACCGGTGCTAGTGCCGATACCCAGGTTCAAGTCCAAGCTGGGGATACCGTTTGGGGATTCGCCCAACAGTACAATTCCACTGTTGACACTATTGCCCAACGCAACCAACTGGCCAACCCCAACCTCATTCAGGTCGGCCAACAGCTGATCATTCCGGACTCCGCTACCAGCGCGGTCAGTCAGGCGACCAGCGATACTGCCGCCATTGCCAACAACGCCCCGGCTGCTAGTGCTGCCAACACAACTAATTCTGCTAGTGACACCACCGTCTTTCCACTGAGTACCACTAACACGGTAACCCTGACGAACGGCAGTGCTGCACCACTGAGCTCAGCTGCTACAAGCAGCAACAGCGCATCCTTGGCTACCGGTCTGGACCAGGTTACTACCCTCAGCAATGCCACGACTAACACTGCCGTGGCGGCCACTACCAATAATGCAAGCAGCGCCGCCACGAGCCAAACCAGCTACGAGGCCAACTCCGCCGCTGCCCTTCAATCCATGAGCAATTACGCCATTTCATACGGAACAGTGGAAGAAACGGCTGCCAGCTACAACACGACCAGTCAAGCATCCGCACAGCCAGCCCAGGCCGCTGACAATGCCACTCAATCCAGTGACACTGCTAGTGCTAACACCTCCAGTGCCGTGGCTACTGCACGGTCAATGATCGGGGTTCCTTACGTCTGGGGCGGTAACACGCCAAGCGGCTTTGACTGCTCTGGCCTGGTTCAATACTCCTACAACTTGGGGCCAAACTACCGGACCACCTACCAACAAACTAACCTGGGTCAACACAAGTACGATGTTGAAAACGCCCAGAGCGGGGACCTCTACTTCTGGGGAACGGAAAGCGCACCATACCACGTGGCAATTGCTGAAGGTAACGGTAATTACATCCAAGCGCCAACCCCTGGTCAGAACGTTCAGGAAGGTAATATTCAATACTACCGGCCAAACTTCTACATCAGCATGAACCAGTAAAAATTAGAAACTTTTAATAAAATCATTGACAGCCTCCCCGTCCTTAGTTATACTAAGTGCAACAAATGACAAGGGAGCAAGTACAATGAACCAATTTCAACTTCACAACGTTAACACTCGTTGGCAAAGCCGGTAATTCGGGTTGTTTCGGCATCGATGCAACCTGAGAGCAGATTGCATCTGTGCCGGCTGAAGTTAGAATGGCATTCAGTCCGCATGGATCCACATGCGGACTTTTTATTTGGCTAACCAAAGCGAGAGTCCTAATGTGGGCCCTCGCTTTTTTGTTTGGAAAGGTGTGAAACTTTAAGATGAAGAGAATGTATACCCTCATTGCAATTATTTTTGTTTTCCTCGGGGTCGCCTTCTTCACTGAGAATAACCAACTCAGCCGTCAAAGGATCCCCAAAGTGGGTGTTCTGACATTGATGCACCACCCTGCCCTCGATCAGATCTACAAGGGCTACGTCGATGAGCTAGCCCGCGAAGGCTACCATAACGGGAAGAACATCAAGATCGAATACCAAAACGCTAACGGTGACCAGAGTAACCTCAAGACGATGGCCGCCAAGCTGGTGGACGACCATTCCAGCGTAATCTTCGGGATCACGACCCCGGCTGCCCAGGCAGTTGCCAACTCGACCAGCCGGACGCCGATCGTCCTCGGGGCAGTGACGGATCCGAAGGGGGCTGGCCTCGTCAAGAACAACCAGCATCCCGGAGGCAACATCACCGGGGTCTCCGATCAGGCGCCGATCAATGAACAGCTCCGCCTGATCAAGGAGTTCATGCCCCGGCTGAAGACGCTTGGGGTGATCTACACCTCCAGCGATTCCTCAGCGGTTGCCGGCTACCACCAGATCGCTCGGGAATGCAAGAAGATGGGAATCAGTCTCAAGGCCTACTCCATCGCCAATAGTAACGACCTCAACCAGGTTTCCGAGCAGATGCTCAGCCAAGTCGATGCGGTGATTGTTCCAACCGACAACACGATTGCCGGCGCTATGCAGACGCTGGTCAAAAATGCCAACGCCGCCAACAAGCCGATCTTTCCGGCAGCCGGAACCATGGTCAAGCAGGGTGGTGTCGCCACCTACAGCGTTAACCAGTATGATCTCGGGGTCCGCGGCGCCAAAATGACCGTTGCCATCCTGAAAGGGAAGAAACCCAGCAACATGCCGATCGAGTTCGTCCGGCACGGCCAGCCAATCCTCAACCTCAAGCAGGCCCGTAAGCTCGGGCTCAACGTCCCGCAACACTTTGAACATGAAGCTAGAACCAAAGGAGTGATCTACAAATGAATCTCGTCGTTTCCGCAATCGGTCAGGGGCTCTTATGGGCACTCCTCGGTTTGGGCCTCTACCTGACCTTCCGTATTCTCGATTTCTGTGATATGACCGTCGAAGGAACCTTCCCGCTCGGCGCTGCCACCGCGGTGACCGCCATCACCAACGGGGTCAGTCCGCTACTCGCCACCCTTCTCGCCGTGGTGGCCGGGATGATCGCCGGTCTGGTCACCGGCCTGCTTTACACCAAGGGCAAGATCCCGAGTCTGTTGGCCGGAATCCTGACCATGACCGCCATCTACTCCATTAACCTGCGGATCATGGGCAAGTCCAACATCTCGCTCTTGGGCCAGCCAACCCTCTTCAACGGCGCCCTCCGCGACCTTCCCCAGTACTTCGACAGCGTGACCCTCGGCTTCATCGTCGTCGTGATTATCACCGTCCTGATGGTCCTCTTCCTGGCTACCGACTACGGCCAGGCCTTCATCGCTACCGGTGACAACCCGACAATGGCCAAGTCGTTGGGGATCCACACCGATAAGATGGTAATTGTCGGCTTGATGATCTCCAATGGAATGGTCGGCCTCTGTGGCGCCTTGATCGCTCAAAACAACGGTTATGCCGACATCAACATGGGGATCGGAACCATCGTGATTGCCCTGGCATCGATCATTATCGGTGAAGTCGCCTTTGGAGAACTGACCCTAAACCAGCGGCTAGTCGCTGTGACCCTCGGCAGTATCATCTACCGGATCATCCTGCTGGCCGTTCTCCAGCTCGGCTTCTCCGCAAACGACCTCAACCTGATTTCATCCATTGTCCTCGCCATCTGCATGATGATTCCGCAATTTGAACAGCGGCTCAACATCAAGAAACCAATTCTGAAGGGAGTCCGGCCACATGAGTAAACCAATTTTGGAACTGAAGAACGTGCAGACCCTGGTAAACAAGGGGACTGCCAACGAGACAATGATTCTGAAAGGGATCAACCTGCAGATCAATGCCGGTGATTTCATCACGATCGTCGGGACGAATGGGGCCGGGAAGTCCACCCTCTTCAACGTCATCGGCGGGAACCTGCGCGCCGACAACGGTCAGATCCTCCACAACGGTCGTGACATCACCCGGACTAGCGAGGAAGACCGGACCTCCTTCCTCGCACGGGTCTTTCAGGATCCCAAGCTGGGGACGGCTCCCCGGATGACGGTAGCCGAGAACATGCTTCTGGCCACAAAGCGTGGTGAACACCGCCACTTAGCTCTCCGCAAGCTTAAGCAAAACATGGACCGCTTTACCAAGCTGGCGGCTACCATGAACAACGGTCTGGAAAACCGGATGACCACGGCGACCGGCGCCCTCTCCGGTGGACAGCGGCAGGCGTTGAGCTTCTTGATGGCGACTCTGAAGCGGCCAGACATCCTCCTCTTGGATGAACACACCGCCGCGCTTGACCCCCACACCAGCCTGAACCTCCTGCACGCTACAAATGAGCGGATCACCAAGGACCACCTGACGGCCCTGATGATCACCCACCACCTTGAGGACGCCCTCACCTATGGCAACCGACTGATTGTCTTAAAGGATGGGCAGATCAAGGCAGACTTTGCGGGTGAAAAGAAGCAGGCGCTGACTGTCGATAAGCTGTACCAGTACTTTGAAGATTAACAATCTGAAGAAACTCCCTGGATGAAAATCACCCCGGGAGTTTCTTCTATGTAACGCAATATTACAGCCCGCAAAATCAAAAAAGATAATTTGGAGGATAAAATTGGCCAAATGATGGTCAAACGACTGCGGATATCCTCATTTTACCGTCATCTGGACACAAACAAGGCCGAAACACGATCAAACGCTTGCTTCTTATCATAAATTAAAAAGGACACCCTTTCAGGTGCCCGCTTCTGTATTCGCTTTGTCCTCAACAGGATCATTTCAATTAAGCAGCCTGCCACTTGTCAAGGCGGCGAAGGTTGGTCCGAAAGCCTTCAGCTGCCCGGTGAATCCACCGGCCGAAGAAATGCTTCCCCAGGCTCAGCGGCCGGGTCTTCTCCTCGCCGTACTCATTGAGGTAGAGGTTGCCATACCGGTCCAGATAGCCGAAACGATGATCGTCGATTTCAAAGACATCGGCAGTCTCGCCCTTCTTCTCCTGATCAATCGTTACGTGGTTGTTCTTCATGATTGTCATTAAATCCTTGCTTGTCATTACTTCACCGCTCCCTTCTTTTTTCCATTGTAGATCGTATTTTGTTAAACGTTAATAATGCAGGCACCGCCGGGACTCCCTACGCAAAAAGCCTTCAGCAACTTAGGACCTTGCTGAAGGCTTTTGTGTTTGTCATGTACCATGCACTCGACAATGTATCTTTATGTATATTAGAGCATGATTTAGATATTTGCCTAATTTATTCGGCGATTTTACGCTCAAAGTAGTGGGCTAGCTTGGCTTCCGGGTACACCCCGGTTACCTTTTCCTTAGCCTGCCCGTCACGGAACAGGACCAGACTCGGCACACTCATGACGTGGTAACGCTGGGCAATATCCTGGTTACCATCAACGTTGAACCGGACAAACTTGATCCGGTCACCATAAGTTCGCTCGAGCTTCTCCATGATCGGGTCCATCATCTTGCAGGGACCACACCATGGTGCCCAAAAGTCGACGACCGTCAACGGACCAGTCACCTGCTGGTCAAAATCCGTCGCCGTTGCTTCAATTGCCATTATCGTTTATTCCTCCTTATGCTTAGTCCTGCGCCGGACAAAGTGAATAATGATTGTCAACGCGAAGACTGCTAGCATGAATATTCCGAAGATATTGGATGGGATCTCGATATCGATTGCCGGAATCGTCAAGAACAGCTTAAGCGCGATGATGAAAATCAGCACGTAAGCCATCGGTTCCAGTTCCGGAATCTTCCGCATCAAGCGCATAATGATCTCCGCGACCCCCCGCATACAGGCGATCCCGATCAGACCCCCGATCAGGACAATCACCGGGTTAGGCGAAATTGCCAGCGAGGCCAGCACGGAGTCGACAGAGAAAATGATATCCATGAATTCAATTTGGGCGACAACCGACCAGAAACGTTTTCGCCCCGTCAGACCGGCTGCCTGGTTACGAACCTTACGCTTTGATCGTTTGCCAAAGAACTTGTTATGGAAGAAACGGTAAACCAAGTAAATCAGGTAGGCTGACCCGATAACCTTAATCTCCCAGAAGTTGATCAGGTAGGTTCCAATCCCAATAATCAGGAAACGGAAGAGGTAGGAACCCCAGATTCCGTAGAACAACGATTCTTCCTGTTCCTTCAGCGTCGGTAGTACTCGTGTTTGGGCAGCTAAAACGACCGCATTGTCGACCGACAGTAGGCACTCGATCATTACCAGCGAGAAAATGATCAGCCAGTCCTGGCCGGATGTGATAACAGCCGCCCAGTTATGTGGATCAAAGAATGGTCCATATAACTTTTCTAAAAGTGACAATTAGTGTCCCCCTTTGAATAAATTTTATCTACCTATCTCAATTTGTATTTTAACAGATATTCTTCAAAATATGTTGGTAAAGGAGCCACTATTTTACGCTTTTGAAAAGTAAAGGGCAACACCAGCCGCTGACATGTCCCATGGAGAAGCATTTGCTCATCAGAGTCGCGATTGTAGATCGGGTCACCAACAATCGGGTGTCCGCTGTGGGCAAGGTGGACCCGGAGCTGGTGGGTCCGGCCCGTCGCCAGCCGCAGGTGAACCAGGGAACGCTGGTCACCTGCGGCCAGGTTGCGATAATAGGTCCGCGCCGGCTGAGCGTGGAGGCCGTTCACCGCCCGCCAGCGGGGATCTTGGGGGTCACGACCGATCGGCCAATCCCAGCAGCCATCCCCTTCCAAGCGGCCCTCAACCACCGCCGCATATTCCCGATGGATCTGTCCATCGGCAATCAGACGGTTCAAGACCGGCACGACGATTGGGTTCTTGGCCACAATCATGGCCCCGCTGGTCTGCAGATCAAGCCGGTGCACCATGTAGGCTCCGTCATTGCTCCCCGCCAGATAACCGGCCACGTCGTTCATCACCGTTCCGGTTTCTCCGGCAATGTTGGGATGGCTCTTTTGTCCCCGCGGCTTATTGACCACCAGCAGGTCCCGGTTTTCAAACAGGACAGCCAGGTGTGGGGCAGCAGTGGGCCGGTATTGATTAGCCGCCGGGGTGCGCACCTCATCCCCGTTGAAGAGCATGTCAACCCGGTCACTGGCATGAACCGGCACGTTCATCGTTTGGTACTGACCGTTGACCAGGACGTGCCGGCGCCGGCGCAGGTAGTGGATCAGCCGGTCAGGCAGCAACCACTGCCGATGGAGCAGGTCGCGCAGTGAACAGGCCTTTTGGTCAGCTGACAGGGTCTCGGTGAGGTGCCAGCGAATTGCAGCGGTCATCTACTTCACCTCCCGAACGGTCAGCCGGTCGGGCACGTGGTAGACCTTGGGCTTGGTCCACTCCAGCATATCATCCGTCAGCTGGAGCTTGGTAATGTCACCCCGGTGGTAGGACTGGAAGTAGTAGCTCCGGCTCTCCGCCACCGTCACGGCCCGGTAAACGGAGTAGGTCTTCTGGTGGCGCCGGTTCTGCGGAACGGTCACACTATCCAGGAGGTGCCACTCGCTGACCAGCCCGGCAACCTCATCAGCCGGCACATCTGATCGTTCCTTCAGGTAGGCCGCCCGTACAAACCGGGCACTCGGGGAATAATAGCCGGGCGGGTTCGTCTTGCCCGAAAGCCGGCCGGTCGTTACCCGCGGGGTATTGAGCGGTACCCGGCCGTCCTTGAATTCCGGAGTAAATTCCACGTAACGTTCCATCTGGGCCAGCTGCCGTCCAAAGTCGGGACTGTTAGTCACAACCCCCAAGGGATTATCGATCACCTCTAATGGCGTTTGGCGCGGCTCAATCACCACCACCCGGCCAGTCCGGTCAGCCAGGGCAAAGTGGAGCTCCGGATTGCCGTACTTGGTATCGCTGTTCTTCTCACTCATCAGTTCCACCTCGTCCAGGTGGTCAATCAGGTCCTGGACCGAGCGAAAATTGCCCAGTACCCAGAAGATGAATTCGTAAGCGGCCAGTTGAACCTTATCAGCCCGGCGCTCGTCCTGGTAGTGGGCCCCATTGTCAAAGGTCAGTTTCTGCGCCATCAGGCCATGTTCATTAACCCCATCCGAAACGTCAATTCGACTGGCAGACAGGCTCCCCCCGCCAATCATCGCATACCGGTTTTCATACACCCGGTGGTCAAAGGCCGTCATCCACCGGAAGCGCCGCGGCACAAAGAGGGGCGAGACGGCCAGCACCGGCCAGTCCATGGTCCGGGCCAACAGGTGGGTGTGATCGTGAGTAACCTGATAGATACTGGTACACATTACAACTCATTCCTCCCATCAGATATTTTCTCTATTCTAATTTATTTCCCGGGAAATACGCCAGCATTTTACCTTCCACTGCTGAGCTGCCTTTACTTTTCCGGGCAAAAAGAGTTGAATAGTAGTATAAGATTGTGAAATAAGAAGGTGAGTTGCGTTGTTGAGTACCGAAGAAATTAACGACCGTAGCAAGTGGATCAGTGTTTTCGAACCCCTCCCCCGTGAGCGTGAAGACCTGATCAAAAAGTATGAGGTTACTAAGGAATTGCTCGACTACGCAATTGACCCTTACGAAAAGGCCCGGGTCGAAGTTGACCAGGATGCCGGGGTCACCCTGCTGATCTTCGACGTCTATGTACCGACCCACGCCGTCACCGCGCCACAGACCGCCCCGATTGGGATCATGCTGACGACGAACAACATCATCACCTTTACCAATGCCAAGACCAATTTCGTCAACGGGATCATCGCCAACCAGTTGCGGATCCTGAAGCGGCGAGCCCCGATCACCGATAAACTTAACCTGGTTTTCCCGATCCTCTACCGCTTGTCCACCAACTACTTCGGGCCACTGCGGCGGGTCGACCAGCAGCGCCAGCAGATCCAGCGGAACCTGCAGCGGCGAACCGGGCGTAAGGCGATCAGCGAGTTCATGGAGATTGAAACCGGCCTGGTCTACATTCTGACCTCGCTCAAGGGCAACGTCTCCCTACTGGAAGAATTCAAACGCCGCTATGCCGACAAGATGTCGACCCGGCAAAACAACGACCTCGATGACGTCATCGTCGAAGCACAGCAGGGGTTGGAGATGGCACAGATGACCTCGGACGTCTCCGAACGGGTCTCCAACGCCTACAGCAAGGTGATCGACAGCGACCTGAACCAGACGATGAAGTACCTGACCATCTACTCCATCGTGCTTTCGGTCCCGACCATCGTTTCCGGATTCTACGGTGAAAACGTTAAACTCCCCCTCGCCAACGGCCCATATTCGTGGGTGTTCACCATTATCGTCACCCTCGTTCTGATGGTCCTATCAGCCCTCTTCATGATCAGCCGGCACTGGTGGAAATAAGCAAAAGCCCCACACGTTCAGCAAAACGAACGTACGGGGCTT